>NZ_JASSPE010000001.1:0-450343 GCF_030234105.1 Paracoccus sp. SSJ | reverse complement strand
TCTCAGCCGCGCATTCGTGGTCGGCGTCGCCCTGACCCTGCTGCTCGCCGGCCTGGCACTGCTCGAAAGAAACCACCGAAAACTCCTCGAACGCTAAAGCAGAAAATCCGACGCAAAAAGCAGGGCGCTATGCCTGAAGCAGCAGCCCGATCAGCCGGGCATTGATGCGGTCCTGATCGAACTGTTCCACCGCATGGCGCCGCGCGGCAGCCGAGAAGGCTGCGAACGTGGCCGGTTCCTCCAGCCGCTTCAGCGCCGCGGCCCAATCGGAAGGATCCTCGCCCGAGACGAGAAAGCCCGTTTCGCCGTGGCGGATCGTGCCGCGCAGGACGGGGGTGTCGCGGACGAGGCAGGGCAGGCCGCTCGCCTGCGCCTCCATGATCACGGCGGGCAGGCCCTCTTCGTAGCGCGAGGGAAAGACCAGGACCGAGGCGCGGCGGTAGAAGGCGGCCATGTCGTGCACGGGTGCGCAGGATTCCAGCAGGCCCTCGCGCAGCCAGTTTTCGATCTCGGCCGGGGCGATGCCGTGGGGCGTGGGCAGGCCCGCTACGGCCAGCCGCCAATCGCTGCCGCGCAGATGCCGGGCCAGTGCCAGGAACATGTCGATCCCCTTTTCCGGCACCAGGCGGCCGACGAAGATCAGCCGCCTTTGGGCAAGCAGATCGGGGCCGGGGCTGAAATGATCCGGGTCGATGCCGATGCCGGGCAGGGTGGAGATGCTTTCCCGCTGCTGTGGGTGAAGGTCCAGGATCACCCCGGCATCGCGGTCGTTCAGCAACACCCAGCGATCCACCGGCCGGGTCAGCGTGCGGAAAACGCGCCGCTTCGGGCCGGATGCGTCCAGCAGGAAGGACAGGGCCGAGCCGAGGCCCTCCATGAGCGCGACGATCCTTGCACCGGGGCGGGCCAGACGGGCGATGCGCGGGCCCAGAGCGATCGGCTTCGCGTTGAAGCAGCAGATCACATCCGGCCTGTGGCGGCGGATGGTGCGGAACAGGCGGGCCAACGGGGGCAGATCGGCAATGCCGGGAGGGCTGGCGTGATCGCCGCCCAGATCCTGCCAGACGACCCCCTCCAGATCGAAGGGAGCGAAGAACCCGTCCGCGCGATCCCCCCAATAGGCGCAGATGACACGACAGCCGTGATCATGCACCAGCTTTTCGATCAGAGCGCGGCGGAAGCGGCAGAAGGGCATCAGGCTGCCGCCCACGAACATCACGGTCTTCCGTTTTCCCGCCACCGCCCTATTCCTTTCCCCGCCTGCACTTGCTAACGCTGCCCCCTGCGCAGCCCTTTGATACGCGAAGGATGACGGCATGGACAGCGGGGGCAGGGACGACGAGGGCGGGGGCGCGCGGATCCTGATCGCTTATCACGCGCCGCATCCGGTTCTGGCCGGCCCCTGCCTGATGCCGATCCATGTCGGGCGGGCCGGGGCAGGGACGGTTCTGCCGGACATGGCGGGCGACGATACGGGCGACAACATCTCGGCCCTGAACCCCGAATATTGCGAGCTGACGGCGCATTACTGGGCGTGGAAGAACCTGCCCTGCACGGGGCCGGTCGGGCTGATGCACTATCGCCGGCTGTTCGATTTCACCGGCAGGCTGAACGCGCATTTCCATGCCGAACGCTACCTGCCGGATTTCGACGCGGCGGCATATCGCACCGATGTCGCGGCGCGGTTCGCGCGCCCTGCCGGGCCGCTGCTGATCGTGCCGCGGCCCGCTCGCTTGTCGTTGCCGCTGGGCCTGCATTACCGGGTTTTCCATCACGGGCATGATCTGGCGGTGCTGCGCGCGGTGGTGGCCGAGCGGCATCCGCATTTCCGTCCGGACCTGGATCGCGCCTTGCGCAGCAACCGTTTCGTGATGGGCAACATGTTCGTCATGTCGCGCCCGGTCTTCGACCATTACAGCGCGCTGCTGTTCGATATCCTGGCCGAGACGCGCGCCCGGCTGAAGATGCACGAAAGGGATGGCTATCAGCGCCGCTATCTGGGCTTTCTGGCCGAAAGGATCATGACCGCCTATGCCTTGGGCAACCATCTGCGCAGGAGCTTTCCCGGGCTTGTTCCCGAATTCCGCGGCATAGTGAACATCGACCGCCGGATTCCCGCGCGTGCCGGAGCCTTGCGGCTGGCCCGGCTGTGCCTGCAACGCCGCATCGCGCCCGGCGACGCATGGCGGGCCGCTAAGGGAAGGATCGAGGGCTGACCGGCCCTTGAGCCGGCCGGACGGCTGGGCGTGCCTTCCGCTTTCGACGATGAGGCAGGCGATATGCAGGCGCGGCAAAGCCTGCCCGTGAAAGCGCGGAAATGCCGAAGATCGCGCGCTTCGCCGGCGATGTTGCCGACGGCGGCGCCGATATGCCGATGGCGGAGCGGCTATCGGCCGGGACGATGCCGGCTGGCATTGCGAGCGGTGATGCGCCTCGCGGCGACGCGTGGTATAAGCCTTCGCCGATATTGCCGGCACGAGCCATGGCGCATGAGCGGCGACTCCGATCGCCCCGCCCCGCTCCGGCGGGCGGGGATGCGGGAAGGGAAAGAATGAAGATACTGCTTGTGGGCGCGGGACTGTCGGGTGCGGTGATCGGGCGCCAGCTGGCCGAAGCCGGCCATGACTGCCGCATCATCGACAGCCGCCCGCATGTCGCCGGCAATTGCCATACCGAGCGCGACCCCGAAACCGGCGTCATGCTGCATCTTTACGGCCCGCATATCTTCCACACCGACGACGAGGGGGTCTGGGCCTATGTCAACCGCTTCGCCGAGTTCGTGCCCTTCCAGAACCGGGTCAAGACCACCTCGCAGGGTGCGGTCTATTCCCTGCCGGTGAACCTGCACACCATCAACCAGTTCTTCGGCAAGACCCTGCGCCCGGACGAGGCGCGCGCCTTCATCGAAGGCAGGGCCGACCGCTCGATCACCGACCCGCAGACCTTCGAGGAACAGGCGCTGCGCTTCGTCGGCCCCGAACTCTACGAGGCGTTCTTCAAGGGCTATACCGAAAAGCAATGGGGTTGCTCGCCGCGCGACCTGCCCGCCTCGATCCTCAAGCGGCTGCCATTGCGCTTCAACTATGACGACAATTACTTTTTCCACCGTTTCCAGGGCATGCCGCGCGCGGGTTATACGGCGATGGTTGCCGCGATCCTCGACCATCCGCGGATCTCGGTCGAGCTGGAGGCCCCCTATCGGCCCGAGATGGCCGACCGGGCCGATCACCTGTTCTGGTCGGGGCCGCTGGACGGGTTCTTCGACTACAGACTGGGCCGGCTGGGCTATCGCACGCTGGATTTCGAGCGTTTCACCTATCGGGGCGATTACCAGGGCTGTGCGGTGATGAACTATGCCGACCGCGAGGTGCCCTGGACGCGCATCACCGAGCACAAGCACTTCTCGCCCTGGGAAAGCCATGGGGGCAGCACCTGCTATCGCGAATATTCCCGCGCCGCCGGGCCGGGGGACATTCCCTATTATCCGATCCGGCTGGTCCGGGAGAAATCCCTGCTGGCGCAATATGTCGAACTGGCCCGGGCGCAGGAAAAGGTGACCTTCATCGGCCGGCTGGGCACCTATCGCTATCTGGACATGGACGCGACCATCCGCGAGGCGCTGGATACGGCGGGGGCGTTCACGGCGACCGGGCAAAACGGGGCGCGAAGGCCGCAATTCTCCGTCCCGCCCCTGTGATCGGGCCTGATGACCGCGGGGCCGTTAAACCCGCGATCCCAGGCCCGTCGGCCATCAGCCGTGAAGCGAGGCGGCATTCAGCCGGCCAAGCGATTCCGGCGACAGCCGGTGTCGCGCTGCAAGGATCAGCGCGTCCAGCTGCGCCAGGCTGGTGGCGCTGGCGATCGGGGCGGTGATGCCCGACTGGGCGCGGACCCATGCGATCGCCGCCGCGGCGGGCGGGACGCCCTCGGCCTCGGCGACATCCAGCAGGGTTTGCAGGATCCGCATGTTCCGCGGTGTCATGCAGGCGGCCACGCGCCCGGCCCGTGCGCCGGAAACATCCGCCTCGCTGCGGTATTTGCCGCTCAGGAAGCCCGCGGCCAGCGCGTAATAGCTGATGGCGCCGATCTCTTCGCGCCGGCACAGATCGGCAAGCGGGCCCTCGAAGCCCTCCCGTGCGATCAGGTTGAACTCGGGTTGCGTGCTTTCGAACCGGGGCAGGCCCAGATCGCGGCTGACGGCCAGGGCCGCCTCGGTCTGCGCGGCCGAGAAATTCGAGTTGCCCAGCACGCGGACCTTGCCGGCCTGAACCAGCCGGGCAAGGGCGGTCATGGTTTCCTCCAGCGGCACCTCGGGATCGGGTTCATGCGCTTGGTAGAGGTCGATGTAATCGGTCCCCAGGCGCCGCAGCGAATGTTCGACCGCCTGCTCGATCCAGCGTGCCGACAGGCCGCGATTGCCGTCGCCCATGCGCATCCCGCATTTCGTGGCCAGGATCACCCGGTCGCGCCCGCCGCGGCTGGCCAGCCATGCGCCGATCAGCACCTCGGATTCGCCGCCCTTGTGACCCTCGACCCAGGCGGAATAGACATCGGCGGTGTCGATCATCGTCAGCCCCTGTTCGACCATGCGGTCGAGCAGGTCGAAGCCCGTCGCCCGATCCACGGTCCAGCCGAAGACGTTGCCGCCGAACACCACCGGCGGCACCAGCAGGTCAGAGCGTCCCAGTCGTCGTTTTTCCATCACGCGTCCCCCATTGTCAGATAATCAGGCCCCAGCTCCGCCGGCGAGGTGCAGCCGATTCCGGCCATGACCAGATCGGTTTCCTGCCGCAGGATGGACAGGGCCTTGCGGGCCCCCGCCTCGGCTCCGGCGGCGGTGCCGTAAAGCGTCGGCCGGCCGGCAAAGACGAAATCCGCGCCAAGGCACAGCGCGATGACGATATCCGACCCGCGCCGCACGCCGCTGTCAAGGAACAGTGGATAATCCGGTCCCACCGCGTGCCGGATCGCCGGCAGCATGTCCAGCGCCGCGGGTGCCGCATCCAGCGCCTTGCCGCCGTGGTTCGAGACCATGATCGCATCCGCGCCAAGCGAGGCCGCGCGTCGGGCATCCTCGGGGTGCAGGATGCCCTTGACGATCAGCGGCCCGGGCCAGAGGGCGCGGCAGGCTTCAAGGTCTTGCCAGCACAACGTGCCGCTTTCGCCCGGCGCGAAGGCCTGGTCAAAGAAAAAGGCCGCGATTTCCGAGGCGCCGGCCCCCTTGGGCGCATGGGGCGCCCAGTTGCCCATCGCCTCCATGCCGCCGCCCAGCAGAAAGCGCAGGAACCATTCCGGGTGCAGCAGCACCTCTTTCGCAAGGCGCGGCCACAGCGCCGGGCCGGGCCGGAACGGGACCGAGATCCGGTTGCGCAGGTGTCGTTCGCGCTTGGGCGTTACCGGCGTATCGACGGTCAGCACCAGGGCCGGGATGCCGGCATCGGCGGCGCGGCGGATCTGGTCGCGGGTGATGGCCCGGTCGCGGGCGGGATAAAGCTGGAACCAGCCGTGTTCCGGCGCGATGGCGGCGATTTCCTCGAGCGAGGCACCGGCGGCGCCGGACAGGACGAAGGGAATGTCGGCCTCGCGTGCGGCGCGAGCCAGCATCCGGTCGGCATCGCGGCGGAACAACTGCGCCGGACCGGTCGGCGAGATGCCCAGGGGCATCGCGTATTCACGGCCCAGAATGCGGGTGCTCAGCGAGCGGCGCGAGACGTCGCGCAGATAGCGCGGCACCAGCCGGTGGCGGGCGAATGCCTGCCTGTTGCGCATGAGCCCCGCCTCGCCATCGACGCCGCCGGCGATGAAGTCGAACAGGAAACCCGGCAGATAGCGCCGCGCCGCCCGTTCGATCTCGTCGATGTTGACGGCGTGGCGGGTGTGGTCCATCCGCTATCCCGCGCTGTTGGTGGCGATCAGCACGCTCAGCATCCGCGCCATGCTTTCGCAATCCTGCGGCGACAGCGCCGCGATCAGTTCGCGCTCCAGCGCCGCATGGGCGGCCATGCTCTCATCGGTCAGGGCGATGCCCTTTTCGGTCAGCTCGACGATGACGCCGCGGCCGTCGCGCTTGTCGGCGCTGCGCTGCACCAGCCCGTCCCTTTCCAGCTTGCGCAGCAGGTTGGACAGCCCGCCCGAGGAGATGACGATGGCGGACAGCAACTCGCTGGGCGTCATGCGATAGGGCGGGCCGCTGACGCGGATCGTGGCCAGGATGGCATAGGTCGGGAACTTCAGCCCGAATCGTGCAAGGTTGCGGTTCACCTTGTCGATGATGACCTCTTGCAGATGCAGGACGCGGCCGACGACTGCCTTGCCGCTGCTGTCGATCTGCGGCACCTCGCGCCGCCATTGCCGCATGCCGCGTCCGATCCGGTCGTTTTCCCAGTATCTTATCGGTTCCTCGTCCAAGCTTGGCCCTTGTCGCTGAATGATCCGCCCGCCCTTCGTCATTACCGCAATCGTGCGGGCATTGCGAATTATATCTTTCATATGGCTTTCTGGTATCTTTATCAAAAGACATATGCCAGACTGCCAGAGTCGGATACTGTCGAGCGCCTGCGGCGACCGACCAGAACAACCAGGCGGGGAGGTTTGCTTGTGTTCAGAAAATTCGCATTGACGACGACGGTCGCCCTTGGCGCGATCACGGCCGCATCTGCGCAGGAACTGGTCGTCGGCGCCTTCGGCGGCTCTTTCGCCGACAACGTCAAGACCTGCTATGTCCAGCCTTTTTCCGAGGCGACCGGGGCTTCGGTGCTGCTCAAGCCGGCAAGCTCGGCGCAGCACGCGGCTTCGGTCAGGGCGACCGCAGGGCAGTCGGACATGGACGTGGTCTTTGCCGACGACGCATTCGCGGTGCAGATGGCCAATGAGGGGCTGCTGGTTCCGCTTGACCGCGCGGCGCTGACGAATGCGCCCGACATCATCGAGGGTGCCTGGGGCAAGGGCGACGCCTATGTCGCCGCCATGCTGGGCGCCACCACCATCGTCTATAACAAGGAGACGGTGACAACGCCGCCAACCTCGTGGAACGACCTGTTCGATCCGAAATACGAAGGCCGGATCACCATCGGCGACGTTTCGGCCACGGCGGGCTGGCAATTCCTCGCCGCGCTGAACCAGATGGAGGGCGGGACGCAGCAAGACCCGGGCCCCGGCATCGCCAAGATCAAGCCGCTGGCGCAATCGGCGGTGCTCTTGCACACCCAGGCCGACCAGGTGGTCTCGCTGTTCGAGCGGGGCGAGATCGACATCGCGGTATGGTATCCCGACCGGGCCGGCGTGGCGATCAAGGGCGGGCTGCCGCTGGCCGTCGCCTATCCGCAGGAAGGCGCGGTGGGCATTCGCCCGACCATCTCGATCCCCAAGGGCACCCGGCAGCAGGACCTGGCGATGAAGTTCATCGACACCGTGCTGTCGGTCGAGGCGCAGAAATGCTTCTCGGAAGCGCAGGTGATCGGCCCGGTCAACAGCAAGGTGGTGCTGTCGGACGATCTGGCCACGATCCTGCCCACCGCCGAGCAGGCGGGCCAGATGCTGTTCCTGGACCCGGCCGAGATGGCGGTGGTCATGCCCGACTGGACCCGCCGCTGGCAGCGCGAAGTGCTGCGCTGAGCCGGCCCTTTCCGGTCCCGGCCGGTTTGCCGCCGGGACCGAACGCAACCCACGCCCCAGGCAAAGCCCAGACGAGGTGAAATGAGCAACCTTTCCCTGCGCAACATCGTCAAGCGCTACGGCAAGACCGAGGTGGTCAGGAACGCCTCGTTCCAGATCGCCGAGGGCGAGTTCGTCTCGCTGCTCGGCCCTTCGGGCTGCGGCAAGACCACGATCCTGCGCATGGTCGCCGGGCTTCTGGAGCCGACCGAGGGGCAGATCATGATCGGCGAGCGCGAGGTGACGCGCCTGCCGCCGAACAAGCGCAACATCGGGCTGGTGTTCCAGTCCTATGCGCTGTTTCCCCATATGACCGTGTTCGAGAACGTCGCCTTCGGCCTGCGCCGCAAGGGCGAATCCGGCAAGCCCCTGGAAGAGCGGGTGAATGCCGCGCTGGAGATGGTGCGGCTGGGCGGCTATGGCGCGCGATTCCCGCGCCAGCTTTCCGGCGGCCAGCAGCAGCGCGTCTCGATGGCCCGTGCCATCGCGCCGCGGCCCAGCATCCTGCTGTTCGACGAGCCGCTGTCGAACCTGGATGCCAAGCTGCGCGACGAGATGCAGATCGAGCTGAAGCGGCTGCAACAGGAGCTGCGCATCACCACGCTGTTCGTCACGCATGACCAGGCCGAGGCGCTGAGCCTGTCGGATCGCGTCGGCGTCATGCATGGCGGCGTGATCCAGCAGCTGGACAGGCCCGAGGAGATCTATCACCGCCCCGCGAACGCCTTTGTCGCCAGCTTCATCGGCAAGCCGAACCGCCTGCAAGGCCGCATCGAGGCCGGAACCGTCGCGCTTGGCGCCGGGCTGGCGCTGCGCCCCGAGCGGCTGGACCTGCCCGAGGGCAGCGCCGCCGAGGTGTTCCTGCGGCAAGAGGCGATCCGCGTCCTGCGCGCGCCCGAGCCCGGCGCGCTGGCGGGGACCGTGGCGCTGCGCGCCTTTTCGGGGCCGCAGGTGCAACTGGTGGTGCGGCTGGCCCATGGCGCCGAAATCGTGGTCGAGGTGCCCTCGGCCGAGGATACCGCCAGCCTCGCGCCGGGCGAGACGGTGTATCTGGCGATCCGGCCGCGCGACATCATCGTGCTGCCGCAGGGGGCCGCGTCATGATCGGGCAGCGCAGCGCATGGCTGCTGATCGCGCCGCTTCTGCTGGTGCTGCTTTTGTCCTTCGTGGTGCCGCTGGTCCTGCTGCTGCCGACCAGTTTCCAGGAATACCAGCCGGGGCAGGGGATGGTCGCCGGCAGCTTCACCTGGGAAAACTACCTGCGCATCGCGACGGACGGTTATTACCGCGAGGTGGTGCTGCGCACGCTGGGCCTGGGGCTGGGCGTCACGGTTCTGTGCCTGCTGACCGGCTATCCCGTCGCCTATCTGATCGTGCGCGGCCATCCGCGATGGCGGCTGCCGCTGACGCTTCTGGTGATCTTTCCGCTGATGCTGAACCTGGTGGTGCGCTCCTTCGGCTGGATCGTGCTGCTGACCAATCGCGGCGTGGTCAACAACCTGCTGCTCGACCTGGGCCTGATCGAGCGGCCGCTGAAGCTGATGTTCAACATGACCGGCCTGCTGATCGGCCTGACCCATATCTATCTGCCCTTCATGGTGCTGATGCTGGTTGCGGCGCTGCAGAACGTGCCCCGCGATGTCGAGGCGGCGGCCGCGACGCTGGGTTCCAGCCGGACGCATGTGTTCTGGTCGGTCACCCTGCCGCTGACGGCGCCGGGCATCATCGGCGGTTCGATCCTGGTCTTCGTGCTGACCATCTCGGCCCTGGTCACGCCGCGCATGCTGGGCGGGCCGACCTATCAGGTGATGGCGACGCTGATCTATGACGAATACATGCAGCTTCTGGACTGGCCCAGCGGCTCGGCGCTGTCCTTTGCGCTGGCGGCCTCGACGCTGGTCATCATCTGGATCTCCAGCCGCATGACCAGAAGATGGGCGGGCATGGCATGAGCGACATGAAGCCCACCCTGCCCATTTCCATCGTCGCGCTGCTGGTCGTGGCCTTCCTGCAGGTGCCGGTGCTGGTGGTCGTGCTGACCTCGTTCAGCGAGACCTCGTATCTGACCATCCCGCCGCAGGGCTGGACGCTGAAATGGTTCGCCGAGGTGCTGAGCGATCCGGTCTATCTCCGGGCGATCTGGAACAGCGTGATCCTCGCGGTCAGTTCCACGCTCCTGTCGCTGGTTCTGGGCGTCGCCGCGGCCTATGCGCTGTTTCGCAAGGCCATCCCCGGTTCCGAGGCGATCACCGCGCTGCTGATGGCGCCGCTGATCGTGCCCTCGGTGGTGATCGGGGTCGCCATGCTGCAATACGTCACGCTGGTCGGCCTGCGCGGCAGCTTCCTGGTGCTGATCGTGGCGCATGTCGTCATCACCGTGCCCTATATCCTGCGCTCGGCGCTGGCGAGCCTATCGGGCCTCGACGTCTCGGTCGAAGAGGCGGCGCGGGTGCTGGGGGCGGACGGCTTCACCGCCTTCCGGCTGGTCACGCTGCCGCTGATCAAGCCCGGCCTTGTCGCCGGCGCGCTGTTTGCCTTCGTCACCTCGATGGAGAACGTGCCGGTCACCATCTTCCTGGCCAGTGCCAGGCAGACCACGCTGCCCATCCTGATCTTCAGCTCGGTCGAGATGGGGGTCAATCCGGGCGTCGCCGCCATCTCGACCCTGCTGATCATCGCCACCGTGATCGTGCTGCTGTTGGCCGAACGCTGGGCCGGCTTTCACAAATTCGTCTGAAAGGACCAGCCATGCATCTGACCAGCAAGGGCTTTCCGCTGTTTCTGACCTTCGACCTCGATGCCGAGACGATGTGGACGGCGCGCGACCCGGCCTATGCCAAGCGCCCGATCCTGATGTCGCAAGGCGCCTATGGCTGGAAGGTCGGCACCGACCGGGTGCTGGAACTGCTGCGCCGCTACGGCCTGCGCACCACCTTCTTCATCCCCGGCCTGATCGTGGAGCAGCGCCCGGCGCTGATCGAGCGCATCCTGCAAGGCGGGCACGAGATCGCGCATCACAGCTATTCGCATCGCTGGATCCTGAACCTCAGCCACGACGAGGAGCGCGAGGAGATGGAGCGCGGGTTTGAGGCGATCAAGCGCGCCACCGGGCAGGCGCCGCGCGGCTGGCGCTCGCCCGCCGCCGAACTCAGCGACATCTCCATGCAGCTGATGCTGGAATACGGCTTCGACTATTCCTCGAACTTCTTCGACGACGACTCGCCCTATCTGCACGAGGTCGAGGGGCGGCGGACGCGGCTGATCGAACTGCCGTTCCGCTGGGTTCTGGATGACGCGCCCTTCTTCCAATATTCCATCGTGCTGCCGGGCCGGACCATGCAGGCGCCCTCGGCGCTGCTGGAGGCCTGGACGCTGGAGCTGGACATGCTTCATGCCGAGCGGCGGATGATGATGGTCGGCATGCATCCGCAGATCATCGGCCAGCCCTCGCGCCTGTGGGTGCTGGAGCAGCTGATCCAGCGCGCGCTGGACAAGGGCGATGTCTGGATGGGTCGCTGCGACGAGATGGTCGCCGACATGCGCCCGCGTCTGGAGGGGGGCGGGGCATGAGCGGGGCGCTGACAGGCCGCCGCATCCTGATTGCCGGCGGTGCGCAGGGCATCGGCCGTGCTACCGTCGCGCGCTTTCTGGCCGAGGGCGCCCGCGTCGCCGTCATCGACCGCGATGCCGCGGCGCTGGATGGGCTGGTGGCGCCGGCTACGGTGGCCGACATTACCGACAGTGCGGCGCTTGGGGCGGCGGTGGCCGAGCTGGCCGGAACGCTGGGCGGGCTGGACGGTCTGGTCAATTGCGCCGGCCTCGACCTGGTCGCGGCGCTGGATGATATCACCGACGAGGACTGGGACCGGCTGATCGCGGTGAACCTGACCGGAGCGATGAAGCTGTGCCGGGCGGCGGTGCCGCATCTGCGGCAGGCGGGCGGCGGGACCATCGTCAACCTGTCCTCGGGTGCGGGTCTGGTGCCCTTGCGGCTGCGCAGCGGCTATGCGGCCTCCAAGGCGGGGTTGCAGATGTTCTCGAAATCGCTGGCGCTGGAACTGGCGGACAGCGGCATCCGCGTGAACGTGGTCTGCCCCGGCGCCGTCGATACGCCGCTGCTGCGCAGCTCGATCGACCCGGCGGGTGATGTCGAGGCGCAGTTGCAGGCGGTGCGCGACCGCTATGCCCTGCGCCGCATCGCCGATCCGGCCGAGATCGCGGCGGCGATCCTGTGGCTGACAAGCGGCGAGTCCTCCTATGTGACCGGCGTCGCCCTGGCGGTCGATGGCGGCCGCACCTTCCATTGAGGTCGTGATGACGGGATGCATGCGATTCAGCGGCAAGAACGTGCTGGTCACCGGCGGCGCCTCGGGCATCGGCGGCGGCATCACCCGCCGGATGCTGGCCGAGGGCGCGCGGGTGGGGGTCATGGACCTAGACATCGCGCCCTTGCGCGCCGAAGCGGGCGAGCGGCTGCTGCTGGCCCGGGGCGACTGCACGGATGCCGCCGCGCTTGGCGATTTCCACGACCGTTTCCTGTCCGAACTCGGTCCGGTCGACGTGCTGGTGAACAACCTGGGCCAAAGCGGACGCGAGCGCAGCGCGCCCTTTTGCGACTCGCGCGAGGAGGTCTGGCGCTTCGTGCTGGAAATCTCGCTCATCAGTGCCATGCGCATGGCGCGGCTGGTGGCGCCGGCGATGCGCGAACGCGGCACGGGGCGCATCGTCAACATGTCCAGCCTTGCCGCCTTTACCGGCGCGCCGGGGCTGGCCGATTACGCCGCCGCCAAGATGGGGGTGATCGGGCTGACGCGCGGACTGGCGCGCGAACTGGCGCCGCATGGCGTGACGGTGAACGCGGTGGCGCCCGGCGCCATCCGCACCGCCGCGCATGACCGGGTGCCGGCGCAGGTGATCCAGACGATCATCGACAAGACCCCGGTCGGCTTCGTCGGCGCGGTCGAGGACGTGGCCGCCGCCGTCGCCTTCCTGGCCAGCGACGAGGCGCGTTTCGTCACCGGCCAGACGCTGCTGGTCGATGGCGGCCACTGGATGATCTGAAAGGAGCCCGCGATGACCGCAATCGCCGACCTGAGCGCCGTTGAGCTGGCCGATGCCATTCGCTGCCGCGCCATTTCCCCCGTCGAGGCGACCGAGGCGGCGCTGGAGCGGATCGAGGCGCGCAGCGACCTCAATGCCTTCGTCACCGTCGCCGCCGGTGCGGCCCGGGCCGAGGCGCAGGCGGCCGAGGCCGCGGTGATGCGCGGCGATGCGCTGGGGCCGCTGCACGGCGTGCCCTATTCGGTCAAGGATCTGCTGGCCACCGCCGGGGTGCGCACCACCATGGGCTCGCGCCTGTTCGCGGACAACCTGCCGGCCGAGGATGCGGTCTCGGTCGCCCGCGCCCGCGTTGCCGGCGGCATCATGATCGGCAAGACCACGACGCCGGAATTCGGCCATGCCCAGACCGCCAGCTCGCCGCTGACCGGGCTGACGCTCAATCCCATCGACCCCGGCGTGACGGCGGGGGCGTCCAGTTCCGGTTCGGCCGTGGCGGTGGCGGCGGGCATGGGGCCGCTTTCCATCGGCACCGATGGCGGCGGCTCGATCCGCATCCCCGCGGCCTGCTGCGGCATCGTCGGCATGAAGCCGACGCTGGGCGTCATCCCGCATCTGGCGCTGCCCGACCTGTTCGCCGCCAATTCCTTTGCCGGGCCGATGGCGCGCACCGTGGCGGATGCGGCGCTGTTTTTCGAGGCCATGGCCGGCCCGGACCCCCGCGACCCCTATGGCCAGGCGGTCGTGCAATTGCATCCCGACGACGGGTGCGGCTTCAAGGGGCTGCGTATCGGCTGGATCCCGACCGCCGGTGCCCGGGTCGAGCGCGAGACCGCCGAGATCACCCAGGCCGCCCTGCGCCGCATCGAGGCCGAGGGCGCCATCGTCGAAGAAGCCGACCTGGATTTCAAATCCTTCGAGCCGGTGTTCCTGACCCTGCTGCGCGTGGGCCTGGCCGCCCGCGCCGCCCCCGCCTTTGCCGGCCGCGAGGATCTGGTCGCGCCTTCGCTGGTCCAGACGGCGCGGCTGGGGCAGGGCTATTCGGCGGTGGACCTGGCCGAGGCCTCGGCGGCGCGGACGCGGCTTTTCCAGATGATGCAGGCGCATTTCACGCGGTTCGACCTCTTGGTCTCGCCGGTGCTGACCGCGCCGCCGCTGGCCCTGGGCTATGACCCGATGGGCGAGATCGAGATCGACGGCCAGCCCGCCGGCACCATCCGCGGCGCGTGGTATCCGTTCACCTATCCGCAGAACCTGACCGGCCATCCCGCGATCTCGCTGCCCTGGGGGCGGACCCGGGCCGGCTTGCCGGTCGCCTTGCAGCTTTGCGCGCCTTGGTATCGCGACCGGATGCTGCTGCGGCTGGCGGATGCGGTGATGCGGCTTGCCTGACAGGCGCGCTCAGTCCAGCGTCCGGCGGAATCGCAGCAGGGCCAGTGCGCCCAGCACCGCCACCATGACCGACAGTGCCGCGAATTGCGGGACGACATCGGCAAAGCCCGCGCCCTTCAGCATGACGGCGCGCACCAGTCGCAGCAGATGCGTCACCGGCAGCACCTCGCCGATGGCCTGCGCCCAGCCCGGCATGCCCCGGAACGGGAACATGAAGCCCGACAGCAGCACCGAGGGCAGAAAGACGAAGATCGCGATCTGCATCGCCTGCATCTGCGTGCGGGCCGCGGTCGAGATCAGATAGCCCAGCAGCACCAGCGCCAGCACGAAGACCATCACCCCCGCCAGCAGCAGCCCCAGCGAGCCGACGAAAGGCACGTCGAAGATCGCCCATGCCGCGCCCAGGATCACGAGGACCTGCACCGCCCCTACGGTCAGGAACGGGGTGATCTTGCCGATCATGATCTCGGCCGGGGTGGCGGGCATGGCCAGCAGGTTCTCCATGGTGCCGCGTTCGATCTCGCGGGTCAGGGCCATGGCGGTCATCATCACCATGGTCATTTGCAGGATCACCCCCAGAAGGCCGGGGACGATGTTGTATTGCGTGATGCCCTCGGGATTGTAGCGGCGATGGGTGACGATTTCGGGCGTGCCGGATGCAGGCTCGGCCGGCAGGTCGCGGCGAAAGGCGCCGTCGGCGAGCCGGGCCAGCGCGGCGATGGCGCCGCTGGTCGCCGAGGGGTCCGAGCCGTCCGCCTCGACCAGGATCTGCGGCCGGTCGCCCTGCTGCATGCGCCGGCCGAAATCGGCGGGCACCGTCACGACAAAGGAGACCTCGCCCCGGGTGATCAGCCGCTCGGCCTCCGCGATGCCCGCCGCGGGATGGGTAATGCGATAATAGCCGCTGTTTTCCAGCGCCGCGGCAATGCTGCGGCTGAAACGGTCCTGCACCGGCGCGACCAGCGCCGTGGGCATGTCCCGAGGGTCGCTGTTGATCGCATAGCCGAACAGCAAAAGCTGCATGATCGGCACGCCCAGCATCATGGCGAAGGTCACGCGGTCGCGGCGCATCTGGATGAACTCCTTGCGCAACAGCGCCCGCAGCCGTGTCGGGGAAAAGCTCATCGCATGTTGTCCTCGGAAAGCTCCATCAACCGGATGAACACGTCCTCCAGGCTGGTCTCGACCGGGTGGCCGGTCACGCCCTCGGCCTCCAGCGCGGCCTCCAGCCGGGTGCGGTCGGTCCCGGTCACATGCAGCGCAGTGCCGAAGGGCTCGACCTGCCCGACGCCCGGCGCCTTGCGCAGGCGCTCGGCCAGCTCGCCCGGTCGCGCCGACTGCACGGTCAGCGTGACCAGCCGCGCGCCCGCGATCACCTCGGCCACGGTGCCCGAGACGACCAGCCGGCCATAGGCGATGTAGTTGATGCGGTGGCAGCGCTCGGCCTCGTCCATGTAATGGGTCGAGACCAGAACGGTCATGCCGCCCAATGCGCGGGCGTGGATCTCGTCCCAGAACTGGCGCCGGGCCTTGGGATCGACGCCGGCCGTCGGCTCGTCCAGCAGCAGAAGGCGCGGCTGGTGCATGATGCAGGCCGCCAGCGCCAGCCGCTGCTTCCAGCCGCCCGACAGGCTGCCGGCAAGCTGCGTCCTGCGCGAGGTCAGGCCCAGATCCTCCAGCGTGTCGCGCACGGCCTGCCGCGGCAGGCCATAGAGCCCGGCGACGAAAGCCAGGTTCTCCTCGATGGACAGATCCTCGTAGAACGAGAATTTCTGCGTCATGTAGCCGACCTGCCGCCGGATCTGGCGCTGCTGGCGGCGCACGTCGAGGCCCAGCACGGTGCCGCTGCCTGCATCGGGCGTCAGCAAGCCGCAGATCATGCGGATGCAGGTGGTCTTGCCCGATCCGTTCGGGCCAAGGAACCCGGCGATCTCGCCCCCGGCCACCCGCAGCGCGACGTCGTCGACGACCGTCCTGCCGCCGAAGGATTTCGTCAGCCCGGACACGTCGATGGCCGTCGCCCCGGTCATGGCGCCTTCCAGACATCGACGATCTGGCCGGGCTTCAGCGTGCTGCCGGGTTCGGGGCGGGCCTCGACCAGATAGACCAGCTTTTGCCGCGCGTCGCGGGCATAGAGGACCGGCGGGGTGAACTCGGCCTCGTCGGCGATGAAGGAGACCGTGGCGCTGGTCGGTGCGCAGCCGTCGCAGCCGACCGTCAGCCTGGTTCCCAGGGCAAGCGCGGCCAGATCGGCCTCGGCTATGAAGAAGCACAGCTTGACCGCACCGTCCGGCAGATAGGTCAGGACCGGGGCCGAGGGGCCGGCAAGCTCGCCCCGATGCCGCAGGATGTCGGTGACGATGCCGGGCGCGGGGGCGGTCAGCCGGCGCTGCTGGAGCTGCCATTCCATCGCCTGCCGGTTGGCCTGGGCTTGCGCCAATGCAGCGCGGGCAGCGGCGATGGCATCGGGGCGGGCGGGCAGGCGGGCGACGGCCAGCCGCGCCTCGGCCTCGCGCACCGCCGCCTCGGCCATGTCGGCGGCGGCGCGGGCGTCGTCCAGTTGCGCGGGCGAGCTGACGCGCTGGGCCAGCAGCCGCTCCTGCCGCGCTGCCTCGCGCGCCGTGCGCTCGGCATTGGCGCGGGCCGAGGCAAGGGTCGCCTCGATGGCCGCGATCTCGGGTGCCCGCCCGCCTTTTTCCAGGTCGGCCAAGGTGCTGGCGGCGCGGGCATGGGCGGCCTCGGCCGCGGCCAGCGCCAGTTCGGCATCGCGGGTTTCCAGAATTGCCACCGCTTGGCCGGCCTCGATGCGGTCGCCTTGCCGCACGGCCAGCGCCTCGATCCGCGCCGTCGCCAGCGGGGCGATCTGGACATAATCGCCCTCGGCATAGCCGGTGCCCAGCGGCGCGGGCGGACCGCATTGCGGAAACAGCGCCGCAAGAAAGGCCAGCGAGCACAGGAAATCAGCCATCCCCGCCCCCGATCATCCGGTCCAGGTTGGTCAGCATCCGCCGCGTGATCGCCCGCGCCTCGGCCCGCGCATAATGCCGCCAGCCCATCCGGCGCCGGACGATGGGCGCGGCGACGCGGAAATAGACCGCCTGGCCGACCAGTGAAAAGACGGCCAGCTTCACATCCTCGGATTCCGCCGGCTCGCCGGTCGCAGCGGACCACAGCGCGCAAAGGGCGCGGTGTCGCGGCTCGACCAGCGTCGTGTAAAGCCGGTCCAGCACCGGGCTGTCCGGCTGGGCCAGCTCGCGCAGGACAAAGGCCACGGCATCGCTGGCTCCGGGGCTGACGATCATGAAGGTGACGATACGGCGCACCAGCCGCCGCAGGACCAGCCGGGCGTGGAGGGGGTCCGGTCGGTCCTGCAAGCCGGGCAGGGGCCGGGCGACCTGTGCGATCCGCTCGGCCACGGCATCGGCGCAGGCGATGCGCAGCCCGTCCTTGCCGCCGAAGTGATAGGCGATCGAAGAGATATTGGTGCCCGCCTGCGCGGCGATGGCCCGCGTCGAGGCAGCCTCGAACCCGCCGCGCCCGAACTGCTGCATGGCGGCCTGGATCAGGGAAATACGGGTCGGGTGTGGGTCCATGCCGATCATGCCAAGCAATCAATCAATCGATTGATACACGATTTTCGGCATGGAGTCGAGCCCGCAGGGGCGCGCGGCGGCGGCTTTGCCCGCCATAGCCCGGCCGGTAATGTGCGCGCGGGTCAGCCCCGCGCGACGGCCTCGCGCACCAATGCGCCGCGATGGCGGATCACCACGCGGCTGAGGTCATGCGCCCGGCGGATGGCGGCCGGGATGTCTGCCCCCGCCAGCCGCGCCGCCAGATAGCCTGCATTGAAGCTGTCGCCGGCCGAGGTGGTGTCCACCGGCACCTCGCGCGTCAGCCCCTCGACCAGCCCCTCGCCTTCGCGCCCGCCATAACGGATCGCGTCGCCGCCCGCCTTGACCACGACCTGCCCGGCCCCGCGCGCCAGATAGCGCGCCACCGTCGCCTGCGGATCGGCATCGCCGAAAAAGCCGCGTTCGTCGTCGAAGCTGGGCAGGACCAGATCGGCGATGGCCGCCGCTGCCTCGATCTCGCGGCGCATGGTGGGGATGTCCGGCCACAGCTTGGGCCGCAGGTTGGGGTCGAAGACCACTTGCGTGCCCGCCGCACGGGCGGCTTTCAGCGCCGCGATCAGTGCGGTGCGGCCGGCCTGGGGCAGGATGCCCAGGGTGATGCCCGAGAAATAGGCGATGCCCACGCCCGCCAGCGCCGCGGCCAGCGCGGTCGGATCGTCGGCCAGCCCCTTGGCCGCCGAGGTGTCGCGCCAATAGCTGAAGCTGCGCTCGCCATCCTTCAGCGAGATGGCATAGATCGCGATCTCGCGGCTTGGGTCGCGACCGACATGGGTGGCGTCGATCCCCTCGGCGGTCAGGAAATCGACCATCTGCTGCGAGAACTCGCCGGTGCCCACGCGGCTGCAATAGGCGATGCGCCAATCGGCCGGCAGCAGGCGGCGCAGATACCAGGCGGTGTTCAGCGTGTCGCCGGCGATGCCCAGCCGCCACAGCCCGTCCTGGCCCGAGGGCGACAGCTCGACCATCGCCTCGCCGATGGAAAGGATCGCCTTGCCGGTCACGATGCAAGCTCCGTCGCCATGGCCGCGCGCAGCCCGTCGCGGCGGATATGGGTGAGGATCCGACGCACCGCCTGGGTGAAGGCCGCATTGCCGGCCAGTTCCGGCGGCGCCAGTCCCGGCAGCGCCAGGACCGAGCGGGTCAGGGTATCGTCGTCCTCGCCTGCCTTGCGGGCCAGGTCCAGCAGCGCCGGGCCGCGCGGATCGTCCGGG
Organism: Paracoccus sp. SSJ; assembly: GCF_030234105.1. Lineage (NCBI taxonomy): Bacteria > Pseudomonadati > Pseudomonadota > Alphaproteobacteria > Rhodobacterales > Paracoccaceae > Paracoccus > Paracoccus sp. SSJ. Next base: position 431,397 of record NZ_JASSPE010000001.1, on the reverse strand, counting down.
GCCTGTTCCTGCGTCGCCAGCCAGGCCAGCCAGATCGCGGTGGCGAAGGCAAAAGGCCGGGCGTCGCCGTCGGCTTGCAGCGCCTCGGCTGCGGGGGCGAACCAGCGCTGCGGCAGCTTTTCGGTGCCGTCCATGGCGATCTGGCGGGTCTGGTGGGCGATGGCCGGGTTGGCAAAGCGCGCCAGCAGCGCCGCGGCATAGGCTTCGGGATCGAGCCCGGCGCCTCGCGGCAGGGTCGCGCCCGCCGCTTGCATGTGGCGGCGGACCAGCGCGGTCAGCGCCGGGTCGGCCATGGCGTCGCGGACATGGGGCAGGTCCAGCATCTGCCCGGCATAGGCGATCAGCGAATGGCTGCCGTTCAGCATGCGCAGCTTCATCGCCTCATGGGGGCGCACGTCCTGGACGAACAGCGCGCCGCCGGCCTCCCATGTCGGGCGGCCCTGCGGGAAATGATCCTCGATCACCCATTGGCTGAAGGGCTCGGTCTCGACGGCGGCCAGGTCGCGATGGCCGGTCAGCGTCTCGACATCGGTCAGGGTGCGCTCGGTCGTGGCCGGGGTGATGCGGTCCACCATGGTCGCCGGAAAGGCGACATGATCGGCGATCCAGCCGGCCAGACCGGGGTCGCGGCGGCGGGCAAAGCCCAGCACGCCCGCACGCAGCAACGCGCCGTTGTCGGGCAGGTTGTCGCAACTGAGCACGGCAAAGGGCGCGGCTTCGGCCTCGCGCCGCGCCGCCAGGGCGGCGACGATGATGCCCAGCACGCCCTGCGGCGCCTGCGGCTGCGCCAGGTCGGCAGCCACCGCCGGATGGGCCGGATCGGCATCCATGGCGGCGCGGTCGATCCCGTAAGCCTTTTCCGAGACGGTCAGCGACAGGATGCGGATCGCCGGATCGCAGGCGGCGCGCAGGATCGCCGCCGCGTCGCCGCCGATGGCCGGGCCATGCGCGCCGATCACCCGCGCCCGGTCGCTGACCGAGCGTTCCAGCACGGTGAACAGCCCGTTTTGCGCGTTCAGCGCCTCGGGAATGTCGCGGCTGCGCAGGTTGGCGCCGAGGATGCGCCAGTCACCGCCCTCGGCCGCCAGCGCGTCGTCGGTATGGACTGCCTGATGCGCGCGGTGGAAGGCGCCCAGACCCAGATGCAGGATGCCGATGCCAAGCGCCGCGCGGTCATAGCGCGGCCGCTCGACACCGGGCGGCAGGTCGGCCAGCCCGGTCAGGCGCGGGCTCATCATGGCCGCGCCCCGTGGCTCAGCGCCAGCTCTACCCCGCGCAGCTCGGCCAGACCCTTGAGCCGGCCGATGGCGGGATAGCCCGGCTGGCCGCCGCGGCCGATGTCGTCCAGGATGTCCTGCCCGTGGTCGGGGCGCATCGGAATCACCGCATCGGCGCGGCCGGCTTCGCGGCGGCGGGCCTCTTCGCGCAGGACGGCGGCGATCAGCGCCACCATGTCGGTCTGGCCGCCCAGATGCTCATCCTCGAAGAACGAGCCCCGGATCGCATCGGTGTCGCGGCGCACGTTGCGCAGGTGCAGGAAATGCACCCGGTCGCCCAGCCGCTCCATCATGCCCGGCAGGTCGTTGTCCGGCCGCGCTCCCAGCGAGCCCGAGCAAAGCGTGATGCCGTTCGCCGGCAGGTCCACGGCGGCCACGCGTTCGGCGTAATCCGCCTCGGTGGACATGACGCGCGGCAGGCCCAGCAGGCCGAAGGGCGGGTCGTCGGGATGGCAGCACAGCCGCACCCCGATCTCCTGCGCGACGGGGACGACCTGTTCCAGGAAGTCGTGGAAATGCCGGCGCAGCACCGCGTCCGTCACCGGAGCATAGCTTTCCAGCAGCGCCCGCACGTCCTCAAGGGTGAAGTGCTCGGCCGCGCCGGGCAAGCCGAAGACCACGTTGCCGGCCAGCTGCTCGCGCCGGGCCTCGTCCATCTGGGCAAAGCGGCGGGCAGCTTCCTCGCGGATCTCGTCTGGGAAATCCTCGGCCGCGCCCTTGCGCTGGAGGATATGGATGTCGAAGGCGGCGAAATCGGTGAAGTCGAAGCGCATGCAGCGCGCGCCGGTCGGCCGCCGCCAGGCCAGGTCGGTGCGGGTCCAGTCCAGCACCGGCATGAAGTTGTAGCAGATCACCTCGATCCCCGCGTCCTTCAGGTTCCGCATAGAGGTGATCCAGTTTGCGACATGCGCCCGCCAGTCGCCGGTCTGCGTCTTGATCGCCTCGCTGACCGGCAGGCTTTCGACCACTTCCCATTTCAGGCCCGAGGGCGCGCCGTCGGTCATCGCCGCCAGATCGGCCTGCCGGCGGGCGATCTCCGCGGGGGACCAGACGGTCCCGGTCGGGACGTGGTGCAGGGCGGTCACCACACCCTGGACCCCCGCTTGCAGCATGTCGTCGATCGAGACCCGATCCTTGGGGCCGAACCAGCGCCAGGTATGTCGCATTCACGTTTTCCTTGTTCTTCAGGCGGCATTGCCGCGGTCGTCCGGCCACAGGCAGCCGGGACCGAAATCCTTGATGTCGTTGACGCCGCACAGCGCCATGGTGATGTCCATTTCGCGGCGCAGGATGGCCAGCGCCGCCTCGACGCCTCTTTGTCCCATGGCGCCCAGCCCATAGGTGAAGGCGCGGCCGACAAAGACGCCGTTCGCGCCGCTGGCGATGGCCTTCAGCGCCTCCTGTCCCGACTGGATGCCGCTGTCGAGATAAAGCGGAAAGTCCGGCCCGACCGCCCGGCGGATCGCCGGCAGCGCGCGGATGGTCGAGGGCGCGCCGTCCAGCTGCCGCCCGCCATGGTTCGAGACCAGGATCGCGTCGCAGCCGGTATCCAGCGCGCGCTGCGCGTCCTCGGGGTCGTTGATGCCCTTCAGGATCACCGGCCCGCCCCATTTGCGGATGATCTGCTCGACCCGGCCCCAGTCCAGCCGCTGGTCGAACTGGCGCGCGGTCCAGTCCATCAGGTCGCCCAGGCTTTCGACGCCGCGGGCATGGCCGACGATATTGCCGAAGCTGCGCCGGCGCGTGCCCAGCATCCCCAGCGCCCAGCGGGGATGCAGCGCGATGTCGATCAGGTTGGGCAGCGTCAGGCGCGGCGGCGCGGTCATGCGGTTCTTCAGATCCTTGTGGCGCTGGCCCTGGATGGTCAGGTCCAGCGTCAGCACCAGCGCCGTCACCCCGGCGCGGCGGGCGCGATCCAGGATATCCTCCAGGAACTCCTCGTCCCGCAGGGTGTAGAGCTGGAACCAGAACGGTGCCCCCGTCGCCTGCGCGATATCCTCGAGCGAGCACATCGACATGGTCGACAGCGTGAAGGGAACGCCGGCGGCCTGCGCGGCGCGGGCGGCATGGATCTCGCCGTCCGGGTGCTGCATTCCCAAAAGGCCCACCGGAGCCAAGGCCAGGGGCATCGAGACCGGCTGGCCGAGCATGGTGGTGGCAAGGGTGCGGGCCTCGATGTTCCGGGCGACGCGCTGGCGGAACAGGATGCGCTCGAAATCGGCGCGGTTGGCGCGATAGGTGCCGCCGGTCCAGGCGCCGACATCGACGTAGTCATAGAACATACGCGGGACACGCCGCCGGTACAGGCGGCGCAGATCCTCGATCTCGGTGATCACCGGCATGGATTCAGGCCCCGAAGTCCAGCTGCACCTTGACCGCCTGCGCCCGGTCGCCAGCAAGGTCGAAGGCGCGCTGCGCCTCGGCCGCGGGCAGGACTTGCGTGACCATGGGCGACAGGTCGATCTCGCCCGCGCCGATCATGTGCACGGCCTGCGCGAACTCGCTGTCGAAGCGGTGGGTGCCGACAAGGCGCAGCTCCTTGGCGACGATCAGGTTCAGCGGCAGGGGCAGGGTGCCGCCGACGCCGATCTGCACCACGGTGCCCTGCGGCCGCGTCACGCCGATGGCCTGCGCGATGGCATGGGGATTGGCCGAGCATTCCAGGACCACGTCGATGCGGCCCTTGCCCTCGGCCAGATCGGCCAGGGCGTCGGGTTGCTGGGCCACGTTCACCGCCCGGTCGGCGCCTATGCGGCGGGCGATCTCCAGCGTGAAATCCTGCACATCCGTCACCACGACCTCGGCCGCGCCGCGCAGGCGGGCCAGCGCGGTGCAGATCGCGCCGATGGGACCGGCGCCGGTGATCAGCACCCGCTGGCCGGCAAGGTCGGGCGCCATGCTCAGCGCGTGCAGGCAGACCGCCAGCGGCTCGGCCCCGGCGGCGGCCTGGGCGCTTGCCCCCTCGGGCAGCGGCAGGCATTGCTCGACGGGGTGATACAGCCGATTGCGGAAGAAGCCGTTCTCATGCGGGAAGCGCATGGCCGAGCCGTTGAAGCGCATGGCCAGGCAATGCCGTTCCTGCCCCGCGCGGCAATATTCGCATTCGCCGCAGGGGCGCGAGGGCGACAGGGCGACCAGTTGGCCCGGAACCAGGCCGGACCTCTCCGGCGCAGCCTCGACCACGCCGGCAGCTTCGTGGCCCAGCACGATGGGCTCGCGTACCCGGACCGGGCCGAAGCCGCCGTCGTGGTAGTAATGCAGATCCGAGCCGCAGATGCCGCCCCGCAACACGCGGACCAGGGCGGCGCCCTCGGTGGGTTGCGGATCGGGCAGGGGCTCGATCCGCAGGTCGTGGGCCGCGTGCAGGCGGCAGGCGATGTCCTGTGTCATGTCAGTTCCCCATCAGCGTCGTCGGCAGCCAGGTGGCAAAGGGCGGGTAGTAGGATACCAGCAGCAGCACGACGATGTTCGAGATCAGGAAGGGGATGACCGCGCTGATCACCTTGGCCAGCGGTTCGCGCGCGATGTTGCAGGCGACGAACAGGCAGACCCCGACCGGCGGCGTGGTCAGGCCGATCATCAGGTTCAGGACCGCGAAGGTGGCGAAATGCAGCGGCTCGATGCCGACGCTGGTCGCCAGCCCCAGCAGCGGCACGAACAGGATGATCAGCGCGGCGATGGTTTCCATGAACATGCCGACGCACAACAGCAGCACGTTGATCAGCAGGATCACCAGGATCGGGTTGTCGGTGATCGCCAGCACGGTGCTGACCAGCATCTGCGGGATGCGCTCGGATGCCAGGATCGAGCCGAAGACGTTGGCGAAACCGACCAGCGCCAGGATGCCGGCCGAGGAGATCGCGCTGTTGACGACGATGCGCGGCACCGCGCGGATCGGCAGCTCGCGATAGACGAAGGCGCCGACGACAAAGGCGTAAAGGCAGGCGACGATGGCGGTCTCGGTCGGGGTGGCGATGCCGGTCAGCAGGCCGCCGATGATCAGCCCGGTCATGGCCAGCGCCCAGAAGGCGGCGAGGAAGGCCGCGATCAGCTCGCCGAAGCCCTGCCATTGCTGGCGCGGATAGTTGCGGCGCACGGCCAGGATATAGCAGGTGATCGCCATGCCGATGCCCATCAGCACGCCCGGCACCGCACCGGCCAGGAACAGCTGGCCGACCGAGATCCCCGACAGCGCGCCCACGATGATCATCGGCACGCTGGGCGGCAGCATCGGCCCCACGGTGGCCGAGGCGGCGGTGATCGCGGCGGCGAAATCGCCGGGATAGCCGGATTTCTTCATGCCGGGGATCATCACGCCGCCGGTCGCCGCGACATCGGCGACCGCCGTGCCCGAGACGCCGCCGAACATCATCGAATCCGCGACGTTCGCCATGGCCAGCCCGCCGCGCATCCAGCCCACCATGGCGTTGGCCAGGCGGATGATACGCTCGGTGATGCCGCCGAAGTTCATCAGGTTGCCGGCCAGGATGAAGCCGGGGATGCACAGCAGGACAAAGACGTCCATGCCCGCATACATGCGCTGCGGGATGATGACGACCGGCAGCCCCGCCGACAGGATATAGGCCAGCGACGAAAGCCCAAGGCAGACCGCGACCGGCACGCCAAGCGCCAGGGTCACGAAAAAGGTGGTCAGAAGCAGGAAAAGATCCAAGGGGTCATTCCTCCTCGGCAAGATGGGGGCGCCCGTCGTCGGTGCCGGCGATCATGCCGATCACCCGCAGCAGGGCGAACAGGGAAAGCAGGACGGACAGCACCAGCACCGAGGCGTGGATGATGTCCATCGGCCAGCGCAGGCTGGGCGAACGCTGGAAGGCGCCGATCTGGGTGAATTTCCAGGCCGGCCAGATCATCACCGCGCCAAGCGCCGCCGTGCAGATCGCCGCGATCAGCCGCATCCACCAGGCGCGGGCTTCCGAGACGGTTTCCTGCACCAGGTCGACGTTCACCAACTCGCCCGTCATCAGCGACAGGCCGATGCCGAAGGCGGTCATGTAGAGCAGCAGATAGCGCGACAGTTCCTCGGTCCAGACCGGCGAGGGCAGGCCGAAGGTCCGGGTGGCGATCTGAAGCGTGACCACCGCGATCAGCGCGAAGAAGGCGACGCCCACCGCCAACCGGCTGGCTGCCGCGATGCCGCGTTGCAAGAGTGCCAGGTTTCTCATCCGTTTCAAACCCTTGGGGGCGATCGCCGTGCGCGGAAAGGGCGCAGCGGCGATCGCCCGGTTCCGATCAATGGTTGAACAATTCCTCGACGACGGGCCGGATGCTGTCATCGACGCTTTTGATCACCGCATCGCGCGAGCCGTCGGCAAAGGCTTTCTGGTCGACCTCGACGAAGGTCATGCCCTTGGCCTCCAGATCGGCGCGGATGGCGTCCTCGTCTTGCAGGAACTGCTCGCGCTCGAACTCCTGCGCGATGCGGGCGGCTTCCAGCACATGGGCCTGATCCTCCGGGGGCAGACGCTGCCAGACCTGCTCGGCGATGGTCAGGTAGATCCAGGAGCGCACATGCTCGGTCTGGTTCACATGGCTTTGCACCTCGTTCAGCGAGGCGGCTTGGATCAGCGCCAGCGGGTTTTCCTGCCCGCCGATGGTGCCGTTCTGCAGCGAGGTGAAGACCTCCGAGAAAGCCATCGGCGTCGGCTGGGCACCAAGCGCGGTCCAGGTGTCGACGAACAGCGGCACATTGGGCACGCGCAGCCGCATCCGGTTCAGTTCCGCCGGCGTGGTGATGGGGTGGTTCGCGGTCAGGTTGCGCGGGCCGCGGGCGAAATAGGCGATGGGGCGAACCTGCGCGCGCTCGACGATCTGCGCCTCGATTTCCTTGCCGATCTCGCCGCCGGCAACCTCGTCCATGTGCTCAAGCGACTGATAGGCATAGGGAATGGCCAGCAAAGCCGCCATCGGCGCCCAGTTCTGCAGGCTTTCGCCGGTGATGGTCATTTCGACCGTGCCCAGCTGCATGCCGTTGATCAGGTCCATCTCGCGGCCCAGCGAGTCGTTGGGAAAGACCTCGACGGCGATGCGGCCTTCGGTCAGGCGGTCAAGCTCTTCGGCGAATTTCAGCGACGCCTTGTGCCAGGAGTTCTGCTCGTTCGCGAGATGGCCCAGCTTCAGCGTCAGTTCGGCGGCCGAGGCGCCCATGGCGGAAGCGGCGGTCAGGCATGCCACGGCCAGCGCCGCAAAGCGGCGACGGTTCAGGGTGATCATCGTTCTCCTCCGGGATGATGCGGGTCAGGGTATGAAAAGTTCGGGACGGCTGCGCGAGATCTCGGGCAGGTCGTTGAGCAATTCGCGCAGGTGGCGGCGCATGGCCTGTTCGGCCAGGGCCGGGTCGTGGTTGCGCAGGCCCTCGACGATCTCGGCGTGCTGGCCGATCAGCTTCTGGATGTCGAAGGTGCGCGCGGTGATATAGCGCAGGCGGTTCATCTGCGACTTCAGCCCCTCCAGCACCTCCCAGACCGCCTCCTGCCCGGCGGCCACGGCCAGCAGGCGGTGGAAGCGGTCGTCCAGCCGCACGAAGGTTTCGGCATCGTTGCGTGCCACGGCGACGCTTTGTTCCTCGATCTCCTGGTCGAGGCGGGCAAGCAGCCTGTCGTCGGCCTGTTCGGCCAGCATGCGGATCAGGTCGCTTTCGACCGCCTCGCGGATCAGCCGTGCCGACAGCACCGCCGAGACCGAGATGCGTCGGATATAGGTGCCGCGCTGGGGCCTGACCTCTGCCAGCCCGTCCGATGTCAGGCGGATGAACGCCTCGCGCACCGGCTGGCGGCTGACGCCGACCTGGTTGGCGATCTCGGTCTCGCTCAGGCGCGAGCCGGGCGGCAGTTCGCCGCGCAGGATCGCGTCCCGCAACCACTCATAGACCTGCGGCGCGGTCGAAAGCGTGAAGTCGATATTCGGTTGCATGGACATGATTCTTCTCCCTGCCTGTCCTGTATTGCATACTTGCATACTAGTAAATAAAAAAGATGCACCATGCGCGCAGCGAAGTCCTGATCGCTTCGAGACACCTCGATCATTGAATATGCCAAGGCCGCGGTTCGATCGACGGAAATCCCGGCTTCGCGGCCTGCCGCGCGCCTATCGCGGCGCGATTTCCGTGGCCTGCTGCAGGTTCAACGGCGCGGCTGCGACGCTTTTCAACCCGGTTCGCACCCGCTCCAGCACGTCGCCATCGCCATGATGGGCATAGACCATATGCGTGGAATGCGAGAATTCCGGCGCACCGGGCACCAGCGCCAGCCGCCCGTCGGCCAGGAAGGGCCGGACGATGCCCAGCCGGAAATAGCCGCAGCCGCCCACCGTCAGCAGATAGGTCAGCGCCAGCGGCCCCAGCGAGATCGAGACCGGCGGGCTGCCGAGTTCGGGAAAAGAAGCCTCGAAACTGGCGGCGAAATTCGGACCCCAATCGACAAGGACGAAATCCTCGGCCCGAAAGCGCCGGTCGGGGGCGTTGGTCACCAGCACCAGCTTTTCCTCGGCCAGCAATTCGCTGACCAGATGGGGCGTGGGGGGCGGGTTGTAGAGCACCGCCACGTCCATCGAGCCCTCCCGCACCCGCGCCATCAGGTTGGCGGGACTGTCCACCTCGGCTCGCAGCGCGATGTCGGGGCATTCGCGGCGCATCCAGACCAGCCAGTCGGCCAGCAGAGGATGCCACAGGCTCAGTTCCCCGCCCAGATGCACGCCCGCGCTGCGACCCGGCGGCAGGGCGACCTGCTGGCGCGCCCGCTCCCACACTTGCAGAATGGCGGTGGCGTGGCGCACCAGGCGCTCACCCGCTGGTGTCAGCCGCGCGCCGGCCTTGTTGCGGATGAACAGGCGCCGGCCCAGGCTTTCCTCAAGCGTGCGGATGCGTGCGCTGACCGCGGTCTGGGTGATGTTCAGCCGCTCGGCGGCAGCAACGAAGCTGCCGGAATGCACGATCTCAAGAAAGGTGCGGGCCTGATTGATGTCCATGAATGAATGCAAGATTATTGCTGGTAAGTGAAATATAATGAATTTGCCTGCCCTGTTCCAGAATGCCATCCTCATGCCGGAACAGGACCGATCCCCATCGCGCCCATCCGGGTGCGGCGGGGGTCGACGGGAAGCGCAGGACAACCCGATGAGCGAATGGCAGTTTCGGGATTTCGGCTTATCGGGCCACCGGCGACGGTGGGCCATTGCAGCTTTGGCCGGGTGGGGCCGGCCCGGAAAAAGAGGCTGCGATGGCAGGGGATGAACCGCGTGACCGCACCATCGCGGCGGCCAACGGCGTGGGCGGCCGCGATCCCTTTGGCGCCATCGTGCCGCCGATCTATCTCAGCACCAGCTATGCCTTTGCCGGCTTCGACCGGACGCGCGGCTATGACTATACCCGCGCCGGCAATCCCAGCCGCGACCTGCTGGCCGAGACGCTGGCCGGGCTGGAGCATGGCGCGGGCGCCGTCGTCACCTCGTCGGGCATGGCGGCGCTGGACCTGCTGCTTGCGCAGGTGCTGCCGGGCGGGCTGATCGTCGCGCCGCATGACTGCTATGGCGGCACGCAACGGCTGCTGACCGCGCGGCGCGACCGCGGCGCCTTTCGGCTGGCGCTGGTCGATCCTGGCGATCCGGCCGCCATGACCGCTGCGCTGGCCGGGCGCCCGGCGCTTCTGCTGATCGAGACGCCCAGCAACCCGCTGATGCGGGTGACGGACATTGCCGCGCTGGCAGCGCAGGCGCACGAGGCCGGGGCAAGGGTGGCGGTGGACAACACCTTCCTGTCGCCCGCCTTGCAGCAACCCTTCCTGCTTGGCGCGGATTTCGTGATCCATTCCACGACCAAATACCTCAACGGCCATTCCGACGTGCTGGGTGGTGCCGTGATTGCCGCGCGAGCCGAGGATGCCGAGGCGCTGGCGGAATGGGCCAACATCACCGGCAGCGTCGGGTCGCCCTTCGATGCCTTCCTGACCCTGCGCGGCATCCGCACGCTTTTCGCCCGTATCGAGCAACAGCAGGCCAGCGCCATGGTGGTGGCCGAGTTCCTGCGCGACCGGCCCGAGGTGACGGCGGTGCATTATCCCGGCCTGCCCGGGCATCCCGGCCATGCCCTTGCCGCGCGCCAGCAGCACGGCTTCGGCGCCATGCTGAGTTTCGAATTGCAAGGCGGCCTGCCCGCCGTGCGCCGCCTCGTCGAGGCGGTGCGGGTCTTCACCCTGGCGGATTCGCTGGGCGGGGTGGAAAGCCTGATCGCCCATCCAGCGACCATGACCCATGTCAGCATGGGCGCCGAGGCGCGGCACCGCGCCGGGATCGGCGATGGGCTGCTGCGCCTTTCGGTCGGGCTCGAGGATCGGCGCGACCTGCTTGATGGACTCGGCGCCGGTCTGGCCGCCCTCTGACCGCTATCGCGCCGCGGTTTTCCGCACCGTCTCGCCAAAGGCACGGCGATAGGCGCGCGCCAGCGTCGCGGGCGAGGAAAAGCCGGTGCGCGAGGCGATCTCGCCCAGCGTCAGCTTGGTTTCCAGCGCCAACGCTCGCGCATGGGACAGCCGGATCTGCCGGTAATAGCCGCCGGCCGACAGCCCCAGGTGGGCATGGAACAGCCGGTCCATGCTGCGCAGCGACAGTGCCGCACGCTCGGCGATGCGGGGCAGGGGCAAGGGCTGCTCGGCCGTTTCGCGCATGGCGACGATGGCGCGTTGCAGCGACGATGGCAGGGCGCTGTCGGTCATGCGGCTGGGCAATTGCCATTCCACCGGATCGGTGCTGCGCCCCATCACCCGGCCGAACATGTTCGCCACGTCGAAGCGCAGCGCCTCGCCCGCCTGCGCGCCGATCAGGTCCAGCGACCAACTGAGCACGCTTTGCGCGCCGCCGCAGGTGACGATGTTGCCGTCGGTGACATAGGGGTCGGGCACCACGGTGATCTCGGGGAAAGCTTCGGCCAGCGCCTCGCGCTCCATCCAGTGGATCGCGGCGCGGCGCCCGGCCAGCAGGCCCATCTGCGCCAGCAGCCATGCCCCGGTATCAAGGCCGCCGACCACCGGCAGGCCGCGCGCTTTGCGCAGCACCGCCTGCACCGAAGCGCGCTGCAGATGGTCGCGCATGCCGTAGCCCGAGACGAGGATCAGCGCATCCGTCGCCCCCACCCGCTCCAGCGGCAGATCGACCGAGATCGCCAGCCGCGAGGAACTGGTCACCGCCCTGCCGTCAAGCGAGCCGATCTGCCAGGAAAACAGCCGCCGCCCCGACAGGTCGCGCGCCGCCCGCAGCGGCTCGATGGCGCTGGCCAGCACCATGTTCGAGAAACCGTCGAACAGCACGAAGGTCAGATGCAGTGGCGATTTTGGCGACATAGGAAAAGATTATGGCTGAAAATGCACATCATGCCAGCGGAATTGCTGTCAGGCTGCGATGAAATCACACATTGCCGGAGCCATGAATGAACCGTGACGTCTTCATCACCTGCGCGGTGACCGGATCGGGACAAAGCCACAAGAAATCCGACCTGGTGCCGGTCACGCCCAAGCAGATCGCCGAGGCCTGCATCGAGGCGGCGAATGCGGGCGCGGCCATCGCCCATGTGCATGTGCGCGACCCCGAAACCGGCGCGCCGTCGCGCGATCCGGCGCTGTATCGCGAAGTGGTCGAGCGGGTGCGCTCGTCCGGCACCGACGTGGTGCTGAACCTGACGGCGGGCATGGGCGGCGACATCGTGCTGGGCTCGGCCGAGGCGCCGTTGCCGCTGTCGCCGCAATCCGACCTGATCGGCGCCAGCGAGCGGCTGGTGCATGTCGAGGAATTGCTGCCCGAGATCTGCACCCTTGATTGCGGGACGATGAATTTCGCCGAGGCCGATTACGTCATGACCAACACGCCCGGCACCCTGCGCGCCATGGCCGCGCGCATCCAGGCGGCGGGGGTCAGGCCCGAGATCGAGGTCTTCGACACCGGCCATCTGTGGCTGGCCAAGACGCTTGTGGACGAGGGGCTGATCGACGATCCGGTGATGATCCAGCTGTGCATGGGCATCCCCTATGGCGCGCCGGCCGATCCGAACAGCCTGATGGCGATGGTGAACAATATTCCGCCGAGCTGGGTCTATTCCATGTTCTCGATCGGGCGGATGCAGCTTCCCTATGTGGCGCAGGCGGCGTTGGCGGGCGGCAATGTGCGCGTCGGGCTGGAGGACAACATCTGGCTGGACAAGGGCGTGCTGGCCCGCAACGGCGATCTGGTCGAACGGGCGGCGACGATCCTGAATGCCATGGGCTGCCGCATCCTCGGCCCGCAGGAGGTGCGCGACAAGCTGAAGCTGACCCGGCGCTGAGCCGCAGGCCGAACCGATCCATAAACAGAACCAATCCAAAAACAGACAGGGGGTCCATCATGAGTTTCAATCCGACGGGGCAGGGGCTGACCAGGCGGGGCTTGTTGGCCGGCGCGGCAGGCATGGCGGCGGCGGGGCTGATCCTGCCGCGCGGCGCGCGCGCGCAGGAGGCGCGGCGCGGCGGCAGGCTGCGCATCGGCCATCTGGGCGGCGCGACCTCGGACACGCTGGACCCGGCGACCTATGCCGCGGGGCCGGTGGTGACGGCGATGCTGGCGGTCTGCAACAACCTGGTCGAGATCGATGCCAAGGGCCAGGCCGTCCCCGAGCTGGCCGAGTTCGAGCCCGATGCCGAGGCCCGCGTCTGGACCTTCCGCCTGAAGGACGGCGTTACCTTCTCGGACGGGCGCAGGCTCACAGCCAGGGACGTGATCGCGTCCTTCGACCATCATCGCGGCGCGGATACCAAGTCCGGCGCCAAGGGCTCGCTTGAGCAGGTCAAGGAGATCCGCGCCGATGGCGACAATGTCATGGTCTTCGAACTGACCTCGGGCAATGCCGATTTCGCCTATCTGACCTCGGACTATCACTTCGTCATCATGCCGGCGAACGAGGACGGCACGCTGGACTGGCAGTCGGGTCTGGGCACCGGCGGCTATGTGCTGGAGAATTTCGAGCCGGGCGTGCGCATCACGCTCAAGCGCCGCGACGATTACTGGAAGCCCGACCGCGCCTGGTTCGACGAGGCGGTGCTGCTGACCATCAACGATGCCACTGCCCGGCAGAATGCGCTGATGACCGGCGAGGTCGATGTCATCAACTCGCCCGACCTGGCTACCCTGCACCTGTTGCAGCGCCGGCCGGGCCTGCAACTGGTCGAGGTGACGGGGACCGCGCATTACACCATGCCGATGTTCTGCGACCAGGCGCCCTTTACCGATCCGAACCTGCGGCTGGCGCTGAAATACGCCATCGACCGGCAGGAGGTGCTGGACAAGGTGCTGCGCGGCCATGGCCAGATCGCCAATGACAGTCCCATCGCGCCGGCGAACCGCTTCTTTGCCGCCGACCTGCCGCAGCGGGCCTATGACCCGGACAAGGCGAAGCATTACCTGAAACAGGCCGGCATGGACGGGCTGAAGGTCGAGATTTCCGCCTCGGACGCGGCTTCGGTCGGGGCGCTGGACATGGTGCAGCTGTTCCAGCAATCGGCCAAGGCCGCTGGAATCGACCTGACCGTCAAGCGCGAGCCGGACGACGGCTATTGGTCGAATGTCTGGCTGAAGAAGCCCTTTTGCGTCAGCTACTGGAACGGCCGCCCGACCGAGGACGACATGTTCAGCCTGGTCTATGCCCGGGGCGCCGAGTGGAACGAAAGCCACTGGGACAACGAGCGATTCAACGAACTGCTGCTGAAGGCGCGGGCCGAGCTGGACGAAGGTCTGCGCGCCGAGATGTATCGCGAGATGCAGGGGCTGGTTTCCGAGGATGGCGGCACGATCATCCCGATCTTCGTCAACTATATCGACGTGGCCAATGACAAGGTGGCCCATGGCGAGGTGGCGTCGAACCGCTTCCTCGACGGCTGGAAGATCGTGGAACGGTGGTGGCAGGCATGAAGATCGCGGCAATCGGCGGCGGGGTCATCGGCGGCGGCTGGATCGCCCGCTTCATCCTCTCGGGGCATGACGTGGCGGTCCACGATCCCCACCCCGAGGCGCAGCGCATCGTCGGCGAGGTGCTGGCGAACGCCACCCGCGCCTGGGAAAAGCTGTTCCAGGCGCCGCTGCCCCGGCCGGGGCGCATCCTCTGGGCCGGATCGGTGGCCGAGGCGGTCGCGGGTGCCGACTATATCCAGGAAAGCGTGCCCGAGCGGCTGGACCTGAAGCACTGCATCATCGCCGAGATCGAGGGCGCCGCGCCCGAGACGGCGCTGATCGGTTCCTCGACCTCGGGCTTCAAGCCGTCCGAATTGCGGCAGGGGGCGCGGCATCCCGGCCGCATCCTCGTCGCCCATCCGTTCAACCCGGTCTATCTCTTGCCGGTGGTCGAGGTCGTGGGCGGCGGCGAAGCGGCCGGGCGCGCCTGCGAGATCCTGACCGAAATCGGCATGAAGCCGGTGCGGATCGCACGCGAGATCGACGCCCATATCGGCGACCGCCTGCTGGAAGCCGTCTGGCGCGAGGCGCTGTGGCTGGTGCATGACGGCATCGCCACCACCGAAGAGATCGACGACATCATCCGCTTCGGCTTCGGCCTGCGCTGGGCGCAGATGGGCCTGTTCGAGACCTATCGCATCGCCGGCGGCGAGGCCGGGATGCGGCATTTCCTGGGCCAGTTCGGCCCGGCGCTGAAATGGCCCTGGACCAAGCTGATGGACGTGCCCGACCTTGACGATGCGCTGATCGACCGCATCGCCGGCCAGTCCGACGCGCAGTCGGGCCGGCACTCGATCCGCGAACTGGAGCGGATCCGCGACGACAACCTGGTCGGCATCTTCCAGGCGCTCAAGGCGAACGATTGGGGCGTCGGCCAGATCGTGCGCGCGCAGGAGGACGGCTTCTATGCCCGCCAGCCCGCGCCGGCCAGCGGCTACCCGCTGCGCATCCATCAGGTCCGCGTCACCGGCGGCTGGGTCGATTACAACGGCCACATGACCGAATTCCGCTATCTCCAGGTTCTGGGGGATGCGACCGACGCCTTCCTGATCCATATCGGGCTGGATGCCGATTACCGGGCGCAGGGCCGCTCGGCCTATACGGTCGAGACCCATATCCGCCATCTGGCCGAGGTGAAGGCGGGCGAATTGCTGACGGTCGAGACCCGGCTGCTGGGCCATGACCCCAAACGCTTTCGCCTGCATCACGCCATCCTGCGCCAGGACGGGACCGAGGTCGCGACCGGCGAGCATATGCTTTTGCATGTCGATACCGGCGAGGGCCGCGCCATCCCGATGCCGCCGGCGCTGCTGGAGGCGCTGGACCGGGTGGCGGCGCAGGACCGCGCGCCGCATCCCGACCATGCCGGCGCCGGCATCCGCCCGATCCGCCAGAAGGAGGCCACCGCATGAGCGCCGCCGAGGCCCGGCGGCGGCCCATCCTGCGGATGATCGCGGGCCGGCTGGGCATCGGGGTATTCACGCTGTTCGTCATCTCGGTGCTGATCTTCCTGGCCGTCAGCCTGTTGCCCGGCGACATCGCCCAGCAGGTGCTGGGCCAGTCCGCCACGCCCGAGACCGTCGCGGCCTTCCGGCGCGAGCTTGGCCTCGACCAACCCCTGGCCTGGCGCTATCTCGACTGGGTCGGTGGCGTGCTTAGCGGCGATTTCGGCCGCTCGCTGGCCAACGGCCGGCCGGTGGCGGACCTGCTGGCCGCGCGGCTGGGCAACACCCTGTTCCTGGCCGCCTATGCCGCGGTGATCGCGGTGCCGCTGGCGGTGGGGCTGGGCCTGCTCGCCGCCCTGTGGCGCGGCAGCTGGTTCGACCGCATCGCCAATGTGGCGACGCTGTCGGCGATCTCGTTTCCCGAATTCTTCATCGCCTACATCCTGATGTTCTGGCTGTCGGTCAGGATGGGCTGGTTCCCCTCGATCGCCGATCCCGGCGCCTCGCCGCGGCTGGCCGAGATGCTGGGCCGTGCCTTCCTGCCCGCGATCACGCTGGTCCTGGTGGTGACCGCCCACATGATGCGGATGACGCGGGCGGCGGTCGTCAACGTGCTGGGCGCGCCCTATGTCACCATGGCGCGATTGAAGGGCGTGTCGCGCTGGCGCGTGGTCACCCGCCACGCCTTGCCGAATGCCCTGGCGCCCATCGTCAACGTGGTGGCGCTGAACGTGGCCTGGCTGATCACCGGCGTCGTCATCGTCGAGGTGGTCTTCGTCTATCCCGGCCTTGGCCAGTTGATGGTGGACAGCGTGACCAATCGCGACATTCCCGTGGTGCAGGCCTGCGCGCTGATCTTTGCCGCGGTCTATATCCTGCTGAACCTGCTGGCCGACGTTCTGGCGATCGCCACGAACCCGCGCCTGCTGCATCCGAGGTAAGGCCATGATACGGATGCTGAAAACCATGCCGCCGACCGCGATCCTGGGGGTGCTGGTCATCGCCGCCTATGCCGTGATCGCGCTGTTCGCGCCGCTGCTGGCCCCCCATGCCGAGGCGCAGATCGTCGGCGCCCAGTTCGAGCCGTGGAGCGCCGCCTATCCCCTTGGCACCGACACGCTGGGCCGGGACATGCTGTCCCGGCTGATCTGGGGCGCACGCAATACCGTGGGCGTGGCGCTGGTGACCACGGCGCTGGCCTTCGGCATCGGCAGCGTGGCCGGCCTTCTGGCAGCCGCCCTGGGCGGCTGGGTCGATCTGGCGCTGTCGCGGCTGGTCGACGTGCTGATGGCGGTGCCGGCGCTGATCCTGACGCTGCTGGCCTTGTCGGCGCTGGGGCCGGGGGTGGCGAACCTGATCGTCGTGGTGGCGATCCTCGATTCCACGCGGGTCTTTCGCCTGGCCCGCGCCACGGCGATGAACGTCATGGTGATGGACTATGTCGAGGCGGCGCAGCTTCGCGGCGAGGGGACATGGTGGATCATCAGCCGCGAGGTGCTGCCGAACATCTCGGCGCCGCTGATCGCCGAGTTCGGGCTGCGCTTCTGCTTTGTGTTCCTGACCATCTCGGCGCTCAGCTTCCTGGGCCTCGGCCTGCCGCCGCCGATGGCGGACTGGGGCGCGATGGTGCGCGACAATGCGGCGCTGATCACCTTTGGCGACGTCACGCCGCTTCTGCCCGCCGCCTGCATCGCGGTGCTGACGGTCTCGGTCAATTTCGTGGTGGACTGGATGCTGCACCGCGCCTCGGGTCTGAAGGACTGAACCATGCTGCTGAACATCGAAAAGCTGAAGGTCGAGGCGCGGGGCGAGGAAGGCTGGACCCCGATCCTGCACGGCGTGGACCTGCAGGTGGCCAAGGGCGAGGTCGTCGGGCTGATCGGCGAATCCGGGGCCGGGAAGTCCACGCTGGGCCTTGCGGCGCTGGGTTTCGCGCAGGGCGGGCTGCGCTTTGCCGGTGGGCGGGTGATCTTCGACGGCACCGACCTGCTGCAATTGCCCGAGCGCCAGCGCCGCGTCTTTCGCGGCCGTCGCGTCGCCTATGTCGCGCAATCGGCGGCGGCAAGCTTCAACCCGGCATGGCGGCTTCTGGACCAGTTCTGCGAGGGGCCGGCGATCCACCACACGGCGGGCCGCGCCGAATCCGAGGATTTCGCGCGCCGGCTTTACGCCGCCATGCACCTGCCCGATCCGCAGAATTTCGGCCTGCGCTTTCCGCACCAGGTCTCGGGCGGGCAATTGCAGCGGGCGATGGTCGCAATGGCCATGGCCTGCAAGCCCGACCTGATCGTATTCGACGAGCCGACGACGGCGCTGGACGTGACCACGCAGATCGGCGTGCTGGCGGCGATCCGGCAGGCGGTCGAAACCACCGGCACGGCGGCGATCTACATCACCCACGACCTGGCCGTGGTCGCGCAGATGGCCGACCGCATCAAGGTCATGCGCCACGGCCGCGAGGTCGAGGATGCGCCGACCCGCCGGATGATCGAGGCGCCGGCGCAGGACTACACCCGCTCGCTCTGGGCGGTGCGCGAGTTCCGCCGGCCGCCGCGCACCCTGCCGCAGGCCAGCGCGCCGACGATCGGCATCCGCGAGGTGACGGCGGGCTATTCCTCGCTGGACGTGCTCAGCGAGGTCAGCTTCGACATCCCGCGCGGCGCGACCGTGGCGGTGGTGGGCGAATCCGGTTCGGGCAAATCCACCACGGCGCGGGCGATCACCGGGCTTCTGCCGCCGCGCGCGGGCAGCATCGCGCTGAACGGCACGCCCCTGCCGCCGCGCCTGGCGCAGCGCACGCTGGAACAGAAGCGGGCGGTGCAGATGATCTATCAGATGGCCGACACGGCGCTGAACCCGCGCCAGACCATCCGCCAGATCCTGTCGCGGCCCCTGCAATTCTACCTGGGCCTGACCGGCCGCGCGCGCGAGACGCGGCTGCATGAGCTGATGGAACAGATCGAGCTGGAACCGGCGCGCTTTCTCGACCGCCTGCCGGCCGAGCTTTCGGGCGGACAGAAGCAGCGCATCGGCATTGCCCGCGCGCTGGCCGCCGACCCCGAATTCATCATTTGCGACGAGGTGACCAGCGCGCTGGACCAACTGGTGGCCGAAGGTATCCTGCGGCTGCTCAGCAAGGTGCAGGACGAAACCGGCGTCAGCTACATGTTCATCACCCATGACATCGCCACCGTCCGCGCCATCGCCGACGAGGTGGTGGTGATGAAGGGCGGACGGGTCATGGACAAGGGCCTGAGGTCCGAGGTGCTGGACCCGCCGCGCCATGCCTATACGCGTGAATTGCTGGCCTCGGTGCCGCAGATGGACCCGGACTGGCTGACGCGACGCATCGCCGAGGGTCGCATCGCCGAGGGCGCGGCATGATCACGGACCCGCAGGTGCTGGACTTCATCGCCCGGACCGAGGCCGCCTATCCGCCCGAGGCGAACGGCGCCAGCGCCGCCGACAACCGGCGCTTCTACGATGCGATGTGCGCCGTCTTTCGCGCCCCGCGCCCGCCCGGCCTGCCGGTTCAGGATCGCCGGATCGGCGGCGTGCCCTGCCGCATCTACGGTGCGGATACCCCGGTGGCGGTCGTCTATGTGCATGGCGGCGGTTTCGTGGTCGGCGGGCTCGACAGCCATGACGATGTCTGCGCCGAGATCGCCGACGCCACCGGCTTGCAGGTGGTCGCGGTCGATTACCGGCTGGCGCCCGAGCATCGCTGGCCGGCGCAGATCGCGGATGTGCAGGCGGTCTGGGATGCGCTGGACCGTCCCGCCGTGATCGCGGGCGACAGCGCGGGCGGGCTGCTGGCCGCCGCGCTTTGCCTGTCGCTGCGCGGCGCGCGGCAGCCGCTGGGGCAGGTGCTGGTCTATCCCGGCCTTGGCGGCGACGGCAGCGCGCCCTCGTATCGCGAGAATGCCGAGGCGCCCTTGCTGCGGACCGAGGATCTGGCCGGCTATCACGCCGCGCTGCATGGCGAAGGCCCCGTCGATCCGCTGGCGCATCCCTTGCAGGCTGACAGCCTTGCCGGGCTGGCGCCGGCATTCGTGGTCTCCGCCGATGTCGATCCGCTGCGCGACGACGGGCGCGACTATGTGCGGCGGCTGCGGGCCGAGGGCGTCGCGGCGCATTGGCGCAACGAACCGGAGCTGCCTCACGGCTATCTGCGCGCCCGTCGCCACAGCGACCGCGCACGGCGCAGTTTCCAGGCGATCCTGGCCGCGATCCAGCGGTTCTCCGGCCCGCTGCGTTGAAGGGCGATCCGCTGCGGGCTTGACATCCCGCCTCCCGGCACGAATCCCATGAGAGAGCCATGAAGGGGGATCGCCATGCAGCGCAAACGGGTCACGCTGGACGAGGTCGCACGGATCGCCGGCGTGTCGCGCGCCACCGTGTCGCTGGTGGTGCGCAAATCGCCCCTGGTCGCCGATCACACCCGCGAAAAGGTCGAGCAGGTGATGGCCGACCTGGACTATGTCCGCGACATCGGCGCCGCGCGGCTGCGCAACAACAGCAGCCGCACCGTGGGGGTGATCGTGCCCAATCTGGTGAACTCGTTCTTCACCGAGTTCCTGGCCGGCGTCGAGCGGGTGATGGGCGAGGACGACCGGGTCGTGCTGCTGGCCAACAGCCAGGACGACCCACGGCGGCAGGAGGAGATCCTGCAACGCTTTCGCGGCCATGGCGTCGATGGCGTGATCCTGTGCCCGGCGGCGGGAACAGACCCGGACCTGCCCGCGCGCATGCGCCGCTGGGGCCTGCCGGTCGTGCAATCGCTGCGCGAGATCGGCCGCGACGCCACCGATTATGCCGGCGCGGATTATATCGAGGGCGTGCGGCTGGCCGTGCAGCATCTGGTCGGCCTCGGTCGCCGCCGCATCGCCTTCCTGTCGGTCAGCGCCCGCACCTCGGCGCGCGAAGAGCGGCTGGCCGGCTTTGCCCGCGCCCTGGCCGAGACCGGCGCCACGGATGCCGGCATCGTCGAGGCCGACCTGACCTGGGAAGGCGCGGCGCATTCGGCGGCCGAGGTGCTGGCGCTGCAAAGCCGGCCCGAGGCGGTGCTGTGCTTCAACGACGTGCTTGCCGCCGGGTTGATGCTGGGCTTGCGCCGCGCGGGGCTGGAACCGGGGCGCGACATGGGGGTGGTCGGCCTGGACGACCTGCCGCTGGCCGAGCTGACCTATCCGCCGCTGACCAGCGTCGCCATGGACCCGGCGGGGATTGGCGTCGCCGCCGCGCGCCTGCTGGCCCGGCGGCTGGCCGATGCCGGGGCGCCGGTCGAGCGCTCGATCCTGGCGCCGCGCCTGGTGGTCCGGGAGAGCAGCGGCTCGGATGCGGGTTGACTTTTGCATTTGCTGGATTTAGATCGTTCTAAATTACGGGAATCGACACATCCGCAGGGGAGGGCAGATGTATCAGTTCAACTTCCAGCCAGTTTTCGGCAACCTCGACCTGCTGCTTTACGGCGCCTGGCTGACGGTGCGGCTGTCGCTGATGGCCATGGTGCTGGGGCTGATCGTCTCGGTCCTGGGCGCGGTCGCCAAGACCTCGGGCATCCGGCCGCTGCGCTGGCTGACCGACGTCTATGTCGAGGTGATCCGCAACACGCCGTTCCTGGTGCAGATCTTCTTCATCTTCTTCGGCCTGCCCGCCGCCGGCATCAGCATGTCGCCGAACACCGCCGCGCTGGTCGCGCTGGTGGTCAATGTCGGCGCCTATGGCACCGAAATCATCCGCACCGGCATCGAATCGATCCCCCGCGGCCAGATCGAGGCGGGACGGGCGCTTGGCCTCAGCCCCGTGCAGATCTTTCGCCATGTCGTGATGATCCCGGCGCTGCGCAACATCTATCCCTCGCTGACCAGCCAGTTCATCTATCTGATGCTGACCTCCAGCGTGGTCTCGATCATCTCGGCCAACGACCTCGCCTCGGCGGGGGCGGACCTGAACGCCCGCACCTTTGCCAGCTTCGAGATCTATCTGGTGCTGACCATCCTGTATTTCCTGCTGGCGCTTGGCTTCTCGACCATGTTCGGCGCCATCCGCCGCGTCTTCTTCACCTATCCCGCGAGCCGCTGAGATGATCCGCGAATTTTCCTCTGCCGACCTGATGTTCATCGTCTCGGCCGTCCGCTGGACGCTGATCCTGTCCGCCATCGCCTTTCTGGGCGGCGCCCTGGGTGGGCTGGCGGTCGCCCTGGCGCGGACCGCGCAGGGCCGGCTGCGTCGCCGCATCGCCGCCGGTTTCATCCAGGTCTTTCAGGGCACGCCGCTGCTGATGCAGCTGTTCCTGGTCTATTTCGGCCTGGCCGTCGTCGGCCTGCCCATCGACCCGCTGCTGGCCGCGGCCGTGGCGCTGACGCTGCATGCCAGCGCCTATCTGGGCGAGATCTGGCGCGGCGCGATCGAGGCGGTGCCGCCGGGCCAGACCGAGGCGGCCACGGCGCTGTCGCTGTCCTACAAGGACCGGATGCGCCATGTCGTCCTGCCGCAGGCGATGCGGCTGGCGACCGCGCCGACCGTGGGCTTCCTGGTGCAGCTGATCAAGGGCACCTCGCTGGCCTCGATCATCGGCTTCACCGAACTGACCCGTGCCGGTCAGATCATCAACAACGCGGCCTTCAAGCCGTTCCTGGTCTTCGGCACGGTGGCCGCGCTCTATTTCGTCCTGTGCTGGCCCCTGTCGCTTCTGGCCCGGCGCATGGAGGCGCGCATGCGGCTGGCGGTCACCCGCTAGAGCACCGCAGGCAATGAGTTCACGGAGGAGGAAACCATGAAACTGAATCGTCGCATCTTTACCGCCCTGGCCGCCGGCGCGCTGGCCATGGGGCTTGTCCCGCCCGCAAGCGCCGCCGATCTGGACGCGATCAAGAATGCCGGCACCCTCAGGGTGGGCATGCTGGTCGATTTCCCGCCCTTCGGCATCCAGGACGCTTCGGGCAAGGCCGACGGCTATGATGCCGACGTGGCCAATGCGCTTGGCGAGTTCCTGGGCGTGCAGGCGCAGATCGTCCCGGTCACCGGGCCGAACCGCATCCCCTATCTGCTTTCGGGCCAGGTCGATGTGCTGGTCGCCTCGCTGGGCATCACCGAGGAGCGGGCGGAGAAGGTCGATTTCTCCAAGCCCTATGCCGGGATCAGCATCGCCGTCTATGGCGACGGCGGTCTGGAGGTGACGGATGCCGAGGGGCTGGCGGGCCAGTCCCTTGCCGTCGCCCGCGCCTCGACCCAGGACACCGGCGTCACCGCCGTCGCGCCGCAGGGCACCGACATCCGCCGCTTCGACGACGACGCCAGCGCGGTGCAGGCGCTGATGTCGGGGCAGGTCAGGCTGATCGGGCTGTCGAACGTGGTGTTCTCGCAGGTCTCGACCGTGGCGGGCGATCGTTTCGACAAGAAGTTCGACCTGTCGAGCCAGGTGCAGGGCATCGCCGTCGCGCCGGGGTCGGATGCGCTGCTGGAACAGGTCAACGCCTTCGTCGACCAGGCGAAATCCGACGGCACGCTGGACCAGATCCATCAGAAATGGCTGGGCGAGCCACTGCCCGATTTCGTCAAGAACGCCCAGTGACGCGCGCCGCGCGGCCGTGTCCCGGCCGCGTGTCATCCCAGGGGAAACCGACATGACCGAACATGCCATCATCATGCGTGCCGTGAACAAGTATTACGGCGCCTATCATGCGCTGGTCGATATCGACCTGACCGTGACGCGGGGCGAGCGCATCGTCATCTGCGGGCCCTCGGGCTCGGGCAAGTCGACGCTGATCCGCACCATCAACCAGCTGGAGCCCATCGAATCCGGCACCATCATCGTCGATGGGGTGGAACTGACCGCCGGCGGCGACAATGTCGCCAAGGTGCGGCAGGATGTCGGCATGGTCTTCCAGTCCTTCAACCTGTTCCCGCACATGACCGTGCTGGAGAACTGCATCCTCGCGCCGATGAAGACCCGCAAGACCCCGCGCGCCGAGGCCGAGGCGACGGCCCGCAAATACCTGGAGCGGGTGCGCATTCCCGAACAGGCCGACAAATATCCGGCCCAGCTTTCCGGCGGCCAGCAGCAGCGCGTCGCCATTGCTCGCGCGCTGTGCATGAAGCCGCGCATCATGCTGTTCGACGAGCCGACCTCGGCGCTGGATCCGGAAATGGTCAAGGAGGTGCTGGACACCATGATCGACCTCGCGCGCGAGGGGATGACCATGCTTTGCGTCACGCATGAGATGGATTTCGCCCGTGCCGTCGCCGACCGGGTGATCTTCATGGACAAGGGCGTGATCGTCGAGGAGAACGCGCCGGACGAGTTCTTCGGCAATCCCAGGAACGAGCGGCTGCAGAACTTCCTGGGCCAGATCGCATGACCCGCCCGCGTATCCTGGCCCTGGCCGAGCTGAAGCCGCAGGACATGGCCGACCGGCTTGCCGCCGACTATCGGGTGATCCGCGACATCGGCGATGCGGCGGATGTCGAGGCGGTGCTGACCGCCGGCAATATCGGGCTGTCGGGTGCGCAGATGACGCGGCTGCCGGCGCTGCGGCTGATCGCGGTGAACGGCGTCGGCGTCGATGCCGTCGATCTGGCCGAGGCGCGGCGTCGCGGCATCGCCGTCACCACCACCCCCGACGTGCTGTCCCTGGCGGTGGCCGAGATGGCGCTTGGCCTGGCCCTGGCGGCGGGGCGCCGCATCGCCGAGGGCGACCGTTTCGTGCGCGCGGGACAGTGGTCCTCGGGCGGCAAGCTGGGCCTTGGCCTCTCGCTGCTGGAGCGGCGGGCCGGCATCCTGGGCTATGGCCGTATCGGGCGCCGGCTGGCCGACCTGCTGCGCGGCATGGGGATGGAAGTGCTCTACACCGCCCGGCATGAAAAGCCGGGCACCCCGGACGGTTTCCGCCCCGACGCGCTGGCCCTGGCGCGGGATTGCGCGCTGCTTTTCGTCACCGCGGCGGGGGGCGAGGATACGCGCGGCCTGGTCGATGCCGATGTGCTGGCGGCGCTCGGCTCCGCTGGCATTCTGGTCAATGTCGCGCGCGGCCCGGTGGTCGATGCCGGGGCGCTGGCCGCGGCGCTCGATGCGGGCGCCATCGCCGGGGCCGGGCTCGACGTGTTCGACGACGAGCCGAACGTGCCGCAGGCGCTGCTGGATGCCCCGAATTGCGTGCTGACCCCGCATATCGGCTCGGCCACGGCCGAGGCGCGGCGCGCGATGGCGCAGCTGGTGCTGGACAATATCGCCGCCTATTTCGCCGGCCGGCCGCTGCCCACCCCTTACGAGGCCTGGCATGCGCTACCTTTGCATCGGTGAGCCGCTGGTCGAGTTCACCGCGCGCCGCGATGCGCCCTCGACCTTCGACCGGCGCGCGGGTGGCGACACGCTGAACAGTGCCATCTATCTGGCGCGGCTCTTGCCGGCCGGCTCGGTCGGCTATCTGTCGCAACTCGGCGACGACGCGATGAGCCGCTGGCTGCGCGGCGTCATGGCCGAGGAGGGCGTGGCCGATCTTTGCGCCACCGAACCGGGCGGCCGCCCCGGGCTCAGCTTCATCTCGACCGATATGCGGGGCGAGCGCAGCTTTCTTTACTGGCGCGAACAAGCGCCGGCGCGGCGCATGTTCCAGAACGGCGACGAGGCGCTGCATGCCGTGGCCGAGGCCGGGACGGTGCTGTTGTCCGGCGTCACGCTGGCGATCCTGCTGCCAGAAAGCCGCGAACGGCTGTTCGCGGCGCTGGAACGGCGGTTGGCGGCGGGGGGCCGGATCGTGCTGGACACGAATTACCGCCCCGCCCTTTGGCCCGATGCCGCTGTTGCGCGCCAGGTGATCGCCCGCGCGGCGGCGCTGGCGACGCTGATCCTGCCCTCGCTGGACGATCTGGCCGGCTGCTTTGGCGTCGCGGACCCGGCCGGGGCGATGGCGCTGCTGGCCGGGCTGGGCGGAGCCGAGATCGTGCTGACCACCGGAGGGGACGAGGTGCTGCACCGTGCGCCCGGCCGCACCCGGATCGAGACCCATCCGCTGCCGCCGAAGATCGCCGCGCTCGATACCACCGGCGCCGGCGACAGCTTCAATGCCGGCTGGCTGGTCGCGTCCGAGGCAGGGTTGTCGCCGGTCGAGGCCGTGGCCCTTGCTGCCCGCCTGGCCTCGGTCGTCGTGGCCCATCCCGGCGCGGTCATCCCGCGCAGCGCCATGCCCGACCTGGGCCTGAGGGTGGCGACGTGAGCGCCGCATTCGATCCCGAGGCCGCCGCCCGCGCCCTGCTGGCGGTCCATCGGGGCGCGCCGCGCCTGCCCGGCCTGACCCCGCTGCCGCCCGATCCCGACGCGGCCTATGCGGTGCAAGGGGCGGTGATCCGGGCGCTTGGCGGCGGTGCCTGGAAAATGGCGCTGCTGGCCGGCCGAGACCGCCATGCCGGCGCTCTGCCGGGGCAGGGGGTCGTCCGCTCGGGCGCCCTTTTGCGGCCCTTGCCGGCCGATGCCTGTATCGAGGTCGAGACCGCCCTGATCCTTGGCGCGGACCTGCCCGCCGGTGCGACAGCCGCCGCTGCGACGGATGCCATCGCCGAGGTGCGGCTGGCCTTCGAGTTGGTCGCCCCGCGCCTTGCCGACCGCAGGATGGCGAGCCCGCTGGAACTGATGGCCGACGGCTTCGGCTCGGCCGGGATCGTGCTGGGCGACGTGTTGCCCGGCTGGCGCGATGGCATGACCGGCAGGCTGGGGATCGAACTTCGGCTGAACGACCAACCCGTCGCCGCCCCCGAGGCCGCGGCGAGTCTGGCCGAGGCGGTGGATTTCCTGTCCTGGCTGGCCGGTCATGCGGCGGCGCAGGGCCTGCCGCTGCGCCGGGGCAATGTCGTCATCACCGGCGCCCGGATCGGCCCCTTGCCGCTGGATGGCGCCCGCAGCGCCCATGCCCGGGTCGGTCCTGCCGAGGTCTCGGCCCGTTTCGCGCAGCCGTGAATCAGCGCGTCAGCACCGGAGCGGGCTGGTAGCGTCCGTCCAAATGGGCCGGCGCGGCGGCGGCAAGGTGGTCCAGCCGGGCCAACACCCGCTCATGCCCCTGTGCGGCCAGCACCTCGAACGGGCCGCGCGGGAAGTTCAGGCCCAGTTTCAGCGCCGTGTCGATGCCTTGCTGCGTCGTGCCGCCTTCGGCCAGCAGCCAGCCGGCCTCGTTGACCAGCGCCGCCTCGATGCGCCGGACGATGGCCTCGGCATCCTTGGGGGCGGGGCCGGGCTCGTCCGGGTAAAGGAAGCCCCGGCCGGTCTTGCGCCCCAGATCGCCCGAGGCGACCTGCCGCCGCAGCGCGTCGAAGACGTGATAGCGCGGATGGCCCTCCATGGCGGCGGCAAGGCTTTCCGTGGCCGCCAGGTTGATGTCGGCGCCCACCAGGTCGATCAGGCCAAAGGGGCCCAGGGGGTAGCCCGCCGCCTGCATCGCCGCGTCGATCTCGGCCGTGCTGCGGCCTTCCTCCAGCATAGCCAGCGCCTCGCCGTAAAACGGCCGGGCGCAGCGGTTGACGATGAAGCCGGGCCGGTCGGGGCATGGGATCACGGTCTTGCCGGCGGCCTCGGTCAGTCGGCGGGCGCGGTCCAGCGCCGCTGCGCCGGTCCCGGGATGGGCCACCAGCTCGACCAGTTTCATCACCGGCGCCGGGTTGAAGAAATGCAGGCCCAGCAGGCGCTCGGGGCGGGCCAGCCCCTCGGCCATGGCAGCCACCGACAGCGAGGACGTATTGCTCGCCAGCACCGCATCGGGCGCCACCACCGCCTCCAATGCGGCGAAAAGGCTCTGCTTGACCGGCATCCGCTCGACCACCGCCTCGATGGCCAGATCGGTGGCGCCCATGGCCTTGGGGCCGTCGACGACGGTGATGCGGGCCAGGATCGCGTCCAGATCGGCTTGCGCCAGCTTGCCGGCCCGGACCCGAGGCGCAAGGCCGGCGCGCAGCCGGTCCAGCGCAGTCTCGCGCGCCTCTGGCACGGCATCGGTCGCCAGAAGGGCAAAACCCGCGGCGGCATAGGTCTGGGCGATGCCCAAGCCCATGGTGCCCAGGCCGATGACGGCAATGGTTGTCATGTCGCAAACTCCGCACTGCATCCCATGCGCATCATGCCACCGGCAAAAATCATTTCAAGCTTGAAATTTTAAACTTGAAACGAATCCGATTCGCTGGCAGGTTTTCCTCAGGGGGCGGAAAGGCGCAGGGAGGTGAGCGATGAAGATTTTGTGCATGGGCGGTGGACCGGCTGGGCTGTATTTCGCCATTTCGATGAAGCTGCGCGACCCGTCGCACCAGATCACCGTGCTGGAACGCAACAAGGCCAACGACACTTTCGGCTGGGGCGTGGTTCTGTCGGACGACGCGCTGGGGCGGATGCAGCAGAACGACCCCGCCAGCACCGAGGCGATCCGCAGCCATTTCGCCTATTGGGACGACATCGCCGTGGTGCATGACGGCGTGCGCACCGTCTCGGGCGGGCATGGCTTCGCGGGCATCGGCCGCAAGCAGATGCTGGTCCTGTTGCAAGCCCGTGCGCGCGAACTGGGCATCGACCTGCGCTTCGAGACCGAGTTCCGCTCGGCCGAGGAATACCGCAAGGATTACGACCTGGTGGTGGGCTGCGACGGCATCAACAGCCTGGTGCGCGCCGAATATGCCGAGGTGTTCAAGCCCGACATCGACACGAGGCGCTGCAAGTTCGTCTGGCTGGGCACGCATCAGAAATTCGACGACGCCTTCACCTTCATCTTCGAGCGCACCGAGCATGGCTGGATCTGGGCGCATGTCTACCAGTTCGACGACAACACCGCGACCTTCATCGTCGAGACCCTGCCCGAGACCTGGGAGAAGCTGGGCTTTCCCGACATGTCCAAGGAAGAGACGGTCGAAACCTGCCGCAAGATCTTCGAGCGCCATCTGGGTGGCCACGAGTTGATGTCCAATGCGGCGCATCTGCGCGGCTCGGCGGTCTGGATCCAGTTCCCGCGGGTGATCTGCGAGCGTTGGTATCACGAGAATGTCGTGCTGATGGGCGATGCGGCGGCGACCGGGCATTTCTCGATCGGCTCGGGTTCGCGGCTGGCCTTCGACAGCGCCATCGCGCTGGCCGAATACCTGCATTCGGAACCGACGATGCAGGCCGCCTTCGAACGCTATCAGGAAGAGCGCCGCATCGAGGTGCTGCGCCTGCAATCGGCCGCGCGCAACAGCCTGGAATGGTTCGAGCAGGTCGAGCGTTACCTGGACATGGAACCCCTGCAATTTGCCTATTCGCTGCTGACCCGTTCGCAGCGCATCAGCCACGAGAACCTGCGCCTGCGCGATCCCGAATGGCTGGGGCAGGCCGAGGACTGGTTCCAGGAACGCGCAGGCGGGCGCAAGGGCCGGCGCCCGATGTTCGCGCCCTTCAAGCTGCGCGACATGGAGCTGGAAAACCGCATCGTCGTCTCGCCCATGGCGCAATACAAGGCCGTGGACGGCTGCCCGACCGACTGGCATTTCGCCCATTACGCCGAACGCGCCAAGGGCGGCGCCGGGCTGGTCTATACCGAGATGACCTGCGTCTCGCCCGAGGGGCGGATCAGCCTTGGCTGCCCGGGTCTTTACGCGCCCGAACACGAGGCTGCCTGGAAGCGGATCGTCGATTTCACCCATGCCGAGACGCGGGCGAAGATCTGCATGCAGATCGGCCATTCCGGCCGCAAGGGCTCGACCCAGCTTGGCTGGCAGGATGCCGACCGGCCGCTGGCCCAGGGCAACTGGCCGCTGATCTCGGCCAGCGCGATCCCGTGGCAGGACGGCAATGCCGTGCCCAAGGCGATGGACCGCGCCGACATGGACATGGTGCGCGACCAGTTCGTCGCCGCGACCGGGATGGCGGCGCGGGCGGGCTTCGACATGGTCGAGCTGCATGCGGCGCATGGCTATCTGATCTCCAGCTTCATCTCGCCGCTGTCGAACCGGCGCGAGGACGAATATGGCGGCAGCCTGGAAAACCGCATGCGCTATCCGCTGGAGGTGTTCGCGGCGATGCGTGCCGCATGGCCGGCGGAAAAGCCGATGTCGGTGCGCATCTCGGCCAATGACTGGGTGGGGGACGAGGGCGTGACGCCCGAGGAGGCGGTCGAGATCGCCCGGATGTTCGCCGATGCCGGCGCCGACATCGTCGACGTCTCGGCCGGCCAGACCAGCACCGGGGCGCGGCCGATCTATGGCCGGATGTTCCAGACCCCGTTCAGCGACCGCATCCGCAACGAGGCGGGGCTGGCGACGATGGCGGTGGGCAATATCACCGAGGCCGATCAGGTGAACGGCATCCTGCTGGCCGGCCGGGCCGATCTGGTCTGCCTGGCGCGGCCGCATCTGGCCGATCCCTATTGGACCTTGCACGCCGCCGTCGAGGCCGGGGACGAGGCCGCGGCCTGGCCCTTGCCTTATCTGGCCGGCCGCGACCAGGCGCTGCGGCTGCGCAGCCGCGCGCAGGAGGCGATCCGGGCATGACCATCGCGGGCAAGCGTGTGCTGATCACCGGGGGCGGCACGGGCGTCGGCGCCGATCTGGCGCGCGCCTTTGCCCGGGCCGGGGCCGAGGTGGTGATCTGCGGCCGCCGCAAGGCGCCGCTGGAGGCCGTGGCCGAACAGACCGGCGCCCGCGCCCTGACCGCCGACGTGACCAGTGAGCCCAGCGTCAAGGCGATGTTCGCCGATGCCGGCCCCTGCGATATCGTCATCGCCAATGCCGGCGCGGCGGATAGCGCCCCCCTGGGCCGCACCACGCTGGAGCAGTGGAACGCCATGCTGGCGGTGAACCTGACCGGCACCTTCCTGACCTTTCGCGAGGGGCTGGCGCAATTGCCCGGCTGGGGCCGGCTGATCGCCGTGGCCTCGACTGCCGGCCTTCGCGGCTATGCCTACGTCGCGCCCTATGCGGCGGCCAAGCATGGCGTGGTCGGGCTGGTCCGCAGCCTGGCGCTGGAGGTGGCGCGGCGGCCGGTGACGGTCAACGCGCTGTGCCCCGGCTTCCTGGACACCGAGATGACGGCGCGTTCCATCGCCACCATCATGGACAAGACCGGCAAGAGCCGGGATCAGGCGCTGGCCGCGCTGACCGCGACCAATCCGCAGGGCCGGCTGATCCAGCCCGCCGAGGTCAGTGCCGCGGCGCTGTGGCTGTGCGGTCCGGGCTCCGAGGGGATCAACGGCCAGGCCATCGCCATCGCGGGGGGCGAGGCATGAGCGATCCCCTGTCCAAGCGCCGGCTGAAGCTGTGGATCCGCCTGCTGGGCGTTACCCGCGCGGCCGAGGGGCAGTTGCGCGAATTCCTGCGGGTCCGGCACGACACCACGCTGCCGCGCTTCGACGTGATGGCGGCGCTGTATCGCCGGCGCGAGGGCGTCACCATGAGCGAGCTGTCGCGGATGCTGCTGGTCTCGAACGGCAATGCCACGGCGGTCGTGGACCGGCTGGAAAAGGACGGGCTGGCGCGGCGCATGCCCTCGGAAACCGACCGGCGCACGGTCTTCGTCAGCCTGACGCCCGAGGGGCTGGCGGCCTTCGAGAGCTTTGCCGCCGATCACGAGGCCGAGGTGAACCGCATTTTCGCCGGGCTGACCGAGCAGGACATCGACCTGCTGACCGAAATCCTGAAACGCATGGGGGGGCCGAAATGACCGAGCTGGCCGGGCTGAAGCCGCAGCATTTCATCTGGGAGATGCGGGGCCGCGTCGCCACCATCCGCCTGAACCGCCCCGAGCGGAAGAACCCGCTGACCTTCGACAGCTATGCCGAGCTGCGCGACACCTTCCGCGCGCTGGTTTATGCCAGCGACGTGGATGTGGTGGTGCTGGCCCCGAACGGCGGCAATTTCTGCTCGGGCGGGGATGTGCATGACATCATCGGCCCGCTGGTCGGCATGGACATGAAGGGGCTTCTGGCCTTTACCCGCATGACCGGGGATCTGGTCAAGGCGATGATCGGCTGCGGCAAGCCGGTGATCGCGGCGGTGGACGGGATCTGCGTCGGCGCCGGCGCGATCCTGGCCATGGCCTCGGACCTGCGGCTGGCGACGGCGCAGGCGAAATGCGCCTTCCTGTTCACCCGCGTGGGGCTGGCCGGCTGCGACATGGGCGCCTGCGCCATGCTGCCGCGCATCATCGGCCAGGGGCGTGCGGCGGAACTGCTTTACACCGGCCGGGTGATGGGCGCCGAAGAGGGCCATGCCTGGGGTTTCTGGAACGCGCTGCATGACGCGGACGCGCTGGAGGATGAGGCGCAGGCGCTGGCGCAGCGGCTGGCGGCCGGCCCGGTCTTTGCCCATGGCATCACCAAGACCCAGCTGAACCAGGAATGGAACATGGGTCTGGAACAGGCCATCGAGGCCGAGGCGCAGGCCCAGGCCATCTGCATGCAGACCCGCGATTTCGAGCGCGCCTATCGCGCCTTTGTCGCCAAGGAGAAACCCGTCTTTCAGGGGGATTGAGACATGGCGGATCGCAGCTTTCTGGACTGGCCCTTTTTCGAGACCCGCCACCGCGAACTTTTGGCGGCGCTTGAGGACTGGTGCGCGGCGCATCTGCCGGTGGATCACGGCGACGTGGATGCGGCTTGCCGCGGGCTGGTCGCGGCGCTGGGGCAGGCGGGCTTTCTGCGCCATAGCGGCGCGGCCGAGGGCGAGGCGCTGGACGTGCGCAGCCTGTGCCTGATCCGCGAGACGCTGGCGCGGCACGACCCGCTGGCCGATTTCGCCTTTGCCATGCAGGGGCTGGGCATGGGGGCGGTGTCGCTGTTCGGCACTCCCGGCCAGCGCGAATGGCTGGACCGGACGCGCACGGGCCGGGCGATTTCGGCCTTTGCGCTGACCGAGCCGGGCGCCGGCTCGGACGTGGCCAGCACGGCG
Organism: Paracoccus sp. SSJ; assembly: GCF_030234105.1. Lineage (NCBI taxonomy): Bacteria > Pseudomonadati > Pseudomonadota > Alphaproteobacteria > Rhodobacterales > Paracoccaceae > Paracoccus > Paracoccus sp. SSJ. The sequence goes on along the minus strand of NZ_JASSPE010000001.1, from coordinate 398,804 downwards.
ACACTGGCCGAGCGCACCCCGGGCGGCTGGCGGCTGACGGGCGAAAAGACCTATATCTCGAACGGCGGCATCGCGGATACTTACGTGATCTTCGCCCGCACGGGCGAGGCGCCCGGCGCGCGCGGCCTTTCGGCCTTTCTGATGCCGGCCGACTGCGCCGGGCTGTCCGTCGCCGAGCGGATCGAGGTCATCGCGCCGCATCCGCTGGCGCGGCTGAAGCTGGACGGGGTGGTGCTGCCGGATGCGGCGCTGATCGGCAAACCGGGTGAGGGCTTCAAGATTGCCATGTCGGTGCTGGACGTGTTCCGCCCCACCGTCGGCGCGGCGGCGCTTGGCATGGCGCGGCGCGCGCTGGACGAAGCCCTGGCGCGGGTGCACAGGCCGCGGGCCGGCGGCGGCGCGCTGGCCGATCATCAGATCGTGCAGGGCCACCTGGCCGACATGGCCGTCAGGGTCGATGCGGCGGCGCTGCTGGTCTATCGCGCCGCCTGGACCAAGGACATGGGCGCCCCCCGTGTCACCCGCGAGGCGGCGATGGCCAAGCTTTACGCCACCGAGGCCGCGCAGGAGGTGATCGACGCCGCGCTGCAGCTGCATGGCGGCGACGGCGTGCGCCACGGCACCGCGGTCGAGGCGCTTTACCGCGACATCCGCGCCCTGCGCATCTATGAGGGCGCCAGCGACGTGCAGCGCGTGGTGATCGCCCGGAGCGTGTTGGGATGAGCTATCTGCGTCGCATCCAGGTCGAGTTCAACCATTGCGACCCGGCGGGGATCGTCTTTTACCCCCGCTATTTCGAGATGCTGAACTCGGTGATCGAGAATTTCTTCGCCGAGGTGCTGGCCTATCCCTTCACCCGCATCCACATCGAGGAGGATTGCGCCGTCCCGACCGTGCAGATCGAGGCTGGCTTCCAGGCCCCCTCGCGTCTGGGCGAGGTGCTGGAATTCACGCTGGAGCTCCAGCATGTCGGCCGCTCCAGCGCGCGGCTGGTGCAGCGGGCCAGTGCCGGCGGGCAGGTCAGGCTGCAATGCGTCTCGACCCTGGTCTGGGTCACGCCGGACGGGCGCGCCGCACCCTGGCCCGAGGTGATCCGCCGCAAGATGATCGCATTCATGGAGGCAAGCGATGGTGCATGAGGTTCTGCATCCCAGGAACTGGAAGGCGACGCCGGGCTATTCGAACGGCATCGCCGCGACCGGGCGGATGGTGTTCACCGGCGGCATGATCGGCTGGAACGACCAGCAGGAGTTCGAAACCGACGATTTCGTCGAACAGGTGCGCGTGACGCTGAAATCCATCGTCGCCGTGCTGGCCGAGGCCGGCGCGCGGCCCGAACATCTGGTGCGCCTGACCTGGTATGTCACCGACAAGCGCGAATATCTGGGCGCGCTCAAGGGGATCGGACAGGCCTACAAGGACATCATCGGCCGGCACTATCCGGCCATGGCGCTGGTGCAGGTCGTCGCATTGGTCGAGGACCGCGCCAAGGTCGAGATCGAGGCAACCGCCGTGATCCCCGCCTGACGGGGGCGGGGCGCCCGCGGGCCACGGCACGACAAGATGCCGGCCCGCCCAACAGGGAGACTGAAGATGACAGGCAATCCGCCGCTTGGACCCTCGGCGCATGTCGATACCTTCTCGCGCGACAACCTTCCGCCGGCCGAGCTTTGGCCCGTGCTGAAGCTGGACGGCTTCGACTACCCCGAATATCTGAACGCCGCGGTCGAGCTGACCGACCGCATGGTCGAGCGGGGCTTCGGCGACCATATCGCGCTGATCGGAAACGGCCGCATCCGCAGCTACAAGGAACTGACCGACTGGACCAACCGCATCGCCCATGCGCTGGTCGAGGATTACGGCGTGCGGCCCGGCAACCGGGTGCTGATCCGCTCGGCCAACAACCCGGCGATGGTGGCCTGCTGGCTGGCCGCGACCAAGGCCGGCGCGGTGGTGGTCAACACCATGCCGATGCTGCGTGCGGGCGAGCTGGCCAAGATCATCGACAAGGCCCAGGTCAGCCACGCGCTTTGCGACACGCGGCTGATGGACGAACTGGCGCTGGCCGCCAAGGACAGCCGCTATCTGAAGACCGTGGTGGGTTTCGACGGCACGGCGAACCACGATGCCGAACTGGACCGCGCCGCCCTGTCCCAGCCGGTGCGGTTTCAGGCGGTGCAAACCGGCCGCGACGACGTGGCGCTCTTGGGTTTTACCTCGGGCACCACGGGCGAGCCCAAGGCGACCATGCATTTCCACCGCGACATCCTGATCATCGCCGACGGCTATGCCCGCGAGGTGCTGGAGGTGCGGCCCGAGGATGTCTTCGTCGGCTCGCCGCCCCTGGCCTTTACCTTCGGGCTGGGCGGGCTGGCGGTGTTTCCGCTGCGCTTCGGCGCCTCGGCCGCGCTGCTGGAAAACGCCTCGCCGCCGAACATGATCGAGATCATCCAGAAATACCGCGCCACCATCTGCTTTACCGCGCCGACTGCCTATCGGGTGATGATGCGCGCCATGGACGAGGGGGCGGACCTGTCCAGCCTGCGCGCCGCCGTCTCGGCCGGTGAGACGCTGCCCGGCCCGGTCTATGAGGAATGGATGGCCAAGACCGGCAAGCCGATGCTGGACGGCATCGGTTCGACCGAGATGCTGCACATCTTCCTGACCAACCGCTTCGGCGACAGCCGCCCGGCCTGCACCGGCCGCCCGGTCGCGGGCTACGAGGCCCGGATCATCGGCCCCGACGGCCGCGCACTGCCGCCGGGCGAGACGGGCCGGCTGGCGGTGCGCGGGCCGGTGGGCTGCCGCTATCTGGCCGACCCGGACAAGCAGCGCGCCTATGTGCAGGACGGCTGGAACCTGACCGGCGACAGCTTCTGGCAGGACGAGCAGGGCTATTTCCACTTTGCCGCCCGCACCGACGGCATCATCGTCTCGGCCGGCTACAACATCGCCGGCCCCGAGGTCGAGGCCGCGCTTCTGTCCCATCCCGACGTGCTGGAATGCGCGGTCGTGGGCGCCCCTTCGGCCGAGCGCGGCCAGATCGTCGAGGCGCATGTGGTGCTGCGCCCCGGTGCCCAGGCTGGCGAGGCGATGGCCAAGTGTTTGCAGGATCACGTCAAATCCGTCATCGCGCCCTTCAAATACCCGCGCCGCGTGGTCTTTGCCGAGGCGCTGCCCAAGACCGAAAGCGGCAAGATCCAGCGTTTCCGCCTGCTGGAAGGGCGGGCGTGACCAGGGCCGCGGGCTGATGCGCGAAATCCGTTGCAGCCCGCGACCGCATCATAAAAACATGCGACGAACAATCGCGCTTCACACAGGGAGTTTGTCATGGAACTGAAAAGGCTGCTGATCTGCGGCACCGCCGCTCTGGCCCTGGCCGGAATGGCACAGGCCGAACCCGTCAAGGTCGGCATGATCACCACGCTGTCGGGCGGCGGCGCCGGCCTGGGCGTCGATACGCGCGACGGTTTCCTGCTGGCGCTGAAGAACGCGGGCGACGCGGGCAAGGAGGTCGAGCTGGTGATCGAGGACGACCAGCAGAAACCCGATGTCGCCGTGCAGATCGCCGACAAGATGATCCAGTCCGAACAGGTGGACGTGCTGACCGGCATCGTCTGGTCGAACCTCGCCATGGCGGTGGTGCCGGCGGCGGTGGCGCAGGACAAGTTCTATCTTTCGACCAATGCCGCGCCCTCGCAACTGGCCGGGGCGGGCTGCAATCCGAAATATTTCTCGGTCTCCTACCAGAACGACAACCTGCACGAGGCGGCGGGCGCCCATGCCACGGATGCGGGCATCGGCAAGGTCTTCATCATGGCGCCGAACTATCCCGCCGGGCAGGATTCGCTGGCGGGCTTCAAGCGCTATTACAAGGGCGAGGTGGTCAGCGAGGTCTATACCCAGGTCGGCCAGACCGACTATGCCGGCGAGATCGCCCAGATCCGCAACAGCGACGCGGATGCGGTGTTCTTCTTCCTGCCGGGCGGCATGGGCATCGCCTTCATGAAGCAATATGCCGAATCCGGCGTCGGCAAGCCGGTGATCGGCCCGGCCTTCAGCTTCAGCCAGGACATCCTGCCCGCCGTGGGCGATGCCGCGCTGGGGGTCAAGAACACCGCGCAATGGGCCAAGGACCTGGACAACCCGGCCAACAAGGCCTTCGTCGAGACTTTCCAGGCCGAATACGGTCGCCTGCCCTCGCTTTACGCCGCGCAGGCCTATGACACGGCGAACCTGCTGCTCTCGGCCATCGCCAAGGCCGATGTGGGCGATGCCGACGCCTTCCGCGCCGCGCTGGCCGAGGCGGACTTCCCCAGCGTGCGCGGCAAGTTCAGCTTTGGCCCGAACCAGCACCCGATCCAGGACTATTACGTCCGCGAGGTGGTCAAGGAAGGCGATGTGCTGACCAACAAGATCATCGGCCCGGCCATGACCGACCACGGCGACGCCTATGCCGAGCAGTGCAGCATGTAACCCATGCCGGACCGGGCCCGGCGGGTCCGGTCCCACCCTGGCAATTCGGGAGATAACGCGGTGATGCTTCTGGCCGAGCAGGCGCTGAACGGCCTGCAATACGGGATGATGCTGTTTCTGATGGCGGCCGGGCTGACGCTGGTCTTTGGCGTCATGGGGCTGATCAACCTTGCGCATGGCTCGCTTTACATGACCGGGGCATTCGCCTGCGCGGCGGTGGCGGCGGCCACCGGCTCGTTCTGGCTGGGGCTGGTCGCCAGCCTGGCGGCGGCCGCCGCCGCGGGCGCGCTGGTCGAGATCGCGGTGATCCGGCGGCTTTACGCCCGCGACCACCTGGACCAGGTGCTGGCGACATTCGCGCTGATCCTGGTGTTCTCCGAGGGCACGCGCTGGCTGTTCGGCTCGTTCCCGCTTTACCTCAAGCTGCCGGCCGCGCTTTCCGGCGCGGTGGTGCTGCCGGGCGGGCTGCATTACCCGCTGTTCCGGCTGGTCATCATCGGCTTTGGCGCGGCGGTGGCCGTGGGGCTGTGGTGGCTTATCACCCGCACGCGGCTGGGCATCCGCATCCGCGCCGGCGAGGCGGATCGCGAGATGATCGGCGCGCTGGGCGTCGACATCGCGCGGCTCTACACCATCGTCTTCGCGCTTGGCGCGGCGCTGGCGGGGCTTGCCGGGGCGCTGGTCGGCACCATCCAGTCGGTGCAGGTCGGCATGGGCGAGCCGGTGCTGATCCTGGCCTTCGTGGTGGTGGTGATCGGCGGCATCGGCTCGATCAAGGGCGCGCTTGTCGGTGCGCTGCTGGTCGGCATGACCGATACGCTGGGCAAGGCGCTGCTGCCGGGGCTGCTGTCGCGGGTGTGGGATGCGTCCAGCGCCAACACCATCGGCGCCTCGCTGGCCTCGGTGCTGATCTATGTGCTGATGGCCGTGGTGCTGATCCTGCGGCCGCAGGGGTTGTTCGGGGCAAGGGGCTGAGCGATGCGAGAGACATTGAACCGCGATACGGCGATCAACCTGGCGATCCTTGCCCTGCTGGTCGCCACCGCCATCGGTGCGCATCTGGCCGGCAACGGCTTTACCGTGACGCTGGCGACCAAGGCCGCGATCTTCGGCCTTGCCGGGGTGGGGCTGAACCTGGCGCTGGGCTATGGCGGGCTGATCTCGTTCGGCCATGCCGCCTTTTTCGGCATCGGCGGCTACGTCACCGGGATCCTTGCCAGCCATGCCAGCACCGGCATGCCGGTCACCAGCCTGCCCTTTACCATCATGGGCAGCAACGAGATGCTGGGCATCTGGCCGATGGCGATGCTGGCGGCGGGGCTGGCCGCGCTGGTCATCGGGGCGCTCAGCCTGCGCACCTCGGGCGTCTATTTCATCATGGTGACGCTGGCCTTCGCGCAGATGCTTTACTATTTCGCCATGAGCTGGCCGCGCTATGGCGGCGAGGACGGGCTGAGCTTCTATGTCCGCAACACCTTTCCCGGCCTGAACACCTTTGCCCCCATCCAGTATTTCGCCATCTGCGCCACGCTGCTGGCCGTCGCGCTGGTCTTTACCGCCGTGGTCACGCAGTCGCGTTTCGGCCTGGCCTTGCAGGCGGCGCGGCAAAACAGCCAGCGCACGGTCGCCGTCGGCATCCGGCCCTATGCGATCCGGCTGACGGCTTTTGTCCTGTCGGGCATGATCGTCGGGCTGGCGGGGTCGCTTTACGCCGACCTGAACCGTTTCGTCAGCCCGGCCATGATGTCCTGGCACATGTCGGGCGAAATCATGGTCTTCGTCATCCTGGGGGGCGTGGGGCGGCTTTGCGGCCCTGTCGCCGGCGCCGCGCTTTTCATCCTGCTGGAGCATGTCCTGGGCGGCATCAGCGAATACTGGCAGGCGCTGCTGGGCCTTCTGCTGCTGGCCATCGTGCTGTTCGCGCCGGGCGGGCTGATCGGCATCGTCACGCGGAGGGGCCGCCATGCCTGAGCCGAAACTCAACGAACCCATCCTGGAGATCCGGGGCCTGCGCAAGTCCTTTGGTGCGCTGGTGGCGACCGACGATGTCAGCCTGGACCTGCGCCCGGGCGAGATCCACGCCCTGATCGGCCCGAACGGCGCCGGCAAGTCCACGCTGATCAAGCAGATCGTCGGCGAGATCCGGCCCGACGCCGGCACCATCCGCTTCGAGGGGCAGGTGATCGATACGCTGGACGCGGCGGCGCGGGCGCGGCTGGGGCTGGCGCGCAGCTTCCAGGTGTCCTCGGTGATCCCGGATTTCACCGTGCTGCAAAACGTCATGCTGGCGGTGGCCGGGGCCAGCGGCGCGGTGTTCCGCTTTCACCTGCCGGCGCTGGCCGACCGCAAGCTGACCGAACCCGCCCTGTTCCATATCGAGCAGGCGGGCCTTGCCGGGCGGCATCTGGTCCCCGCCGCGACGCTTTCGCATGGCGAGCGCCGCAAGCTGGAGATCGCCATGGCGCTGGCCCTGCGCCCGCGCGCCTTCCTGCTGGACGAGCCCATGGCCGGCATGGGGCTGGAGGGCGGGCGGCAGCTGACCGGCATCCTGGCCGAACTGCGCAACGAGGCGCCGATCCTGCTGGTCGAGCACGACATGGACGCGGTCTTTGCGCTGGCCGACCGCATCTCGGTGCTGGTCTATGGCCGCATCATCGCCACCGGCAGCGTGGCCGAGATCCGCGCCAATCCCGAGGTGCGGCGTTCCTATCTGGGAGAGGACGCATGACCCATCTTCTGGAATTGCGCGACGTGACCGCATCCTACGGCCCGGTGCAGGCGCTGTTCGGCATCACGCTGGACCTGGGCGAAGGCGAGGTCGTGGCGCTGATGGGCCGCAACGGCATGGGCAAGACCACGACGATCCGCTGCATCAGCCGCCTGATGCCGCATTCCGCCGGCAGCCTGCGCTTTGCGGGCCGGGATGTCGCCGGCCTCTCGGCGCCCAAGGTGGCGCGGCTGGGCGTCGGGTTGGTGCCGGAGGGGCGGCGCTGCTTCGCGCCGCTGACCGTGGCCGAGAACCTGACCGTTGCCGCCCGTCCCGGCCCCTGGGACATGGCGCGCGTCTGCGCCCTGTTTCCCCGCCTGCAGGAACGCATGGGCCAGATCGCGCGCACGCTGTCGGGGGGCGAGCAGCAGATGCTGGCCATCGGCCGGGCGCTGATGACCAATCCGCGCCTGCTGGTGCTGGACGAGGCGACCGAGGGCCTTGCCCCGGTCGTCCGGCAGGAGATCTGGGCCGGCGTGCGGCGGCTCAAGGCCGAGGGGCTGTCGATCCTGCTGGTGGACAAATCGCTCAGCGAGATCGCATCGGTCGCCGACCGCGCGGTGATCGTCGAGCGCGGTGCGACGGTCTGGCAGGGCGGCATCGCCGATCTGACCTCGGACCTGACCGACCGCTATCTGGGGGTGTGAATGGCGACGGCGATCTATCGGGGGATGACCCGGCAGGAACTGGACACGGCCTACAGCAATACCGGCAGGATCGCGGATTTCCCGGCCTTGATGCGGGATTTCCGCGCCCGCAGCGATGCGTTCCATGCCGCGCATGACTGCCGGCGGGATCTGCGCTATGGCCCCGGCGCGCGCCAGACCTTCGACTGGTTTGTCAGCGGCCGGCCGGATGCGCCGGTCTTCGTCTTCATCCACGGCGGCTATTGGCAGAGCTGCGTCAAGGAGGATTTCGCCTTCTGCGCCGCCGGTCCCCTGGCGCGCGGCCATGACGTGATCCTGGCCGAATACACGCTGGCGCCCGAGGCTTCGATGACGCAGATCGTGGCCGAGATCGGGCATCTGCTCGACCATCTCGCGCCCCGGCTTGCCGGGCGGCGGCTTTGCCTTGCCGGGCATTCCGCCGGCGGGCATCTGGCGGCCATGCATCGGGGCCACCCCGCCGTAGGCTCGGTGCTGGCGATCAGCGGGCTTTTCGACCTGGAGCCGATCGGCCTTGGCCAGCTGAACGACAAGCTGCAACTGACCGAGGCCGAGATCGCCGCTTGCAGCCCGCAGCGGATCATCGCCCCCGGTGCGCCCACGCTGGTCGCTGTCGGTGCCGGGGAACTGCCGGAACTGATCCGGCAATCCGACGACTATGCCGAAGCCTGCCGGCAGGCGGGTGAGCGCGCGGTGCTGTTGCACGTTCCGGGCTGCGACCATTTCCAGGTGCTGGACGATCTGGCGGAACCGGCCGGGGCGCAGTTGACCGCGTTGGCCGCGCTGGACATGCGGCCCTGATCGGGCCGCATGGCGCGGGGTTCAGCGATTGCTGTCGATCCAGCGCGACAGCAGTTGGCGGTCGCGGAAGCATTCGTCGGGCACGGCGCGCCGCTTGAGCCGGGCGATGCGCTCGGCAAAGGCGACCTGCTTCGAGGTGGGCAGCCCCGTCGCCGGCCGCATCCGCGCCTGCGCCTCGATCCAGGCGCTGAGCGTGCGGCGATCCTGCTGCACCTCCCAGGGCAGGAGCGTCTGGTTCCTCAGGGCAAGCGAGCGGGCATAGGCGATCTGGCGCGGCGTGGCCGGCAGGGCAAAGGTGGTGGCGTCCATGGCGGATCTCCCTTGCGGATCATGGTCCCAATATAGAACATACAGGGAACAAAATCAATCCGGGCCGGATGCCGCCGCCTTTACAGGGCAAATCTGCGCGTCAGCGTCTTTTCGATCTCGAGGATGGCCATGAGCGCCACGCCGACCACCACGATCACCAGCCCGTCGGCAAGGTCGATGGGCGCGCTGTCGAACAGGTCGTGCATGAAGGGCGCATAGGTGAACAGCACCTGCGCCGCGACCACCACCGCGATCGCCCCCAGCACGGCGGGCGTGCCCATGGCGCCGATCAGGCTGAACGAGCTGCGGTGCAGGTAGCGCACGTTGAACAGGTAGAAGATCTCCATCACCACCAGCGTGTTGACGACCATGGTGCGGGCCCCTTCGATCCCATAGCCGCGCATGCCGGCATAGGCGAAGATGCCAAAGACCCCCAGCATGAACAGCACCGAGACGAAGCCGATGCGCCAGACCAGGAAACGCGACAGGATCGGCGCGTCGCGCGGGCGCGGCGGGCGGTTCATCACGTCGGGCTCGGGCGGCTCGAAGGCCAGGACCAGCCCCAGCGTGACGGTCAGGATCATGTTGATCCACAGGATCTGCACCGGCGTCATCGGCAGGGTCACGCCCAGGATGATCGCCAGGATCACGCAAAGCACCTCGCCGCCATTCGAGGGCAGCGTCCAGCCGATCACCTTGCGGATGTTGTCGTAGACGGTGCGGCCCTCATGCACGGCGGCGACGATCGAGGCGAAGTTGTCGTCCAGCAGCACCATCTGCGCCGCCTCCTTGGCGGCCTCGGTGCCCTTGCGGCCCATGGCGACGCCGACATCGGCCTGCTTGACGGCGGGCGCGTCGTTCACCCCGTCGCCGGTCATCGCGACGATATGGCCGTTGGCTTGCAGCGCGTTGACGATGCGCAGCTTGTGTTCGGGCGTGGCGCGGGCAAAGACGCTGACCTCCTCGACCACGCGGTGCAGCGTTTCGTCCGGCATGCCGTCCAGCGCCGCGCCCTCCAGCACCTTGGGATCGTCGGCGATGTCGAGCTGGCGGGCGATGGCCGCCGCCGTGCCCTTGTGGTCGCCGGTGATCATCTTGATGGCGATCCCGGCCGAGCGGCATTCCGCCACCGCGGCGATGGCCTCGTCGCGGGGCGGATCGATGAAGCCGGCAAGGCCCAGGAAGGTCAGCCCGCCCTCGACCATGTCGAAATCCAGCCGCTCGACCCCGGGGCCGGCGGCCATGCCGGCAAAGCCCAGCACGCGCTCGCCCCCGGCGGCGCAGGCGTCGATGCATTCCTGCCAATAGCCGGGGTCCAGGGGCAGGGCGGTCCCGCCCGCCGCCTGGGTTCCGCACATGGCCAGCACCCGTTCGGGGGCGCCCTTGACGAAGATGCGCCTTTCGCCTTGGGGGTCGTCATGCAGGGTCGCCATGAAGCGGTGCTGTGCGTCGAAGGGGATCTCGTCCAGCCGGTTCCACGAGGTGCGCTCGGTTTCGGGGTGCAGGCCGGCCTTGGCGGCGGCGGCGACCAGCGCGCCCTCCATCGGATCGCCCAGCACGGCCCAATGCCCTTCGCGCTCGACCAGCAGGGCGTCGTTGCACAAAAGCCCGGCGCGGATCAGCGCCTCGCGTTCCGCCTCGGGGGCGGGCTCGGTGCCGTCGGGGCCGGAAAACTCCCCCTCGGGGGCGTAGCCGGTGCCGGAAATCGCGGTGACGCTGGCCGCGGTCACCAGATGGCGCACGGTCATTTCGTTGCGGGTCAGCGTGCCGGTCTTGTCCGAGCAGATCACCGAGGTCGCGCCCAGCGTCTCGACCGCGGGCAGGCGCCGCACCACGGCATTGCGTGCGGCCATGCGGCGCACGCCGATGGCAAGGGTGATGGTGATGACGGCGGGCAGCCCCTCGGGCACCACGCCGACCGCCAGCGCCACCACCACCATCAACGCGTCGAGCGGGGCATAGCCCCGGATCAGCGTGGCAAAGACGAAAAGCAGCGCGGCGGTGGCGATGGCGAACCAGGTGAAGCGCGTGCCGAAGGCGTTGATCTGGCGCAGAAGCGGCGTGGTCAGGGTCTGCACGGCGCCGATCATGCCGGAAATGCGGCCGATCTCGGTCCGCGGGCCGGTCGCCACCGCGACGCCGATGCCCTGGCCGGTGGTGACCAGCGTGCCGGAATGCAGGATCGGTGCGCGGTCGCCCAGCACGGCATCCGGCGCGACCGGGCCTTCGGTCTTTTCCGCGGGCACCGATTCGCCGGTCAGGATCGCCTCGTCGGCGCTGAGCCCGCGCGCGCGCAGCAGGCGCAGGTCGGCGGGCACCTTGTCGCCGGCCTCGATCACCACGATGTCGCCGGGCACGATCTCGCGTGTGTCGAGCGTGTGCCGCTCGCCTTCGCGCACCACGACGGCATGGGGGGCGATCATGTCGCGGATGGCGTCCAGCGCGCGTTCGGCCTTGCCTTCCTGGATGAAGCCGACGACGGCGTTCACCAGCACCACCACGACGATCACCACGCCGTCGATGACATGCCCCAGCGCGATGGCCGCCACCGCCGCCGAAAGCAGGAAATAGATCAGCGCGTTGTTGAACTGGGCAAGGAAGCGCAGCACCGGATGGGTGCGGGCGGCGGGGGGCAGCTCGTTCGGGCCGAACCGCTCCAGCCGCCGCGCGGCCTCGTCATGGCCAAGCCCGTCAAGGCTGGTCGCCAGCGCGGAACAGGTCTCCTCGCCGCTGCGGGCGTGCCATGCGACCTCGTCCGGGGCGATCTCGGCTGGCTTCATGGGGCTCTCCTTCGGCAGTCACCTGTCCCTGACCTGTTTGGCGATATTCGCCGGGCTGTTCAATGCGCGGGGTCTTGGCCTAGCGTTGCAGCACATAGGTGCCGGGCGCGTCGGCCAGCGGCGCATGGCCGGCCTTGCGCGCGCCCATGGCCGGCGGCGGGGTGCGCTTGGCCGAGGAATGCGCGGCCAGCCAGTCGGTCCAGGCGTCCCACCACGATCCCGGCCGTGCCTCGGCGGTCTCGGCCCAGATGTCGGGGCCGGGGCAGCGCCCGCCGGCCTCGCGCAGCGCGATGCGATAGCGCCGGTGCGGCCGGCCCGGCTCGCTGACGATGCCGGCATTGTGGCCGCCGCTGGTCAGCACGAAGGTCAGTTCGGTATTGCTGAGGTAATGGATCTTGAAGACCGAGCGCCAGGGCGCGACATGGTCGCGTTCTGTGCCGACGACGAACATCGGCACACGGAGGTTCTGGATCGCGGCGGGCCGCCCCTCGACCATGAAGCGCCCGGCGGCCAGTTCGTTGTCCAGGTAAAGCCGCTCCAGGTATTCCGCATGCATCCGGTAGGGCATGCGCGTCGAATCGGCGTTCCAGGCCATCAGGTCGATCATCGGCCGCCGCTCGCCCATCAGGTAGTCATGCACCATGCGCGACCAGATCAGGTCGTTCGAGCGCAAAAGCTGGAAGGCCCCGGCCATCTGGTCGGCGGACAGGTAGCCCCGGTTCCACATCATGCTTTCCAGAAGGTTCACCTGGCTGTGGTCGATGAACAGCGCCAGTTCCCCCGGTTCGCTGAAATCGGTCTGCGCCGCCAGCAAGGTCAGGCTGGCCAGCCGGTCGTCGTCGCCATGCGCCATGTCGGCGGCGGCGATGGACAGCAGCGTGCCGCCCAGGCAATAGCCCACGGCATGGACCTTGCGCTGCGGCAGGATGGCGTTGATCGCCTCCAGCGCCGCCATCACCCCGCGCCGGCGATAGTCGTCCAGCGTCAGGTCGCGATCCTCGGCCGTGGGATTGCGCCAGGAGATGCAGAAGACCGTATGGCCCTGCGCCACCAGATGCCGGATCAGCGAGTTCTGCGGCGAGAGGTCCAGGATGTAGTATTTCATGATCCAGGCCGGCACGATCAGGATCGGCTCGGCCATGACCGTCCTGGTGGCGGGGGCGTATTGGATCAGTTCGATCAGGTGGTTGCGGTAGACGACCTTGCCCGGCGTCACCGCCACGTCCTTGCCGACCACGAAATCCTCGGTTCCGACCGGGGGCTGGCCGGTCGCCTGGCGGATCATGTCCTCGGTCCAGTTGCGCATGCCTTGCACCAGGTTCATGCCGCCGGTTTCCATGGTGCGGGCGATCACCTCGGGATTGGTGAAGGGCAGGTTCGAGGGCGAGAACACGTCCAGGATCTGCCGCGCGGTGAACGAGACGATCTCCTGGTGATGCGGGTTCATCCCCGGCACTTCGTGCGTGGCATTGTGCCACCATTGCTGTTGCAGCAGGAAGGCCTGCGCCCAGATGCTGAAGGGCGGCTTCTTCCAGCCCTCGGCGGCAAAGCGATAGTCGCCGGGCAGCGGGTCGATGCAGGCCGGCGCCTCGCGATTCACGCAAAGCGCGGCCAGGTGGCACAACAGCCGCGCGGCCTTGCGGTTGGCCTTGTCTAGCAGCTCCATCCGCTTGCCCGGCGCCGCGGCCAGATGCATGGTCCAGTCCTGCAAGGCCAGCGTCAGCGCCGCCGGCGACAGCCCGCCGGTGAACTGGGCCGTCATCGCCTCGCGCATGCGGTCGAAGGTGCGGAACGCCTCTCTGCCCAAGGGTTCGGGGCAGGGCACGGGCGGCAACTCGGCGGATGCGACAGCGGGCTTCGGTGCGCTGGTCGGGGTCTTCATGGGCATCTCCTTGGCGGACGCGGGGCGCGCGGGCACGCAGGGACCGGATGACGATGGGGCGGGGCTTGGCCATTCCGACCGGGCGGCGCCAGCATCTTGCCCACCCTTGCGAATATCAAGCCGCCAGGACGTTGATTCAAGTCAAGCCGCGTGGGTTTTCCCGATCCCCTGGGCCTTTGGGCCCTTTGCGCCCGTCAGTCCCGCGCGCCCCGGCGCCTGGCCCACAGCAGCCAGCCCGCCCAAAGCGCCGCCAGCGAAAACCAGGTCGCCGCATAGCCCAGATGGCTGTTGCGAAAACGGACCACGGTCAGCCCGCCGACGGGCTGCGCCCCGTCGCCGTGGGCATCGCCATCCAGAAACCAGGGCGCGACCGGGCCAAGGCCCTGCGCGGCGGCGATGGCGGCCGTGTCGCGGGAATACCAGCGCCCGGCTTGGGGGTCGTTGCCGCGCAGGAAGGCGCCGCCGGGCTGGCTCATGCGCAGCAGGCCCGTCACCGTGACCTCGCCGCCGGGCAGGGGGCGGTCGTCGCGCGCGGCATCCGCCACGAAACCGCGATTGACCAGCACGGTCCAGCTCTCGGGCGTTTGCAGCGGCGTCATCACCCAGAAGCCCGGCCCGCGTTCCGTCACCGCCTTGACCAGCGTGTCGCCGTCCGCGCGATAGGTTCCGGTCACTGAGACCCGGCGATATTCCGCGTCGCGCGCGTCCATCCCGGCCCATTCGGCAGGTCCGGGGGCGGGTGCCGGGGCCTCGGCCAGACGCGCCTCGACCCGGGCGATCAGGTCGGTCTTCCAGGCCAGCCGCTGCACCTGCCAGACCCCCAGCGCCATCAGCGCCACGAAGACCGCCAGCGCCCCGGCCGGCACCGCCAGCCGGCGCAGGGTCACGAACCGAAGCCCTGCATCAGTTCATGGTCCATCTGCGGCATCATGTTGGTGTTCATGTGATACATGACCCACAGCGAGCCGGCCAGCAGGATGACCACCACCACCACGGTGAAGATGGTGGAGAGCATGGTCCAGCCCTCTTCCTGCTTGCCGTTCATGTGCAGGAAATAGACCATGTGGACCAGGATCTGCACCACGGCAAAGCCGATCACCGTGACGGCGGTCAGGGCGCGGCTTTCGAAGCCGCCGGCCATGACCAGGCCAAAGGGGATCGCGGTCAGGATCACCGACAGCAGGAAGCCCTTGATATAAGAGGCATGGCTGCCGTGGTCATGGCCGTGATCGTCGTGATGCGCGGCATGTGCGTGTTCGGCGGACATCAGATCATCCCCAGCAGATAGACGAAGGTAAAGACGCCGATCCAGATGACGTCGAGGAAGTGCCAGAACATCGACAGGCAGACCATGCGGCGCTGGTTTGCGGGGATCAGCCCGGTCCGGGTGATCTGCACCATCAGCGTCACCAGCCAGATCGAGCCGAAGGTGACATGCAGCCCATGCGTGCCGACCAGCGTGAAGAAGGCCGACAGGAACCCGGATCGCTGCGGGCCGGCGCCGATATGGATCAGGTGGTGGAACTCGTAAAGCTCGATGGCCAGGAAGCACAGGCCGAAGAACAGCGTGACCGCCAGCCAGCGCAACGTGCCGCGCTGGTCGCCCTTGCCCATGGCCAGCATGGCAAAGCCGAAGGTGATCGACGACAGCAGCAGCATGGCGGTGTTGACCGCCACCAGTTCCAGGTCGAACAGGTCTTTCGGCCCCGGCCCGGCGGCGAAGCTGGTGCCCAGCACGCCATAGACCGCGAAGAGCACCGCGAACATCAGGCAGTCGCTCATCAGGTAGACCCAGAAGCCCAGGCTGGTCGAGGCGCCCTCGGGGTGGTGGTGGGGCTCAAGCTCCCAGTATTGGCGCATGGTGTCGGTCGTCGCGTGGCTCATGTCTCAAACCCCCTGCGCAAGCTGGCGCGTCCGGGCATCCTCGGTCGCCTCGATTTCCGAGACGGGGATGTAATAGTCGCGGTTGTAGTTGAAGGTATGCGCGATCGAGACCGCGATGATGCCCAGGAAGCTCAGTGCCGCCAGCCACCAGACATACCAGACCAGCGCCATGCCGCAGACCGTGGCCAGCGCCGCCAGGATCACGCCCGTGCCGGTGTTCTTCGGCATGTGGATCGGCATATAGCCGCCGGTCGGGCGGGTGGCGCCCTGCTGCTTCATCTCCCACCAGGTATCCAGCCCGTGCGAGATCGGGTTGAAGGCGAAGTTATAGGCCGGCGGCGGCGACGAGGTCGCCCATTCCAGCGTCCGCCCGTCCCAGGGATCGCCGCTGACGTCGCGGTACTCCGGCCGGTCGCGGCGCAGGATCGAGACGCCGAACTGCACGAACATGGCCGCGATGCCGCAGGCGATCAGCACCGCGCCGAAGGCCGCGATGGCGAACCAGATCCGCAGGTCGGGATCGTCGAAGACGCGCAGCCGCCGGGTCACGCCCATCAGCCCCAGGATATACAGCGGCATGAAGGCGGCCCAGAAGCCGACGACCCAGAACCAGAACGAGACCTTGCCCCAGAACACGTCCAGCTTGAACCCGAATGCCTTGGGCCACCAGAAGTTGATGGCGGCGAACAGGCCGAACAGCACGCCGCCGATGATGACGTTGTGGAAATGCGCGATCAGGAACAGCGAATTGTGCAGCACGAAATCCGCCGGCGGCACGGCCAGCAGCACGCCCGTCATGCCGCCGATCACGAAGGTCAGCATGAAGGCGATGGTCCACATCATCGGCAGCTCATAGCGGATGCGGCCGCGATACATGGTGAAGAGCCAGTTGAAGAGCTTGGCCCCGGTCGGGATCGAGATGATCATCGTGGTAATCCCGAAGAACGAGTTCACCGATGCACCCGAGCCCATGGTGAAGAAATGGTGCAGCCAGACCAGGTAGCTGAGCACCGTGATGCAGACCGTGGCATAGACCATCGAGGAATAGCCGAACAGCCGCTTGCCCGAGAAGGTCGAGGTGACTTCGGAAAACACGCCGAACAGCGGCAGGATCAGGATATAGACCTCGGGGTGGCCCCAGATCCAGATGAGGTTGATATACATCATCGGATTGCCGCCAAGGTCGTTGGTGAAGAAGTTGGTGCCCACATAGCGATCCAGCGTCAGCAGGATCAGCGTCATGGTCAGCACCGGGAACGAGGCGACGATCAGGATGTTGGCGCAGAACGAGGTCCAGGTGAAGATCGGCATCCGCATCATCGTCATGCCCGGCGCACGCATCTTCAGGATCGTCACCAGCAGGTTGATCCCCGACAGCGTGGTGCCGACGCCCGCGACCTGCAAGCCCCAGATGTAATAGTCCACCCCGACCCAGGGGCTGTAGCCGATGCCCGAAAGCGGCGGAAAGGCCAGCCAGCCGGTCTGCGCGAACTCGCCCAGGAACAGCGAGGCCATGGTGATCACCGCGCCGCCCACCGTCATCCAGAACGAAAAGTTGTTGAGGAAGGGGAAGGACACGTCGCGCGCGCCGATCTGCAGCGGCACGACATAGTTCATCAGCCCGGTGATGAAGGGCATCGCCACGAAGAAGATCATGATGACGCCATGCGCCGTGAAGATCTGGTCGTAGTGATGGCTGTTCAGGTAGCCCTCGGAGCCGCCGAAGGCCCAGACCTGCTGCAGCCGCATCATGATCGCATCGGCAAAGCCGCGCACGAACATGACCAGCGCCAGCACGATATACATGATGCCGATCTTCTTGTGGTCGACCGAGGTGAACCACTCGCGCCAGAGCCAGCCCCAAAGCCGGTATTTCGTCAGCGCCGCCAGGGCCGCGATGCCGCCGATGGCGACGACGACGAAGGTCGCCCAGACGATCGGCTCCTTGGGGATCGCGTCCCAGTTCAGCCGGCCAAGAAGAAAGGTGGTTTCGTTGGAAAACGTAGCCATGCTTGCGTCCGATCAGAAGTTCCGCGCCCGATCCGCAGCCGGATCGAGCAAGGTGACGGCATTGTCTTGCGAGGGGGTGAAGGGCCCTTTCGGAGGGGTCAACGCGTGGCCGCGCATCGGCGTCATGTCCACCGGCGCGCGCGCCAGTTCGGGCGATTTGCCGAACATCAGCGCCGAATCCTCGGGCGTGCATAACGAGGCGACCTGGAAGGGCTCCCATCCCAGCACCGGCGCGCGGGTGCCGCGGCGCTGGTCCTTGTCATAGGTCAGCCGGGTCACGTTCATGGTGCCGGCAAGCCCGGTGCCGCCCTGCGCGTCCAGCGCCATCATCTCGGCCATGCAGATCTTGCCCGGCTCCACGCACATGTTCACGATGCGCTGGAACAGATGCGGATCGACCTCGGCAAAGGACATCGGCGGCACGTTCTCGCTGGGTGCCTCCAGTTCCAGATAGCGCGGGCGGTCCAGGGTGCCGCCCGAGGCGCGGGCCTTTTCGATCCAGGCGTCGAAGCCCGCTTCGTCGGTGGCATGGGCCTTGAAATGCATCCCCGAAAAGCCGTGGCCCGAATAATGCGAGGCGATGCCCTTGTATTCGCCGGGATGGTTGAAGACGCCGTTCAGCTTGGTCTCCATCCCCGGCATGGCATAGATCATGCCGGCCATCGCGGGGATGTAGAAGGCGTTCATCACCGAGGTCGAGGTCAGCGTGAACTCGACCGGGCGATCCACCGGCACGGCCATCTCGTTGACCGAGGCGATGCCCTGCTCGGGATAGATGAACAGCCATTTCCAGTCCATCGCCACCACCTGCACCGGCAAGGGCCTGTGCTCTTCGGTCAGCGGCCGGTCGGCGCTGATGCGGTCCAGCGGCCGATAGGGGTCCAAGAGATGCGTGCCCACCCAGGTCAGCGCGCCCAGCGTGATGATGATGAGAAGCGGTGCCCCCCAGATCACGAATTCCAGCTTGGTCGAGTGGTCCCAGTCCGGCCGGTAGTCGGCGTCCTTGTTCCTCTCGCGGTAGCGGCGGGCAAAAACCACCGTCAGCACCATCACCGGCACGATGATCAGCAGCATCAGCAGCGTCGAGATCACCAGGAGGTCGCGCTGTCGCGCCGCCACGTCCCCGGCGGGCGCCAGGACCTCGGCCTTGCAGGCGGCAAGGGGAATCAGCAAGGCAAGCCAGGGCAGGCGGGCGAATTTTCGTATGTAGGTCATTGGACTACCCGATGTCGGTGAGCGACAGGTGCGGACGGCTGAGTCGCAGGGCTGCGACATGGCACGGGGTGAATTACCTTGATCTAGGTCAAGCTCGCCATGCGACGTTTTGTCCTATACAGTTCAGTTCTCGCTTCCGGCACCAATAGGGACGGAAACGCCGCGGCGGGTTGGCCCGTGCCCGGCACGAATCTGGATCGCATCGGATTCCTCGGAAAAACATGAGCACATCCTCCTCCACGCCCGCCGTGCAATCGGCCGTCCCGTCAGCGCATGGCCGCCACAGGGTTTCGCCCTCGGATGTCGCCGTGGGCGTCATCATCGGGCGCGCTTCGGAATTCTTCGATTTCTTCGTCTTTGCCATCGCTTCGGTGATCGTCTTTCCGCAGCGGATCTTTCCCTTCACCGATCCGCTGACCGGGACGCTCTTGTCATTCGCGCTGCTGGCGTTGGCCTTCGTTGCCCGGCCGCTGGGCAGTGCGCTGTTCATGAGCATCGACCGCCGCCACGGGCGCGTCACCAAGCTGACGGCGGCGCTGTTCCTGATGGGGACCGCGACCGTCGCCATGGGCCTGATCCCCAGCTATGAGAACGTGGGCGGCTGGGCCGTCGTCATCCTGGCCGTGCTGCGCATCGCGCAGGGGCTGGCGCTGGGCGGTGCCTGGGACGGCATGCCCTCGCTTCTGGCGCTGACGGCGCCGCGCAGCCGCCGCGGCTTTTACGCCATGGTGCCACAGCTTGGCGCGCCCATCGGGCTGATCGTCGCCAGCCTGCTTTTCGCCTATCTGGCGGCCAACCTGACCGCGCAGGACTTCCTGGACTGGGGCTGGCGCTATCCGTTCTTCGTCGCCTTCTCGGTCAACGTGGTGGCGCTGTTCGCGCGGCTGCGCATCGTCGCGACCGAGGAATTCGCCGAGCTTTTCGAATCGCGCGAACTCCAGCCGACCCGCATCGGCAAGACCCTGCGCGAGGATGGCGGCGCGATCCTCATCGGCATCTTCGTGCCGCTGGCCAGTTTCGCCATGTTCCATATGGTCACGGTCTATCCGCTGTCCTGGATCTATCTCTACACAGACGAGACGCTGCTCAGCTTCCTGATCATCGAGGCGGTGGCGGCGACCGGCGGCATCCTGGCCATCCTGCTGTCGGGCTGGCTGGCCGACCGCATCGGGCGGCGCAACCTGCTGCTGGTGGGGGCATTGCTGATCGGCTGCTTTGCCGCGCTGGCGCCGCTGCTTCTGTCGGCGGGCAAGACCGGCGAACTGGTCTACATGATCGTCGGGTTCTTCATCCTCGGCCTCAGCTTCGGGCAAAGTTCCGGCGCGGTCGCCTCGCTGTTCGAGGCGCGCAACCGCTATACCGGCTCGGCCATCGTCTCGGATCTGGCCTGGATGTTCGGCGCGGGTTTCGCGCCGCTGACCGCGCTTTTGCTGTCGACCTGGCTGGGATTGTCGGCGGCGGGGCTTTACCTGCTTTCGGGTGCGATCTGTTCGACCGTGGCCATCCTGCTGTCGGGCAAGCTGGAGTTCCGCGCCGCCGAACGCTAGGCCCGATTTTACCCCTTCGTTCCCCGTTTCGCATGAGACGCCGTGCAGCAAGGATGTTGTGAAACGCCCTCGCTTAGGCTTATCAAGGTATTGCGAGCAGGAGGAGTGCCGAATTGGCGCCCGGTGCAGCCCCGCGAGGGTTGTGCCGGTCGCTGTTAAAGGGTCGGGAGGGGGCAGAGAGATCCATGGGTGATTCCTCTGGGGTTATGGTTTGGCTCGCGCGGACGATGCGGCGGGGATGCCGGCAGTGACGGCCGGCGATCAGGCGCTGCGCCACGAGCAGCGCGAGATGGTGACGCTGGTCACAGCGCGGGTGCGCGATGCCATCCTGCGCAAGCCGCATTTCGTCGATGCCGAAACCGACCTGGTGACGCTGTGCGGCGAGCTTGCGGCGCGCGGCATCGCCGATGCGCTGGTGCGCGACGGCGACAGGCTGGGCATCTTCACCACGACCAATCTGGTGCAGGCCATCCTGCGCGATGCGCCGCCCGCGTCGCTGAAGGTGCGCGACTTCACCAGCTTCACGCCCTGGTCGGTGTCGGTTGGGGACGATCTTTACGACGCGATGATGCTGATGCTGCGGCACCGCATCCATCGCGTGCTGGTGCGCGACGGCGACGAGGTGGTCGGCATCCTCAGCCAGATGGACCTGATGGGCTTTCTGGCCAACCAGTCGCATCTGATCTCGGCCGAGATCGCGCGGGCGACAAGCCCGGCCGAACTGGCCCGGCCCGCCGCCCAGGTCGAGGCGCTGATCCGCGTGCTGCACGAGGACGGCGTTCGCATCGAGGTCATCGCCGGGCTGGTCGGGGCGCTGAACCGGCAGATCTTTCGCAGGCTGTGGCAGATGCTGGCGCCGCAGGCCCTGCGCGATAACAGCTGCCTGATCGTCATGGGCAGCGAGGGCCGGTCCGAACAGATCATCCGCACCGATCAGGACAATGCACTGATCCTGCGCGACGGCTTTGCCTTCGACGGGCTCGACCGCGTGACGCAGGCCTTTACCGAGGCACTGATCTCTTTCGGCTATCCGCCCTGTCCCGGCGGCATCATGCTGAGCCGGCCCCTGTGGTGCCAGAGCGTGCAGGCCTTTGGCGACACGCTGCGCGACTGGATCCATGGCGACGATCCCGAGGGGCCGATGAACCTGGCCATTTTCCTCGATGCCGCCGCCGTCGCCGGGGACGAAAGCCTGCTGGCCGCCTTGCGGGATCGGTTGCAGCGCATGCTGACCGGCAGCGACAGCTTTTACGCCCGTTTCGCCGCCGCGATCCGGCAGTTCGACAGCGGGGCCGAGGGCGGCTGGTGGCGCCGCCTGCCGGGCATGCGCGGCCCCGAGGCGGCCGAGATCGATCTCAAGAAGCTGGGCATCTTCCCGGTCGTGCACGGCACCCGCGCCCTGGCGCTGGAATATGGCATTGCCGCGTCCGGAACCCGCGCCCGCCTGCAGGCGCTGGCGGGGGCGGGGCGTATCGATGCCGGACTGGCGCGCGACCTGGCCGATGCGCTGCATTGCATGATGGCGCTGAAGCTGGACAGCAACCTTGCGCAGATCGCGCGCGGGCAGGCGCCCGACAACAGCATCCGCCCGACCGAACTGGGCCGGCTGGACCGGCAGGCGCTGCGCGATTCGCTGAACATCGTGCGCGACTTCAAGCAATGGCTGGGCCAGCATTACCGGCTGGACCTGCTATGAGGCGGCGCGACGGACCATCGGCGCAGGTGCTGCTGGCGCTGTGCGGCGCCGGTTTCCTGCTGTTCAACTTTCCCTTGCTGCTGATCTGGGACCAGCCGTTGACGGTGCTTGGCCTGCCGCTTCTGCCGGTGGCGCTGTTCGTGATCTGGGTGGGGCTGATCGCGGCGCTGGCCTGGGTCAGCGCGTCGCGCGGCGGACGGGGCGGCAAGGAGCCGGAGAAGCACGAGGAGAGGGACGGATGATCCAGCCCGGCCTCGTCCTTGCCGTCTCCTTCGGCTATCTGCTGCTGCTGGTGGCGGTGGCGGCGCATGGCGACCGCCGCGCCGATCAGGGGCGCTCGCTGATCGACAGCAGCTTTGTCTATGCGCTGTCCTGGGCGGTCTATTGTTCGGCCTGGACCTATTTCGGCAGCGTCGGGCGTGCCGCCTCGGGCGGGGTGTGGTTCCTGCCGATCTATCTGGGGCCGATGCTGGCCATGCTGCTGGCCTGGCTGGTGCTGCGCAAGATGGTGCGGATCGCGCGCAGCTACCGCATCACCTCGATCGCGGATTTCATCGCCAGCCGCTATGGCAAGAGCCCGCTGCTGGCGGCGCTGGTGACGCTGATCACCGTGGTCGGCATCCTGCCCTATATCGCCTTGCAGCTGAAGGCGGTCTCGGCCGGCTATGAGGCGCTGACCGGCGGCCTGGGCCAGTCCGATGCGGCCTGGTGGCGCGACGGCACGCTTTACATGGCGCTGTCGCTGGCCGGTTTCGCAGTGGTCTTCGGCACCCGGCACCTCGACCTGTCCGAGCGGCACGAGGGCATGGTCGCCGCCATCGCCTTTGAATCCGCGGTCAAGCTTGCGGCCTTTCTGGCGGTCGGCGTCTTTGTCACCTACGGGCTTTTCGGCGGCATGGGCGACATCTGGGCGCGTGCGCAGGCCCAGCCCGACATCGCCGGCCTCTTGCGGCTTGGCGGGCAGGGGTTCGAGGGCTTTCAGGGCGCGCAATGGTTCGCGCTGACGCTGCTGTCCATGCTTTCGGTGCTGATGCTGCCGCGCCAGTTCCAGGTGATGGTGGTCGAATGCGTGAACGAACGGCATATCCTGCGCGCCTCGTGGCTGTTTCCGGCCTATCTGCTGCTGATCAACATCTTCGTGCTGCCCATCGCCATCGGCGGCATGCTGATCTTTGGCGATGGCGGGGCGGGGGCGGAAAGTTATGTGCTGACGCTGCCCCTGTCGCAGGGGGCGGAGTGGCTGGCGCTGCTGGCCTATCTGGGCGGGCTTTCGGCGGCGACCGGCATGATCATCGTCGAAACCGTCGCGGTCTCGACCATGGTCTGCAACGACCTGGTGATGCCGGCGCTGCTCAGCAGCGGCCGCTTTGCCCGCACCGGGGGCGATCTGACGCGGGTCTTGCTGAACATCCGCCGCGCCGCGATCCTTCTGGTGCTGCTGCTCGGCTATCTTTATTTCCGCATCGCGGGCGAGGCTTATGCGCTGGTCTCGATCGGGCTGATCAGCTTTGCCGCGGTGGCGCAATTCGCCCCGGCGCTGCTGGGCGGCATGTATTGGCGCGGCGCGACGCGGGCCGGCGCGCTTGGCGGGCTGCTCGGCGGGTCGCTGGTCTGGGCCTATACCCTGATGCTGCCGTCGCTGGCGCGTTCGGGCTGGATCGGGGCCGGGTTCCTCGACGGCCCCTTCGGCCTGGCGTTCCTGGCACCGCAGCACCTGTTCGGCCTGACCGGCTTTGACGAACTGACCCATTCGCTGTTCTGGAGCCTGATGGTCAATATCGGGCTTTACGTCGGCCTGTCGCTTAGGGGTCGCGCCTCGGCGCGCGAGGCCAGCCAGGCGCTGCTGTTCGTCGAGGTGTTCCAGCGGGGGCAGGCGCAGCCGGTCTTCTGGCGCGGTAGGGCGCGGCTCGAGGATCTGCGCCGGCTGGCGGGCCGCTTCCTGGGCGCGGCGCGGGCCGAGGCGCTGTTTCGCGACCACGCGCGCGAGACCGGGACCGCGCTGGACAGCCTGACCGCCGATGCCCGGCTGGTGGACCGGGTCGAGCGCCAGATCGCCGGCGCCATCGGCACCGCCTCGGCCCGCGTCATGGTCGAATCGGCGGCGCAGGAGGAATCGCTGAGCTTGGGCGACGTGCTGGAGATCATCGACGAGGCGTCGCAGGTGCGCACCTATGCCCGTGAACTGGAAGAGGCCACGGTCGAGCTGCGTGCCGCCAATGAAAAGCTGAAAAGCCTCGACCAGCTCAAGGACGACTTCATGTCCTCGGTCACGCATGAGCTGCGCACGCCGCTGACCTCGATCCGGGCGCTGACCGAGTTGATGCTGGACACGCCCGACATCCAGCCCCAGGAGCGCGAGGAGTTCCTGAACATCATCCTGTCGGAAAGCGAAAGGCTGAGCCGGCTGGTCAACCAGGTGCTGGACCTTGCCAAGATCGAATCCGGCATGGCGGAATGGCACAATACCGACGTGGACATGAAGGCGCTGATCGTGGCGGCCCTGCGGTCCACCGCCGAACTGTTCCGCGAGCGCGGGGCCGAGGTGCTGGCCGACCTGCCCGAGCAGGTGCCGATGGTGCTGGCCGATCCCGACCGGCTGACGCAGGTGCTGGTCAACCTGCTGTCGAATGCCGCGAAATTCGTCCCCGAGGGCCGCGGCCGGGTCGAGGTGGCGCTGTGCCATCGGGGTGACGAACTGGTGGTCACGGTGCGCGACAACGGCCCCGGCGTCGCGCCCGAGGACCAGGCCGCCGTCTTCGACAAGTTCCGGCAGGGCGGCGAGGCCGGCAACCGCCCGCCCGGCACCGGGCTCGGGCTTCCGATCAGCCGGCAGATCGTGGTTAATCTGGGGGGCAGGATGTGGCTCGACAGCCAGCCGGGGCAGGGCGCGTGCTTCGCCTTCAGCCTGCCGCTTCGCAGCAAGGGAGGGTCCGATGACGGATAGGGTGCTGATTGCGGATGACGAGCCGAACATCGTCGTCTCGTTGTCCTTCATGCTGAAACGCGAGGGCTACGAGGTGCTGGTCGCCCCGGACGGCACGCAGGCGCTGGCGATGATCCGCGGCGAACGGCCGCGGCTGGTGCTTCTGGATGCGGCCATGCCGGGCATGAGCGGCTTCGAGGTCTGCGAAGCGGTGCGCGCCGATCCCGAGCTTTCCGGCATCCGCATCCTGATGCTGACCGCCAAGGGCCGCGACATCGACATCGCCCGCGGCATGGGGGCGGGTGCCGACGCCTATGTGACGAAACCTTTTTCGACCCGCGACCTGATCGTGCGCATCCGCGAGATGCTGGCATGAGGCCCGGCCTGCGCCGCCTGTTGCCTGTCGCCGCACCGGGGCTGGCGCTGATGCTCTGGGCGCTTGGCGGTGCGGTGCTGTTCCATGCCTCGCTGCCGGCGGGGCAGGGTGCCGGGCTGGTCTCGGCGCTTGGTCCCGCGCTGCAGGCCAACGGCGCGATCCTGTTCGGCTGGTGGCTGGCCGGGGCGGCGCTGGCGGGCTGGTGGGCGGCGCGGCTTCATGCCCGCCATGTCGAGGGTCCGGCGCGGCTGGCCGATGCGGCGCGGCTGCTGACCGACAATGCCGATGCGCCGCGGCTGGAGGCGGCTTCGCCTCCTGCGCTGGCCGCGCTGGCCGATGCGGTGAACCGGCTGGCCGATCAGCGCCAGGCTCTGCGCACCGACATGGCCCGGCTGGTGGCCGAGGCGCAGCAGAAGGTGGCGCAGGAACGCGACCAGCTTGGCGCGCTGATGGCCGAGTTGCGCCAAAGCGTCGTGGTCTGTAATCTCGACGGCCGCATCCTGCTTTACAACGACCATGCGCGCGGCCTGTTCCATCGCGTCTCGGGCGGGCAGCTTGCCGGCGGGGCCGAGGCGATCGGGCTGGGCCGCTCGATCCACGGCGTGATCGACCGCGCCCTGATCGAGCATGCGCGCGAGACGGTGGACCGCCATATCGCGCGGGGCGATACGGCGGTTTCGGCGCAATTCGTCACCACCACGGCCACGGGCAGCCTGCTTCATGTCGTGCTGGCGCCGGTGCGGTCGCAGGGCGGCGCGATCAGCGGCTATGTCCTGCTTCTGGACGACATCACCCAGGATTATGCCGCCCAATCCCGCCGCGACCGCCGCCTGACCGAGCTGACCGAGGCCAGCCGCGCCTCGCTGGCCAATATGGGCGCGGCGCTGGACATGCTGGACTATCCCGACCTGGAGCCGGCCGAGCGCGACGGCTTCCATGCCATCGTCCGCGACGAGGTGGCGGCCATGGGCCAGCGGCTGGCGGCGATGACGGCGGATGCCTCGCAAGAGATCCTGACCCGCTGGCCCCTGCAAGAGATGCTGGGCGACGACTTTCTGGCGGCCGCGGCGCAGCATGTGCTGGCGCAGACCGGGCGGGTGGCCAAGGTCGAAAGCGCCGAAGAGGGGCTGTGGCTGCGGCTGGACAGCTTTTCGCTGATCCAGGCGCTGGGCGCGCTGGCGGGGCAGTTGAAGGGGCCGCAGGGCATGCCGTCGCTGACCCTGCGCCTGGCGCCGGCCGCGACGCCGGGCTGGGCGCATCTGGATCTGGTCTGGCCGCTTGATCCGGCCGCCCCGGCCGCGGGTGGCGATACCGGCGTGCAAAGCGCCGCCCGCGACATCGCCGAGCGGCACGGCGGCGAATTGTGGCTGGAACAGGACCGCCCGGCCGGCCTGTCCTTCTTTCGCTTCCTGTTGCCCACCGCGGCGGCTGGGCCCGAGGCCGAGGCGCTGGAGGCGCGGCCGGAATTCTATGATTTCGACCTGTTCGCGGCCAGCGATTCCAGTCGCTCGCTGGACGACCAGCCGCTGGAGCGGCTGAGCTATACCGTCTTCGACACCGAGACGACCGGCCTGAACCCCGCGCAGGGCGACGAGATCATCCAGATCGGCGCGCTGCGCATCCTGAACGGCAAGCTCTTGCGCGGCGAACGCTTCGACCAGCTTGTCGATCCCGGCCGCGAGATCCCGCCCGAATCCATCCCCTATCACGGCATCCACCCCGAGATGGTGCAGGGCCAGCCCCGCATTGCCGAGGTGCTGCCGGCATTCCACGCCTATGCCTCGGACACGGTTCTGGTAGGCCATAACGTCGCCTTCGACATGCGCTTCCTGCAACTGAAAGAGGCGGCGACCGGGCTGCGCTTCGACCAGCCGGTGCTGGACACGCTGCTTCTGGCCAGCATCGCCCAGCCGCACGAGCCCTCGCATTCGCTGGAGGCCATCGCCGCGCGGCTGGGGGTCGAGATCACCCAGCGCCACAACGCGCTGAGCGATGCGCTGGTGACGGCCGAGGTGTTCTTGCGCCTTCTGCCGCTGCTCAAGGCCCGCGGCGTCGTCACGCTGGGCCAGGCGCGCGAAGCGGCCGAGCATTCCTATTACGCCCGGCTGCGGTATTAGCGGGCAGGGCCGGCGACGGCCCCGCCCCTGGCATCACAGCGCGCCAAGGTTCCAGAACAGCGTCTCGCCCGAGCTGTCGTCCACGCCGTCATTGTCGGTCACCACCCAGGCGTCGCCACGGGCATCGAAGGCCAGCCCCTCGACCTTGTCCACCACATAGCCGTTGGTCAGCCCGCGCAGTTCGGGGATCAGGTCGCGCATCTCTTGCTTGGCGATGACCGGCAACTCGCCCCCCAAGGCCGCCGGTTGCAGGTCGGCCAGCGCCACGCGAAAGATCTTTTTCGCCGCCGCCCTGTCGCCGATCAGGTTGTCGCGTTCGATGACATAGGCGTGTTCGCCCTTCACCGCGATCTCCGACAGGCCCATCCAGCCCTCGCCCTTCGGCTCCAGCGGATAGCGCACCGCGCCCCATTCCCCGGCGTCGAGGTCATAGGCCAGCAGCTTGACCTGCCCCTGCGGATCGTCGCCCCATTCCCGCTGCATCGCGACCCAAAGCGTGTTGCCGACCTTGGCGATGCCTTCGGCGCCGAAGCGGGTCTGATGCGCCAGCAATTCGGCGGGCAGCGCAATTTCCTGCGTGATCTCGCCCGCCTCGTTCACATGCAGGATGGCATGGGGCACCAGCTTGGCCGCATCGCCCTCGTTCGCCAGCCAGAAGCCGCCCTCGCCGTCCGAGGTCAGCCCCTCGATGTCGAGCTTTTGTGCCGCATTGCCGCCGCGGGTGACGATGGTCTGCTTTACGATCCGCGCGGGCTTGGTGCTGATGTCGATCTCGTAGATCGAGGGCATGGTCGAATAGACGCTGTCCGAGGCGGCGAAAAGCCGGTCGTCGCGTCCGGGGGCCGAGGCCAGCGCGCCAAGCGCGCCCCAGCCGATCGGCGCGTCCGCCCCGGCCGAGGTCAGCATCGGATAGGCCGGCTCGGCATCCGAGCGCTCGAAGATCATCACATGCGCCCGTGCTGCGCCGTCCTCGCCCAGATCGGCCTCGTTTGCGGTGACGAACAGGTTGCGCGCGGGAATGGCGACCGCCCCTTCGGGCGAGATGCCCGAGGGCAGGATCTGGGTCGGTTTCGGCGCTGCCGGGTCGGTCAGGTCATAGACCGCCACGACCGAGGCGCGCTCGGACAGCACGAACAGATAGGGCGTCTCGCCGAAGCGGGCGAATTCGACGCTTTCGATCTCGACGCCCTTGGATTTCGAGCGTTTCTCGGGATAGTGGCCGATCTCGGCGATGGCATGTTCCAGCGTGGCGCCGGATTCGTAAACGACCGTGCCGTCCTTGTTCCAGATGGTGAAGCCGCGCGAGCCGCCCTTCCAGTCGCCTTCGTTGGCGGTGACGAAATGATCGGCGTCGATCCATTTCACCCCGTCGGGTTCGCGCGGGATCGGGTCGGTCTTGCCGGAAAAGTCCAGCCTGCCGTCGGTCCTGGTATCGACATCCTCCAGCACGACCGCGCCGGCCGAAAAATGCGTGGCGAGTTTGCCATCGGCGCCGATGACGGCGATGTGGTTGTTTTCCTGAAGCGTGACGACGATCTCGCCCGCCTCGTTGATGTCCACGAATTCGGGTTCGGGATCCTCGGGTGCGATCTCGGCCAGGCCGGTCAGTTCGATCCGCTCAAGCGCCGCGCAATCGGCCGTGCCGTCCCGAACGGGCAGCTTGACCAGGAATCCCGCCGGCATCTGCGGCAGCCCGCCGTCGCCCGCCTCCTCGTCGCGCTCGTTCTCGATCGCCACGGCGAGGAAGCTGCCGTCATGCGCCACCGCCACCGAATCCGGCTGGCCGCCAAGGTCGCAGGATGCCACCTCGGCCGCGCTGTCCAGGTCGATCACGGCAAGCCGGCCCGAGGGGTTGGCATGGCTTTCCGAGGTGTTCACGCCGACGAAGGCGCGCGACCCGATGATATGGGCGGTGGTCGGTTCGCCGTTCAGCGCGACATTGCCCAGCGGCTTCGGCGCCAGGGGGTCGGAGATGTCGATCAGCCCGACCGCGCCCAGGGGGCTGTCGGTATAGATCAGGGTCATGCCGTCCGGCGAAGCCGAGATGATCTCGGCCGACGAGGTGCGGTCCCTGTCCTCGCCCTCGGCCATGTTGGCGGTGACCGGGAACGAGGCGATGCGGTTGAAGCTTTCGGACAATGCGGGGCCGGCAAGAAGCGCAAGCATCGAGGCGGCGGAAAGCAGGCGGGCGGTCATGGCAACTCCTGGGATGCGGATCGCGCGCAAGCTACGGCCGGCATGAAACGGTCCGGTAACGCAGGGCCGACAGTTTCATGTCATCTTTTCGTGGGCCCTGCAGCCCGGCCGTCCCGACAAGAGAAAGCCCCGCTCCGGCGAGGGAGCGGGGCAGGCGCCAATGCAGAAAACAGGGTAACGGGATACTCGATGACCTTGAAAGGTGCCGCCGGTCTATCGCCTGTCCGGCCGGCCGTATGTGCGCTGCCGCACAGTCGGGCGAAAAAACGCGCCGGGGTCAGCCCTGCCCGGCCCGGCCGGCGGCCAGCACGCAGAGCAGTTCGAAAAGCACCGTCGCGCCGGTCAGCGCGGTGATGCCGCCGATGTCGAAGGGCGGCGAGACCTCGACCACATCGGCGCCGACGATGTTCAGCCCGGCAAGGCCGCGCAGCATCGCCTGCGCCTCGCGCGTGGTGAAGCCGCCGATCTCGGGCGTGCCGGTGCCCGGTGCCATCGAAGGGTCGATGCCGTCGATGTCGAAGGTGACATAGGCGGGTGCATCGCCCATCAGGGCGCGGACCTCGGCCATCACGTCGTCGGGGCCGCGTCGGGCGAATTCCTCGATATGGATGATGCGGACGCCCTGATCCCTGGCCCATTGGTGCTCGTCGGCCGCATAGACCGAACCGCGGATGCCGATCTGCACCATGCGCCTGGGGTCCAGGATGCCCTCTTCGATGGCGCGTCGGAAGGGCGTGCCATGGGTATAGGGATTGTCGCCGAAATAGCCGTCGTTGGTATCGGAATGGGCATCGAACTGCACCAGGCCCAGCGGACCGTGCCCGGGATCCGCCTTGTGGATCGCCCGCAGCACCGGCAGCGTCGTCAGGTGGTCGCCGCCCACGCTCAGCGGCAGGGCGCCCTTGGCGCAGACCTGGGCGATGCCGTCCTCGATCTGGCGCAGCGCGGCCATCAGGTCGATGGGCTGGACGACCAGGTCGCCGATATCGGCGACGGCCAGCCGTTCATAGGGGGCGATGCCGGTGACGTGATGGACGCGGCGCATCAGGCTGGACTGGTTGCGCACCTCGCGCGGGCCGTGGCGGGCACCGGCGCGGTTGGTGGTGCCGCCGTCCCAGGGGATGCCGAGGATGGCGACATCCAGCCCCTCGGCGCTGGCGACCGCCGGCAGGCGCATGAAGGTCGAATGCCCGGCAAAGCGCGGGATCAGGGCGGCGTCGACGGGTTCGTGCAGGGGTCGGGGCATGATGGCTTTCGCTGGAGGGGTTGCGAGACGGCGTCTTGTCCAGCGCATGATGCCTTGCACCGGCCGGGATTGGCAAACCGGATCGGCATCGCATCCGTTTTCCGGCCAAGGCCCCGTCATGGCGACATCGTCGGTCCCCACCCGCACCGGCCCGTCCGCTTGCCGGGCAAGGCGAGGAAGCAATCAACCCATCGGGAACATTAGGTTTTCCTGCCGGGCTGGCATGGCGGTCATTCAGGCACGGCGCCCCGGTGGAATTTCCTTCTCCATTTCCAGCGAATTTTGGAACGAAAAAACTCGACTAACATGATAGATATTTACCGGAAGGAGAGACGCCATGATTCGCACCCTACTTCTCCCCGGTCTCGACGGATCGCCTGCGCCGCATTGGCAGCATTGGTGGGCAATGTCGGATCCGAGTTCGGCCATCGTCGAGCAGGCCTCGTGGTCGCGGCCCTGCCCGGACCAGTGGCTGACCGAGATTGCCGGCGCCTTGCTGCTGCATCCGGGCGCGGTTCTGGTGGGGCATTCGCTTGGTGCGATCGCGGCGGTAAAGCTCTTGCTGCAATGGCCGCAACTCAAGGTGGGCGGGGCGCTGCTGGTGGCCCCCGCCGAACCAAGCCGCGATCCGCGCACGGCGGTCTTCGGACGGATTCCCGAAGCCCCGCTGCCGGTGCCGACCATCGTGGTGGCCAGCCGGAACGACAGCTGGATGGACTATGAGCGGGCGCGCGAACTGTCCGCCCGCTGGCGCGCATCCTTCGTCGATCTTGGCGAGGCGGGGCATATCAACGTGGCCGCAGGCTTCGGGCCCTGGCCGCAGGGGCGCCTGTTGCGCGCCCTGCTGCCCGATGTCGCCATCGAACCTGCTGCCTTGCGCCTGCCGCCCCGACCCGCCGCGCCCGCGCTGCGGTCGGTGCCGCGCGCCCGGCTGGAGCGGCCTGCGCTGTAACGCGGCCCCGGCAGGCATGGCCGGGACCGGATGGGAAACCATATGCGAAAGGATGAACCGATGTATTACGCCACCTACGACCCGGGTTTCAGCGCCTTTCTTTCGCAAGGCGACCAGGAGATCCTGCCCGATCAAGAGGAAAACCGTCTGGGCCAGGCGCTGGCGATCTTCTGGGCGCTGGCCTTCCTCTGTCTGATGGTGATGTGATGGACGGCCAGTTTCCTCAGGACGGTCATCGTCACATCATCATCGTCGGCGGCGGTGCAAGCGGGGTGCTTGCCGCCGCCCATCTGCTTAGGAACGATCCCTTCCTGCGCATCAGCATGATCGAGAAATCGCACAGCCTGGGATGCGGCATCGCCTATTCGACGGATGATCCGGGTCACTTGCTGAACACGCGCGTCCATAACATGAGTGCCTTTCCGGACGATCCCGAGCATTTCCTGCGCTGGCTGCACAGCTCGGGCGAGGCGCCGGAGGCCACGCCCGATTGCTTTGCCGGCCGGACGGCCTATGGCCGCTATCTGGAAAACCTGCTTACCGCCTGGGGCGGGGACCGGCTGACCTGCCACCGCCAGGAATGCCTGCGCATCGAGGAAAAACCCGGTTGCGTGCGGGCCTGCCTGGAGGATGGCAGCGCGATCATGGGCCACCTGGCCATCCTTGCCACCGGCCATGCGGTTCCGCAGCATCCCCCCCAGGGCATGCGCGGTGGTTGGGACTTTGCGCCCCCGGCCGATTCCGGGGCCGATGTGGTCATCATCGGCACCGGCCTGTCGATGGTGGACCATGTGGTTACGCTGCTTGGGCGGGGGCATCGCGGCAGCATCACCTGCCTGTCGCGGCGCGGGTTGCTGCCGCGCGCCCATGCCGCCAGCCGTGCCATGGCAATCGCGCGCGACGAGATTCCGCTTGGCGCCCCGGTCAGCCGGGTGCTGCACTGGCTGCGGGCACGCATCCGCCAGGCCGAGGCCGAAGGGCTTGGCTGGCGCGATGTCCTGGACGGGCTGCGTCCCCATGTCAGCGCGATCTGGCAGGGTTGGGACGAGGACAGCCGGCGCCGCTTTCTGCGCCACGCCGCCTCGTGGTGGGAGGTGCATCGCCACCGCATGCCGCCGCAATCGGCCGCACTGATCGCCGATGCCCAGGCGCGGGGCCAGTTGCATGTGCTCAGGGCCCGGTTCGAACGCCTGGCGGATGACGGCGTGCATGTGCTGACGCCCGAAGGCCCGCACCTGCTGCCGGCCGGTCATGTCATCGACTGCCGCGGTATCCGGCGCGATCCCGAAACCGACAGCTCGCCAGTGGTGCTGGACCTGATCGCGACGGGGCAGGGGCGGCTGGACCCGCTGCGGCTTGGCCTCGACACGACCAGGGAGGCCCGGCTGATCGCGCGCGACGGCAGGGTGTCGTCCCGGCTGTTCGCCATCGGTCCCTGCGCCCGTGCTGCGCTTTGGGAGATCACGGCGATCCCCGATATTCGCGTGCAATGCGCCCGTCTGGCCGAATTGCTGGACCGCTTGCCGGAGTCGGTAGGCTGACATCCGGGGCCGCTTCATTTGCGCGGGGGTGTCCGGGGAAAGGACGATGACGCCTCGATCCGGTTCCCGGCGGGAACATCCCCGCGATCCCCTTGCGCGGCCTGCCGGTGCGGTGCCGGGGATGCCCGTTCTCCGATCCGGCGGCTTGGCGGTGGTTTTCATCCTCTGGGCCGGCCGGCTTTGGAATGGCCGCTCGGGCAGCCGCGGCCTAAGTATTTCACCATGAATCAAGTCGTCTTTTCGGGAGAATATAGTGCCTGGACCTCGCATCGTCGCCTTTGCCGGCTCGTGGAGCCGACCCTCGAAAACCCGCAGCCTGGTCGAAGAGGCCGCGCGCCGCGCCGTCGCGCGCTTCGGCGGCAGCGCGCATGTCTTTGACATTGCCGATCTCGGTCCCGATTTCGGTTCGCTGCGGCAACCGCAGGACGGACCCCACACCCGGCATCTGGATGCCTTTCTGGCCGCCGATGCGCTGATCGTCGCCAGCCCCGTCTACAAGGGCAGCTATACCGGGCTGTTCAAGCATTTCATCGACCTGATCGAGCCCGTTGCCCTGGTCGGCAAGCCTGTGCTGCTGGCCGCCACCGGGGGCGGGGACCGTCATGCGCTGGTGATCGAGCATCAGCTTCGGCCGGTCTTCGGGTTCTTCGAGGCCCATACGCTGGCCACGGGGCTTTACGTTTCCGCATCGGATTTCGGCTCCGATGGCCTGGCTTCCGAGGCTGCCTCGACGCGGCTGGACCGGGCGGTGGCGCAATTCGCCGCGCATCTTTCCCGACATGATGCGGCGCCCCTGCTTGCGGTCGGCTGAACGCCGCCGCAGGGGCCGGCCCTGCCGTCAAGCGCGTCCCCGATGGTTGCGGCCTGCCTGACCGGAACTGCCGTGCCCTTGCGCCGGCCGCCTTGTCACGGCAGGCGCGACTGGATGCGGCGCAGCTTTGCCCGCGCCTCGTGCAGGGGCGTGCTGAACGGCGCCGGGATCTTTTCGGCCGGCCGCAATTGCTCCAGCGCCAGCGCCGTTTCCTGGGCCGCGCTGAGCCCCAGCCAGTCCTCCGGCAGCAGCAGGATGCGCAACCGCCGCAGCCTTTGCCGGTCCCTGTCCCAGAGCGCGAACCAGCGCGGACCGGCCCGCCGGACCGTCCATGCCGGGTCCGGCAGGATCGCATCCCAGCCCTTTCTGCGGCCGGGCGGCATCGCCCGGGCCTTGCTGGTGGTCAGGAGCAGCAGCCGGTCAAGCAGTCCTTCACGATACCGCACCATGGCTGGAGCCTCCGTCGCGGGCGTTGACCGGCTCGACCTCGGCCCGCCACAGCAGCCGGTCGCGGCCGCGCATGAAGGCCGCGATGGCGGCGCGCGGCGAGTGGGTCAACATGCTCAGCGGGATGCCGTTCAGGCTGGGAACCTCACCCGTCCTGCGATCGATCAGCCGGACCGAGAACAACTGGCCTTCCTCGGCATTGGCGCCCGTCCCGTTCGTCACGATGAACTGGTTCATGTCGCTATGGCCTCCATTGGCAGAATCGCCTGTTGCGTCAGGCTTTATAATACACGATTGAACGCATAGACAATATCGTTAATTGTAGCCCGGTCACCGCACCCGAATCCCTGACGTGAAGAAGGCAGAGAAATGCAGGATCTGGACCTGATCGACCGCAAGATCGTGGCGGAGCTGATGCGCGATGCGACCTTGCCCATCGCGCAGATCGCCGAGAAAGTGGGCTTGTCGCAGACGCCTTGCTGGAAACGGATACAAAAGCTCGAGGCGCTGGGCGTGCTGACCGGGCGGGTGGCGCTGGCCGATCCCGCCAAGCTGGGATTCGGCATCCTGGTCTTTGTCGAGATCGAGGCGCCGAATCATTCGCTGGAATGGCGCGAGGAATTCACCCGCGCCGTTGCCCAGCTGCCCGAGATCATGGAGGTCTACCGCATGGCGGGGCGGATGGATTACATGCTGCGCGTGGCGGTGCCGGACATGGCCGCCTTCGATCTGTTCTACAAGCGGCTGACGGATGCCGTGCCGATCAAGAACGTCACCTCGCATTTCTCGATGGAGCGCATCCACTTCAGCACCGCCTATCCCGTCGATACCCGCAATCGCTGACGCGCAGGGCGGAAAAGCCGGCCGCCGTGCGGTATCGCCGCCCTGTGGTTCATCCCTGGGAATCGACGGCATGCCTCGCAAATGGTGAGGATCTGCTAATTCATGGTAAAGACGATATACTTTATCGTGTAAAATGATGCCGGATGTGCTATGCTGACCAGGTGGCGCAACCCTGTGCAGCCCGTTTGGAGGACTTAAAATGACCAACGAACCGAGCAAAAGCGAAGTGAAGCAGGCCATTTTCAAGGAGCGTCAGACGCTCAAGGCGGCAGCGGATATCCTGGACGACCGCGATGCGGTCGATGCGAGGCATCTGGAGAGCCTTCCTGCACCAAAGACGACATGGGAACAGGGCTACGACGCCCTCGGCAGATGATCGAAGCAGATGACTGAAGACGGAGCGGCGGGAACTTCCCGCCGTTTTCATATGCGCCGCGGACATTCATGCGACCCGCGCGTCGGCCATGCAAAAATCCAGTGTGACGCATCGCGCCCGACAAGGAAGGCAAGCCGCCTCATGCGACCGGTGCAAGGAGTTCCGAAAAGCCGGGCACATGGATCGGCAGGGGAAGGACCGGCCCCGACAGTGATGACCGGGTTTCCAGCATCTTCTTCTCCCAGGATGGAAATGAACGATGAAAGGCTTCCCCCAGAGGGTGAGTCTTTGGAATGGCCCGGGCCGGATGTCTGGGGAATATTAGACGACAAGATAGATCGTCATTGGGAGAGGGCCATGACACTCCGCATTGCCGACCTCTGGCAACAGGTCGAAATTCCAGGCGCCGGTCCATCGGGTGGTCCATGTCGCCTGTGCGCGATGGCCCATCGGCTGGCCCGGCCCCGTTGACCGGCTGACGCGCGGCCGAGCGGCCGCCGCCCCGGTCGGCAAGGCCAAGCCCGACCAGCAGCATTTCCAATCCAGACCGGCCCCGACCTGCCACGGGCGGACCGATCCCCCTTTGCCTGAAGGACAAGAGACATGACACGCAAGATTCGCCTTGGCGCCTTTCTTCC
The DNA here is from genome assembly GCF_030234105.1 of Paracoccus sp. SSJ. Classification (NCBI taxonomy): domain Bacteria; kingdom Pseudomonadati; phylum Pseudomonadota; class Alphaproteobacteria; order Rhodobacterales; family Paracoccaceae; genus Paracoccus; species Paracoccus sp. SSJ. The sequence continues at coordinate 362,306 of NZ_JASSPE010000001.1, read as the reverse complement.
CGGCGGCGGCCAGCATATCGCCGCCTGGCGCCACCCCGACCAGCCCGTCGACGGGGCGACCAGCCTGGAGTTCCACGTCGCGCTTGCGCAGGAGGCCGAGCGCGGGCTGTTCGATGCCTATTTCCTGGCCGACGGCTTGGCCATCGCCTTTGGCGGCGGCATCGAGGGCGGCAACGCCAAGGTCGCGGGCTTCGAGCCGGTGACGCTGTTTGCGGCGCTCGCACCCCTCACGAAGCATCTCGGCTTCATCGCCACGGCCTCGACCACCTATGAAGAGCCCTATAACCTTGCCCGCAAGTTCGCCTCGCTCGACCTGATCTCGGGCGGGCGCGCGGGTTGGAACGTTGTGACGACAGCCACGGAAAGCGCGGCGCGGAACTTCAACCTCGACCAGCAGCATCCCCATGCCTGGCGCTATCGCCGTGCGGCCGAGCATGTCGATGTGGTCGGGAAGCTGTGGGACAGCTTCGAGGACGACGCCTTCATCCGCGACAAGGAAACGGGCGTGTTCTTCGACACCGAGAAGGTGCATTTCACCGATCACCAGGGCGAGCATTTCAAGGTCAAGGGGCCGCTCAATGTCTCGCGCTCGCCGCAGGGCCATCCGGTCATCGTGCAGGCCGGCCAGTCCGAGGACGGTCGCGGTCTTGCCGCCGCCACGGCCGAGGTGATCTTCACCGCGCATCAGCGCCTTGATACCGCGCAGGAATTCTATCGCGACATCAAGGCCCGCGCCCGTGGCCTTGGCCGCAACCCCGACCATGTGCTGGTCATGCCCGGCGTCTCGCCCTTCGTCGGCCGGACCGAGGCCGAGGCGCGCGAAAAATACGAACGCCTTACCGGCCTGATCCTGGAAGAGGACGGCATCGCCCTGATCAAGGGGCTGACCGGCGGCACGCTGGACCTGACCGGGGCGGATCTCGACGGCCCGCTGCCGCCGCTGGACCCGACCGAGGGGATGAAATCGCGCCAGGTGCTGATCCGCCAGATCGCCGACGAGAACGGCTTTACCATCCGCCAGCTTTACCAGTGGATCGCCTCGGCGCGGGGCCATTTCACCATCGTCGGCAGCGCAGAGCAGATCGCCGACACCTTGCAGGAATGGTTCGAGAACGAGGGCGCGGACGGCTTCAACATCCTGCCGCCCTGGCTGCCCACCGGGCTGAGCGATTTCGTGGACCTGGTGGTTCCCGAATTGCAGCGCCGCGGCCTGTTCCGCACCGAATACGAAGGCCGCACGCTGCGCGAGAACCTGGGCCTGCCCTTCCCCGAGAACCGCTGGGCGGTCGAGCGCCGGTCGACCCATGCGGCGGAGTGACGCCATGACCTTGCAGCATCTGGATACCCCGCCCATTCCGCTTTCGCGCGATTCCGCCCCGGGCGGGTCGCTGCTGCGCCGGGGCGCCGCCGTCGCCCGCCATGGCCTGTCGCGCTATGGCCTGCTGGCCGGCTTCCTGGTCCTGTGGCAGGTGGCCAGCACCATGGGCTGGGTCAGCCCTGCCGTGCTGCCGCCGCTGGACAAGATCGCCGCGGCGCTGTGGAACGGCATCGCTTCGGGCGCGCTGGTGGACGACATCGCCATCAGCCTGCAACGCTCGGGCATCGCCTTCGCCGGTGCCGTGGTTCTGGGCATCCCGCTGGGCCTGCTGATGGGCCAGATCCCGGCGGTGGAGCGGGCGCTGGACCCGATCCTGCAACTGTTCCGCCAGACCTCGGCGCTGGCGCTCTATCCGGTGTTCATCCTGCTTTTGGGCCTGGGCGAGACATCGAAGGTCTTCGTCATCTTCTGGGCGACGCTGTTTCCCGTCCTGTTGGCAACCATCGGTGGCGTGAAGGAGGTGGACGGCAAGCTGATCGAGATGGCCCGGACCTATGGCGTGTCCCGGTTGGCGGTGTTTCGCCGGGTGATCCTGCCAGCCTCGGTGCCATCCATCTTCGTCGGACTGCGGCTTTCGGCCACGACGGCGCTGCTGCTGCTGATCGCGGCCGAGATGATCGGCGCGAACAAGGGGCTCGGCTTCCAGGTGATGAACGCCCAATACAACTTCCAGATTCCGCTGATGTTCGCGGCCATCTTCCTGTTGGCGGCGCTTGGCCTGGCCGCGAACTTTGTCCTCGTCTCCCTGCAAAACCGTCTGTGCCGCTGGGCCGCGCCGGCCCGCTGATCCTTGAAACAGAAAGTTGATGCCATGACCCTTACCCTTCGCAGCCTCGCGCTGACCACCGCCCTGGGCCTTTCCTTCGGCACCGCCGCCCAGGCCGAGGTGACGATCCGCTACCTTGCCAGCCATGGTGGCCTTGCCCCGCACGAACTGGCCGACGAACTCGGCTATTACGACGAGGCGGGGATCAAGCTGGAGAACCTCGGCTATGCCTCGGGCGGCCCCGAGACGCTGATCGGCCTTGCCGGCGGCAGCCTCGACCTTGGCAGTGCCGCGACCTCGGCCGTGCTGAACTCGATCATCGGCGGCAACGATTTCGTGGCTGCCTATCCGACGCAGGGCATCAACGACGACGTGCAGTCGATCTTCTACGTGCTGGAGGACAGCCCGATCCGCTCGGTCGAGGATATCGCCGGCAAGACCCTCGCGGTGAACACCCTTGGCGCCCATCTGGACTACACCATCCGCGAGGCGCTGCATCAGAAGGATCTGCCGCAGAATGCCGCGAACCTGATCGTCGTGCCCGGGCCGCAACTGGAACAGGTGCTGCGCTCGGGGCAGGTGGATGTCTCGGCCTTCGGCTACTGGCAGACCACCTTCGAGGGGGCGGCGCGCCAGACCGGCGGCCTTCGCGCGGTCTTCGACGATACCGACGTGCTGGGCGAGATCGCCGGCGGCTTTGCCGTCCTGCGCCGGGACTGGGCCGAGGCCCATCCCAAGGAGGCTGCGGCCTTTGTCGAAGGCGCGGCACGGGCGCTCGACTGGGCGCGCGAAAACCCCGAGGAAGCCAAGGAGGTTCTTGCCAAGGCGCTGGCCGAACGCGGCGAGAACCCCGAGGTGGCGCAGCATTTCGCCGGCTACGGCGTGCGCGAGGGCGGGCTGCCGGTCGAGCGCGACATCCAGTTCTGGATCGACGTGCTGGAACGCGAGGGCAAGGTCGAGAAGGGCAGGCTCAAGGCCGCCGACATCCTGCTGGTCAGCAGCCAATCCGTGGCGGTGAAGTGATGGGTATCCACCAGTCCCTTCTGCGCGGAGAGGTCAGGGTGCGCGGCCTTTCCAAGTCCTATTCGCTGAATCGCAACGCGCTTTCGGTCCTGCGCGATCTGGATCTGGACGTGAACGGCGGCGAGATCCTGGCCATCGTCGGCCCTTCGGGCTGCGGCAAGACCACGCTGCTGCGGATTCTGGCGGGGCTCGAAACCCCCGATCGCGGCAAGGTGCTGATCGACGGCCGTCCCGTCGCCGGGGTGGGGCGCGAGCGCGCGGTGATCTTTCAGGAACCGCGCCTGCTGCCCTGGCTGACCGTGCTGGACAACGTCGCCTTCGGGCTGGAGGTGCGCGGCATCCCGGCCGCCGAAGGTCGCGAAAGGGCGCGGCACTATCTTCGCCTCGTCGGTCTGGCCAGGTTCGAGGCGGCCTGGCCGCGCCAGCTTTCCGGCGGCATGGCGCAGCGCGTGGGCATTGCGCGCGCTCTGACGGTGCGACCGGGTATCCTGCTTCTGGACGAGCCCTTCGGTGCGCTGGACGCCATGACCAAGATGACGATGCAGGAGGAACTGGCCCGCATCTGGCGCGAGGAACGGGTGACGATGATCCTTGTCACCCACGACCTCGAAGAGGCGATCTTCCTTGCCGACCGGGTTCTGGTGCTGTCGAAGGACAGCACTGATCCGGCCCGGCTGATCGATGTCGACCTGGCGCGTCCGCGCGACCGCAGCGAGCCGGGCTTCGTAGCCATGCGCCGCCGCCTGATGGCGGAGTTCGGCCTGCATTGACCGCCGGGCCTTCGTCATGCGGCGATGCCGCGATGGTGGATCGCCCGGCTGTCGCCCGGATGGCATGGAATGGCCATCCGGGCGCAGATTGCGGCTCGGTTGTGGCATGAAATCGACAAATGCGGCGGATTTCGCAGATTCTCCGTCGCTGCGGATGCCGCGGACTGGAAATACCTTTGCAATATAGTAAGGATTTTTCACCCGGAACCGTTCCGGCAGCGAGACGAGGTGCGGAGGCAGGGTGTCGGCCGGCGGGAATCCCAGATGCGAGCTTCACGCGCTTTATGCCGACCATCACGGTTGGCTGCATGGCTGGCTGCGCCGCAAGCTGGGCGACAGCGGCGATGCGGCCGACCTGGCCCACGACACGTTCCTGCGGCTGCTTGCATCGCGGCGTTCGCGACTGGGCGAACGGCCCCGCGCGCTACTGACCCATATCGCCAAGGGCCTGCTGGCCGATCATTGGCGCCGCCAGAGGGTCGAGCGGGCCTATCTGGACACCATCGCGCATCTGCCGGCCGTCCAGGTTCCGCCGGCCGAGGAGCGGTTGCTGGTCATCGAGGCGCTGACGCGGATCGACGCTATGCTCGGGCGGTTGCCCGCCTTTACCCGAGAGGTCTTTCTGCTCGCCCAGTTCGACGGGCTGACCCTGCAACAGATTTCCGAACGGACGCAGGCTCCGGTCATCACGGTCAGGCGGCATATCCGCAAGGCGCTGCTGGCCTGCATGGAGGCCGCCTGACATGTCGGGACCGCCCAGGGCCGAATTGCTGGAGGAAGCCGCCGACTGGGCGATGGCCATGCGATACGGCGCCCCCGGCGAGGTCGACGGTGCAGCCTTCGAGCGCTGGCTTGCCCAAAGCCCGCAGCACGCCGCGGCTTGGCAGCGGGCGCAGGCGGTGTTCCAGACCTTCGAGCGGGTGCCGCGCGGGCTGGGCAAGGACGTGTTGCGGGCCATGGAGCCGTCACCCGGCCGGCGCCGCGCGCTGGGTGTGCTGGGCGGGGCCCTGCTTGTCCCTTCGGCCGGGGTCATGGCCTGGCAGCAGCCCTGGCAGAAATGGGGCGCCGACGTGGCCACCGCGGTCGGCGAGCGCAGGGCGCTGGCCTTGCCGGACGCCTCGCAGCTTGTGCTGAACACCGACAGCGCGGCGGATATCGCCTTTACCACCGCCGAACGGCGTATCCACCTGCGCGCCGGCGAGATTCTTCTGACCACGCATCCCGATCCCGCTCCGGTGCCGCGCCCGCTGCTGGTCGAGACGGCTTTCGGCGAGGTCCGGGCGCTGGGAACCCGCTTCAGCGTCCGGCAACTGGACGGCGATCTGGTGCGTGTCTCGGTCTTTCGCCATGCGGTCGAGATCAGGCCGCGGAACGCCGCGCCCCATGTCCTGCATCAGGGCGAACAGGCGGATTTCGACAGCAACGGCGTCAGGCCGCTGGCAACGGTCGATGAAAGCGCGGCCATCTGGGAACAGGGCATGCTGCTGGCGCAGGACATGCGCCTTGGCGACGTGATCGCCGAAATGGCGCGCCATCGCCGTGGCGTCCTGCGCTGCGATCCCGCCGTGGCGGCGATTCTGGTGTCGGGGGCGATATCGCTTTCGGACACGGATGGCGGGCTGGCGCTGCTAGAGCGGACCCTGCCGGTGCGCATCCAGCGCCGAACGCCCTGGTGGGTGGTGGTCGCGCCGCGCAGCTGAAGGCCCGGCGCTTTTTTTCGCCGCCGAGGTGATCACTTTTCCGATCTCGGCCGGTGAACGGTGAAAGGGTGCCAGCCAGAGGTGATTTCAGCACGCTGCCCTTCCTCCATTCCAGACAGGACGAAGCAGCATGAACTCTCTTACCTGCGTGCCGGTGGCGGCTGCCCGCGCCTTCGCGTTCTCGACCGGCCTGGCTGTGCCGCGCAATGCCCTGCGCGCGCTGCTGATCGGCACGACCCTTGGCGCCGCGATCACCGCGCCCGCCTTCGCCCAGGCGCGCGACTATGCCATCGGCCCCGGCCGGCTCAGCGACGTGCTGGCGCGCTATGCCGCCGCCTCGGGCGTGCAACTGGTCTATGAACCCTCGGATCTGGCCGGAATACGCAGCGCCGGGCTGCAGGGCAGCTATACGGTCGAGCAGGGCTTTTCGGTGCTGCTGGCCGGCAGCGGCTATCGCCTGCAGCAGGCGGGACCGGGAAGCTATGTGCTGATGCGGCCGCCGGTGCAGGGTGCTGCGGTGCCGGCCGGCGAGGGCGCGGTGGTGCTGGATACGGTCACGCTGCGGGGCGGCGGCGCCACGACCGAGGGCAGCGGTTCCTATGCCAGCGGCGCGGCCAGCATCGCGCGCGGGGCGGATTCGCTGAAAGAGGTGCCGCAATCGGTGACCGTGGTGACCAAGCAGGCGCTGGACGACCAGAACCTGACCACCATGTCCGAGGCGATGGCCAAGGCGCCCGGCATCGTCGCGACCACGGACGGCATGGGCCAGCCGGTGTTCTATTCGCGCGGCTTCGTCATCGACAACTACCAGATCGATAATCTGGGCACGTCCTACGATTCGACCTTCAAGCCGGATTTCGACATGGCGATCTATGATCGGCTGGAGATCCTGCGCGGCGCCGAGGGGCTGTTCTCGGCAGCGGGCGAGCCGGGCGGGACCATCAACCTGGCGCGCAAGCGCCCCACGGACGAGCTGCGCTCGGCTGTGTCCTTGGCCTATGGAAGCTGGAACAACCGCCGGCTCGAGGCCGATATCGGCGGCCCGCTGGGGTTTGACGGCAAGCTGCGCGGCCGCCTGGTCGGCGTCTGGCAGGACCGCGAATATTTCTACAAGCCCGCGGATGAGGAAAAGCGGGTCCTCTACGGCATCCTGGAATACGATCTGACGCCTTCGACCACGCTCAGCGCCGGCGTGAGCTACCAGCGCCAATACGGCACCATGTGGCAGCGAGGCTTGCCGACCTATGCCGACGGCAGCCAGCTTGGCCTGCCGCGCGACGTGGCGCTGACGGTGGACTGGGCCAAGCGCGAGCAGACCATCCGCGAGCTTTTCGCCTCGGTCGAGCATCGGTTCGATTCGGACTGGACGCTCAAGTTCAGCGCCGCGCGGCAACGCTTTGATTTCGATTACCTCAACCTCAGCCTCGGCGGTCCGATTGATCCGTTGACGGGTTCCTTCGGCGCTCCGGACGCATTTTCCGAAGACGACGGTAACCACTCGGACGGGGTGGACCTGAGCCTTTCGGGCCGCTTCGATGCCTGGGGCCGGGAATACAAACTCACGATGGGTGCCGACTGGCGGCGCAGCTACGGCAAGCAGATGCGCAACCGCGTTGGCACGGCGTTTCCCGATGGCGAAATCGGGGTGGACGACTTCCCCGGCCTGGATCTGCCCGCGCCGGTGCGGGGCAGGGCCGGATCCGGTTGGCCGACATTCGGCAGCAAGCAGCAGGGCATTTATGCCCGGCTGGACATGCAGGCGACCGACAGGATGCATGTTATCGTCGGCGGCCGTTACGGCAACTACAGGCATTCCGAGATTGAGGAGAGGTATGACGAGGAGGGCAACGTCACCTATCGCGACACCAGCTGGCGCTGGAGCGAAAACGGCATCTTCACGCCCTATGCCGCCGTCACCTATGATCTGACGCCCGACTGGACCGCCTATGCCAGCCTGACCGAGATCTATAAGCCGCAGGGCAACACCTTTGCCGGCCCGCCCGATAACCCGACCCAGTTGGACCCGATCACCGGCCGCAACTACGAACTGGGCGCCAAGGGGGCCATCAAGGGCGGTGCGCTGAACGTCTCGGCGGCGCTCTATCGCATCGAGCGCAAGGGCGAGAAGGTGGTGGACCCCCGCTATGAGGATGAGCCCCGCGACTATTACCTGCCGCTTGGCGAGATCGTCAGCCAGGGCATTGACCTTGAGGTCTCGGGCGAGGTCTCACCCGGCTGGCAGGTCTTTGCGGGCTATACATACAACCATAACGAGAACAAAAGTGAGAATGACGTCTATCACGCGTTGACGCCCAAGCACATGTTCAAGCTGTGGACGGACTACACCCTGCTGGGTGACTATTCCAAATGGACCGTCGGCGGCGGCGTGACGGTGAAAAGCCGGCACGCGAACAGCGGCACCTATTGGTTCATGACCCCGGACGGCTGGACCCAGCCGGAATTCGAGATCAGGCAGGGCGGATACTCGGTCTGGGATGCGCATGTGCAATACCAGATCGCCGAGCAATGGGCGCTGGCGCTGAACGTGAACAACGTCTTCGACAAGACCTATTATGCCACCATCGGCACCCCGGGCGGCGGCAATTGGTATGGCGAGCCGAGGAATGCCACGCTGACCCTGCGGGGGCGGTTCTGACCGTGCCGCGAGCCGTTGGCCGGGCCTGTTGCGGCCCGGCCCAACGCGCCGGGACCGAAGCGCCCGGTCGGGCCGGTTGCGCTTTGGCCGTCGCGGTCCTAGACAGCGGGGATGCCATGCACAGGCCGCCCGACCCCGGTTGGCGGCCGCCTGCGTTCGGGAAATGCGGCGCTCTCCCGGACCCTTGCAAAGCCAGATCACGGTATTCTTTGCGGGGAGTTCCCAGGCTTGCATCATTGCCGTCGACGCGCTTCCGCCGGATCGCATCTCTTTGTCTTCAAATCCGGGCATCGAATGGACCTCGTGCATGAACGCGCTCTTGCAGTCCGAGACTGACCTGCCGCCGCCGCTGGCGATGCCCGTGCAGGGGCCGGCCCGCCAGGGGCGCCGTGCCCTGCTTGCAGGGCTGGTGCTGGCTGCCCTGGCGGGGGGCGCGGGCTGGTGGCTCTGGTCCTCGCCGCCTGCCGTTCACTACGACACCGCGCCGGTGATCCGCCGCGACCTGGAGAACGCCGTGACTGCCAGCGGCCGGATCGAGCCGGGCGCCTATGTCGATGTCGGTGCGCAGGTTTCGGGTCAGTTGCGCCGGCTGCATGTGGCCGCCGGAGACCGGGTCGAGGCCGGGGAATTGCTGGCCGAGATCGACGCCGAGGTGCAGGCGGCGCAGGTCGAGGGATTGCAGGCCGAGCTGGCCCGGCTGGCCGCCGAGCGCAGCGAATTGCAGGCCCAGCTTGCCTTTGCCGAACGGCAGGCGGGGCGGCATTCCTCGCTGGCCGGGCGCGCCAGCAGCCGCGTCACGCTGGAAGAGGCCGAGCGCGACCGTGACGTGCTGCGCGCGCGGATCGAGGCGCTGGACGCCACCATCCGCCGCAGCCGCGCCGCGCTGCGCGCCGAGGAAGCGACGCTGGCGCGCTCGCGCATCACCTCGCCCATGGCCGGCACCGTGGTCGCCGTAGAAGCCCGCGAGGGCCAGACGCTGAATGCCAATTACGACACCCCGGTGATCCTGCGCATCGCCGACCTCGCCACCATGACCGTGCGCAGCGACGTCTCCGAGGCCGACGTGGTCCATCTGCGGCCCGGAATGCCGGTCTGGTTCACCACGCTGGGCTTTCCCGACCGCCGGCATCGCGCGACGCTGCGGCAGGTGTTGCCCGCCCCGCCGGTCAAGGAGGAGGAAGGCGCCAGTTCGGTCGTCACTTATGTCGCGCTGTTCGACATTGCCAATGCGGGGGGCGAGTTGCTTTCGGGCATGACCGCGCAGGTGTTCTTCGTCACCGAAAGCGCGGCCGACGTGCTGGCCGTTCCCGTTTCCGCGCTGGACGACGACGGCAGCCTGCGCGTCCAGACCCCCGGCGGCGCGCTGGAAACCCGCCATCCCGCAACCGGGATGCGCACCCGAGCCCATGCCGCGATCCTTTCGGGATTGGCTGAGGGCGAACATGTCGTCACCGGCGAGCGCCCCGCCGAAGGCGAGCCGCTGCTGAGGATCGCGCCGTGACGGATGATCTGACGGCTGACATGCCGCTGATCCGCATCCGGGGCCTGCACCGGGTCTTTGGCGAGGGCGCGGCACGCGCTCATGTGCTGCGCGGCATCGACCTTGACATCCATGCCGGCGAGTTCGTGGCCATCGTCGGCACTTCGGGCTCGGGCAAGTCGACGCTGATGAACATCCTCGGCCTGCTCGACCGTCCCTCGGCCGGCAGCTATCACCTTGCCGGGAAGGACGTGGCGCGGTTGTCGCGCGATGCGCGGGCGGGGCTGCGCAATCGGCTCTTCGGCTTCGTCTTCCAGCAATACAACCTGATCCCGACGCTGACGGCGCTGGAGAACGTGGAACTGCCCGCCAGCCATGCCGGCGCCGCGCGCGAGGCCCGGCGGGCGCGGGCGGCGGCGTTGCTGCGCAGCCTGGGCCTTGGTCACCGACTGACCGCGCGTCCCTTGCAGATGTCCGGCGGCCAGCAGCAGCGGGTCTCCATCGCGCGGGCGCTGATGAACGGCGGCGCGGTGATCCTTGCGGATGAGCCGACCGGCGCGCTGGATGCCGAGAGCGGGCGGCAGGTGATGCGGCTGCTGTCGGATCTGGCGGGCAGGGGCCATACGGTGATCCTGATCACCCATGACACCGACATCGCCGCCCGTGCCGGACGGGTGATCCGGGTCGGCGAGGGGCGCATCGCCGGCGACAGCGGCACCCGCGCGGCCGGGCCCGCGGTCCCGGTGCTGCCGGAAACGACCGGCAGCCGGTCAGCCTTCCTGCCTGCCCTGCGCGAGGCCGCGCGCTCGGCCTTGGCGGCCATCGGCGCCAGCCCGGTGCGCACGGCGTTGACGTTGTCGGGCATCGTCATCGGCGTGGCCTCGGTCGTCGCCATGCTGGCCATCGGCCGCGGCGCGCAGGAAGAGTTCGTCAAGCGCGCCTCGGCCATCGGCACGAACTGGGTGGTGGTCGGCTCGGACCAGGATACGCGGATGCCGCGCCGGCCGCTGACCCTTGACGATGCCATGGCGCTGAAGGGCCTGCCCAATGTCGCGGGCGTGATGCCGGGCCGCTGGGAACAGGCGACGGTTCGCGCCGGCGCCTTTTCGATCGATACCGACATCATCGGCACCGACCGCGATTTCCGCGGCGTGCATGGCTGGGACGTGGTGCGAGGCAGCTTCTTTTCCGAAGCGGACGAGCGCGGCGGCAGTCCGGTTCTGCTGCTGGGCTCGACCGTCGCCGGGACGCTGTTTCCCGATGGGCGCGACCCGACGGGCGAGTTCGTGTTTGTCAACATGTCGCCGTTCCTGGTCGGCGGCGTGCTGGAATCCAAGGGGCTGAGCGAGAACGGCAGCGACCGCGACAAGGTGGTGGCCATGCCGCTGCGCAGCCTGGAAAGCCGGGTCTATGGCCCGGGCGAGCTGTCGGTGATCGTCGTCGCGTTGCAGGACATGGCGCGGCTGGACGAAAGCAATGCGCTCTTGCGCGAGGCGATGATCCGGCGCCACGGGACCGAGGATTTCTGGCTGGCCGATGCGGCCGGCGCCTTTGCCGCCGCCGAAGCCGACCGCGCCTCGCAGAACCTTCTTCTGGGCGCCGTTGCCACAATCTCGATCTTCGTGGGCGGGATCGGGGTGATGAACATCATGTTCATCACCGTGCGCGAGCGCACGCGCGAAATCGGCATCCGTTCCGCCACCGGCGCTGCGATGCGCGACATCCTGGTCCAGTTCCTGACCGAGGCCACCGTGCTTTCCGCCCTTGGCGGGCTTGCCGGGCTGGCGCTGGCGGCCGGCATCGGCGCCGTCGCGGCCCTGGGTCTTGGCATGCCGGTGGTGTTTTCCGTGACCGTCGCACTGGGTGCGCTTGCCGGCGCGACGGCGATGGGCGCCGCATTCGGCCTGGTGCCGGCGATCCGCGCCGCGAGGCTCAGCCCGGTGGAGGCGCTGGCAAGCCCTTGATGTTCCCGCCCACCTTTCCGTTGATCTGCCGCTGCCTGCGGCCCACGAACAGGAGAATGACGATGACCCCCAAGACCCGGACGAGATGGCGCATGGCGCTGCCCGCTTTGATGGCGCTGGCCCTGGCCATGCCCGCCGCCGCGCAGGATGCGCCGACCGAACCCGCGGCCCTGACGGCGGCCCAGTTCGCCCCCGCGGTGATCCGCACCGACAGCATCGCCGGCGCCTACGAGGTGGTGCATTGGGCCGAGGCGGGGCTGGTCTTCGTCGCCTCGGTGCCCTCCTTCGACAAGGGCTCGGCGGGCTTCATCCATGTGCTGGACGCGAACGACCTGCGCCCGATCCGCCGGATCCAGCTGCCGCGCCGGCCCTTCGCGCTGGCGCTGGACCGCAGCGCGGGGCGGCTCTATGCCGGCAATACGCTGGACGGCTCGCTGACCGTGATCGATGCGCGGGGCGGGCAGATCCTCGACACCATCCAGCTCGGCCAGCCCGAGGGCGAGGGCTTCGAGCATACCCGCATGATCGTGCTGGACGAGGACAAGGGCCTCGCCTTCGTGACCAGCCCCGGCCGCAAGGGCGTGACCTGGATCGTCGACACCAGGGCGGGCGAGTTGCTGCACCGGATCGAGGGCGGGCTCTGGACCGCCGGCGCGGCCTATGATGCCGGGGCGGGGCGCTTCTATGCCGGCGGCGGCGGCATCGAGGAGATCGCGGTGATCGACGCCAGTGGCGAGCGGGTCGGTGCGATCTCGACCGGCGACACGACCGAAGAGGGCGAGGACGCCTCGCAACATTTCTTCGTCAATCTTGCCATCGATGCCGAGGGCCAGCGCCTGTTCGCGGCCGATGCCGACAAGGGCGCGCTCTACGTCTTCGACATCGCCAGCGGCAAGGTTGCCGCGCAGGTTCCGGTCGGCCCCGGTACGCTGGATGTGGCCTACAACCCGGCGCGGTCCGAGATCTATGCCACCTGGCGCGGGGAAAAGGCCGGCACCGGCGGGTTGGCGGTGATCGATGCGCAGGACTATGCGGTCAAGCAGCGCCTGTCCCTGCCGACGAATCCCAACAGCCTTGAGGTCGGCGAGGACGGCCGGACGCTGTTCGTGACGGTGAAGGCGCCGCATGACAAGGAGCATCCCGATTATCGCGAGGGCGCGATGGATTCGGTGATCCGGGTTGACCTGGAGCGGTTGGGCGAGGGCGGAGAATAGCCCCGCCTGATGTCGAGAGCGACCCGCCGGCAATCCTATCGCCGGCGGGATCGTCCGGGCTCGGCCCTGGCGGAGCTTCAGGTCACGGGATCAGCCCTGCGAAGGCTGCCAGCCGGCCGAGGGTATGGTGTTGATCATCCACGGGACGCCGAAACGGTCGATCAGCGAGCCGAAGCCGGGCGACCAGAAGGTCTCGCCGAAGGGCATCACCGCCTTGCCGCCTTCGGACAGGCGGTCGAACCAGCGCCGGCCCTCGTCCCCGTCCTCGGTGTGCAGGGTGACGTCGAAGCCGTTCTTGGGCTTGTCGATATTGGGAGCCCAGGCCGCGTCCATATCGGCGCCCATCAGCGCCTGGTCGCCGACCTCAAGCCAGCAATGCATCAGCCAGGTCTTGTATTTCTCGTCGGTGATCGGCATGCCGGGCGGGCCGTCGCCATAGGGCATGGCTGCGGTGATCTTGCCGCCCAGCACCTCGGCGTAGAACTCGAACGCCTCGCGGCACTGGCCCTGGAAGCTCAGGCTGGTCACGATCTTCATCGTCGTCTCCTTTCCGGTCGGGTTTCGCCGCGTCATGCGAGATTGAGTTGCCAGGACACGCCGAAACGGTCGGCGACCCAGGCGAAACGCTTGCTGAAGCCGTAGTCGCCGGGCGGCATCAACACCTCGCCGCCCTCCGAAAGCGCGGCGAAGAGCCGTTCCTGTTCCTCGCCGGACGCGCAATCGACGAAGAAGGACCAGGAGGGCGTGAAATCGAAGGCGTGCTTGACCGGGCTGTCGCTGGCCAGCACGCTCTGCCCGGCGGCGGTGAAGCGGGCCAGCTTGATGCTGCCCTCTGCCCCCGGCTCGTCCTTTTGCCAGCGCGTGACATCCAGCACCTCGCCATCGTCGAAGAGCGAGACATAAAGCGCCATCGCCTGTTCGGCATGGCCGCCCTGGAACATCAGGAATGGCTGCATCGCGGTCATGGCGACCTGGCTCCTTTCGCATCGGGTCCCCTGGCGGCGCCGATTGACGCGGCCTCATGCAGGTTGATATCAACGTATGGAACCCGCCGCTGTCAACCTTTCAGATGCCCGCTGCTGTCGACCTTGCCTTCGAGACCACGCTCATGGTGCGCGACACCTGCCTGTGCCTGCATGCGCAGCGGGCGGCGCGTGCGCTGGCGCGACGCTTCGATATCGCGCTGAAACCGGCGGGCATTTCCAGCGGGCAGTTCTCTTTGCTGATGTCGCTGAACCGGCCGGAGCCGCCGACCCTTGGCAGCGTGGCGGCGCTGCTGGCGATGGACAGGACCACCCTGACGGCCAATCTCAAGCCGTTGGAACGTCGTGGTCTTGTCGAGACGGCGCCCGATCCGGCGGACAGGCGCGCGCGCCGGCTGCGGCTGACGCCGGCCGGCCGGGCGGTCCTGGGCGGGGCGGTGCCGATCTGGCGGCAACTCCATGCCGAGATCGAGGCGGCGCTGTCGGACCCGGACCAGTTGCGCGCTGATCTGAACCGGCTTTCGGGGTTCGGTCGTCAGGACGGGTTGGCTGGCTGATGCCTCCGCGGGCGGCATGGGCTAGCCCGGCAGGGATTCGTCGCGATTCTGCGGTTGCCTGCCTTCGACCTCTTGCCTCAAGCCGTTGAGCATCTGGGCTGCATATGCGGCATAGGGGCCGATCCAACGTTCGTGCAGGGCATGGATGGGCAGCGCGTCGAGGTGATTCCACCTTTCGCGCCCCCGCCGCTCGACCACGACCAGCCCGGCCGTCTCCAGCACCCGCAGATGCTGCATGACCGTGCAGCGATCCAGTTGCGGCAGTGCCTCGCACAGCCCGCCGGTGGTTTTCGGCCCGTTCTTCAGCAGGTCCAGCAATTGCCGGCGCGCCCGGTGCCCCAGCGCCTTGAACAGCGCATCGTCCTGATCTTCGGTTGACATGTTATAAATTTATAACATAATTGAGCAGAGGACAAGGAGGAATGTCGCATGGAACTGAAATTCACCGTCGGCGGCCGGATCGCGAAGCCGGTCGCGGAAGTGTTCGAGGCCGTCGTGAACCCTGACAGGCTGTCGAAGTTCTTTACCACGGGCGGGGCGAAGGGGCGCCTGGTCGCCGGCGCCGAGGTGACCTGGGATTTCCACGATTTCCCCGGCGCCTTCCCGGTGCTGGTGCAGGAGGTCGTGCCGAACGAGCGGATCGTCCTGCAATGGGAGGCCGAGGGCGAGCCGCGGATCTGGACCACCGTGACCATGACCTTCCAGCCGCTGGAGGACGGGCGCACACTGGTGCGGATCAGCGAATACGGCTGGCCGGACAGCGAGGCTGGGCTCAAGAGCTGCCTGGGCAATTGCGAGGGCTGGACCGGGATGATCTGCGCCATGAAGGCTTGGCTTGAACACGGCATCAACCTGCGCGAGGGTTTCTATAAATAGCCGCTGCCTGCAGGTGCCTGCCCTGTTCCGTCGTCGGCTCCTGGGCGGTCCGGCGCCGGACCCGCTTGCCCGGCGACATTTTCTTCAAGACGGCGACGGTGGCAGCATGTCATTCTGGATCATCCATCAAAGGAGGAACGCATGATGCCTGAGGCTCCGCGCATCTATCCGACCTTCCGCTTTCGCAATGCGGCCATGATGATCGAATGGCTGGAACGGGCCTTCGGCTTCACCACCCATGCGAAATACATGGAGGGCGACAAGGTCGCCCATGCCGAGCTGGCCTTCGGCTCGTCCATGATCATGTGCGGCGACGACAGGGACGACGCCTATGGCGAGATGGTGGGCCGGCCGTCGGGGCAGGGCGGCAGGTCGCTTTATATCGCCGTGGACGACGTTGACGCGATGTTCGCCCGCGCCAAGGCGGTCGGCGCGGTGATCGAGGAGGGGCTGACCGACCGCGATTATGGCAGCCGCGAATTCATCTGCCGCGACCCCGAGGGCAATCTGTGGTGCTTTGGCACCTGGTGGCCGAAGGTGGACGACAAGGGCTGAGAGGCGACGAGGAGCCGGGTATTCAGCCGCGCGGATGGGGTCAAGAACGCGGTTGCCCTTCAAGACGTCCTTCTGTCATCTTCCTGTCCTGGAAGTTCTGCGAAAAGACGATGAACGATTACGAAGGAATATTAGAACATGTTTTTGAGACAAGGCCTTGTTGCATTTCTGGCGATCTGCCCGGTCTCGGCTGCCTGGGCGGTGCCCGCCACCGAGGAAGGCGCCCTGCGGCTGAGAGGCGTTTTTCAGACCTATTTCGGCGGCACCGAGGGCGTGGTCAGCGTCACCCCCCAGGGCGAAAGCTATGAGCTGAGGATCGACCCGGCGCCGCTGCTGGCGCAGGTTCCTGCCGAGCAGGCCCAGGTCAGCGTTTCGGCCCTGACCTATCAACTGACCGACAATGGCGACGGCAGCTGGGGCGTCAGCGAGGATCAGACGTTCAGCTGGTCGGTGGTGGTGCCCAAGATGTTCGAGCAGAAGGGTTCGACCAAGGTCGAATCCACCGGCATCTGGGACGAGGCGCTGATGAGCTTTCGCGAGCAGACATCGGTGATGACGGATTACGTCATCGACTCGGTGCAATATGCGCCGCCGCTGGCACCCGATCCCGAGGCGGAGGCGCAGGAACCGCCGGCCGAACCGCAGGTCATATCGCGCGATCACCAGCGCACCGCACGGATGGAGATGTCCCTGACCGGCGCGCCCGGCAAGGCCGGCGGGGTCGACCAGGCCATGAGCTTCACGGCCGAGGGGCTGGAGCAGTCGCAGGAAATCCTGATGGGTCCGGGCGGCCAGCCGATGCAGATCCAGATAACCGCGCCCGGCTATGACGGCAGCGGCCAGATCACCGGCGCGCGCACCGAAGGCATGCTCTCGCTGCTGGCCTGGTTCGTCGCCCATCCCTCCGGCGAGTTGATCAAGGGCTCGCAGGACGCGCTGCGCGACAAGCTCAGCGCCGCCATGCCGCTGTGGGACGATCTGTCGATGGATGCGACGGTGCGCGACCTGAAGATCGGCTCTCCGCTGGGCGAGTTCGGCCTTGCCTCGACCAAGGTGACGATCGGCATGTCCGGGGCCACCCCCGACGGCCGCCTGCAAGAGCAGGTCGCGCTGTCGGGCGTGACCGTGCCGGAAGGCGTGCTGCCGTCGTGGGTGGCGCTGATCCTGCCGCAAGAGGTGACGCTGGATTTCACCGCCTCGGACTTCGATCTTGCTGCGCCGGCTAGGATGCTGATCGAGGGCTTCGACCTGACCGCCGAGGAGCCCTTTGCCAAGCTGGTCCCCGAGCAGTTGCAGGCGGCCTTGCTGCCCCGAGGCTCGTTCGATCTGAAACTTGCACCGTCGCAGATCAAGGGTGACGGCTATCAGATCGACTATCGCGCCGATGTCGCGGCGGGGCCGGCCGCGCCGCCCTCCGGTTCGGCGCTGATCACGGCGACGGGGCTCGACAAGGTCGAGGAGGCGCTGGCCGCAGCCCCGCCCGAACAGGCCGGCCAGCCGCTGATGATGCTGCGCATGGCCCGCGCCATGGCCAAGCCCGGCGCCAGCGGCGAGAATGTCTGGGACATCCAGATGCCCGAGGGCGGCGGCCCCTTCACCGTCAACGGCCAGCCCATGGGTCCGGCCACCTCGCAACCCTGATCCAGGCGGCCCCGCCGGATGCGGCGGGGCTGCGCCACCTCGTGCAGAAACGGGGCGGACCTTCCCTTGCCCGACATGCCGGGCAAGGGTCCGGGAGCATTGCGCCGCCGATGGTCAGGCATCCGCAGGGGGCAATTGCGGGTTCCAGACGATTTCCCACAGATGCCCGTCGGGGTCGCTGAAATACCCGGCATAGCCGCCATAGAACGTCTCTTGCGCGGTCTTGACGATATCGGCGCCGGCGCGCTGCGCCGTCCGCATGATCTCGTCGACCTCTTCCCTGCGCAGGACGTTGTGGCCGATGGTAAAGGCGGTCGGACTGACCGGACGCTTCGGCAGGCCGCTGTCGTGGGCAATATCGTCTTGCGCCCAGATCGCGAGCTTGAGCCCGCCCGACAGGTCGAAGAACGCAACCGCGCCATGCTCGAACTCGCGACCGACGATGCCTTCGGTCGGCAGCCCAAGGCCGTCGCGATAAAAGGCAAAGGATCGTTCAAGATCGGCGACGCCCAGCGTCAGGACGGAAATTCGTGGCTTCATGTCGACACCCCGCTATCGGCGCCTGCACCACGCACGCGCCTTGATAGTCTTGGGCCGCTACCCTTGCAGCGGAAGGACCCGCATGGCGGGGGCCGGGCCAACCTTCCCGAGCCTGACCTGTTTCAGACCGTGACAGGATGACCCCCGGAAAGGGTTCTGTCACGCCTTTTCCTGGGGAACGCGGAATCCCCTCGCCATCCTGCCCTTCGCGCTGGCGGTGCTGCCGGCCGAGCTGGTCCATATCCGCCAACTGCCGCTGCTTGGGCGGCGAGGTAAGGCAATCCGGCCGAGGGTCAGCACGCACCGTCCTGTCGCTGTGCCGCAAGATCGCCCAGGATCACGCATTCGGCTGCAGGTCCGCCGGCGCATTCGACATCGCAGCGCCGGACGAATGCCTGGAGGCTCCTTTCCAGTTCGCGCATCTCGGCGATCTTGTCGCGCAGGCTGCCAAGATGGAATTGCGCCAGGTTTCGCGCCTCGAAGCAATCGCGGTCGCGGCTGGTCGAAAGGGCGACCAGATCGCGCACCTGCCCGACCGAAAAGCCGAAGTCGCGACAGCGGCGGATAAAGTTCAGCAGCCCGACATCCTGCCGGGAATAGACCCGTCGGCCGCCCGCGCTGCGCGCGGCCTTGGGATAAGGCCGACCTGCTCATAGAACCTGATCGTCGGCACGGTGCACCCGGACCTTTCGGCCAGTTCGCCGATCGCCAGGTCATGAATCTTCACCGCTTCGTGTTCCATGATCCGCTTGCTCCTCAAGTTACTTGAGGAGGTAGCCTTCGGATATCCACCGATCAAGACCGGAAGGTCCGCAGATGAAACCCATGACGACCGCACTGGCTATCGGAGGTGCCTGCGCAGCCTGTTGCGCTGTGTCGCTGCTTGCCGGGGCAGGACTTTTTGCGGCCGCTGGAGGCGTGGCCTATCTTGGCGGCGCAGCGGGCATCGCCTTGGCCGCCGCTGGTGCTCTGGTCTGGCATGTGATGAAGCGCCGGACCTTGTCGAGAGGGAACGGTTGCGCCGCCCCTGCCTGCGGCTGTTCCGTCAGTCCCGATGCGCCTGATGACAAGGCAATCGCCTGCACGCTGGGCGGCGATGATTTCAAGAACCGCGCCGCATGGATTCGCGGTATCGCCGAGCGTCATCTGAAGCGCTCGCTGCGCTCGCCGCTGACCCTCTTGCTGGTCTATGGCAAGGCGGCTGCGGCCGATCTGCGCGAAATGGTGCGCAGAGAGCGGGAATGCTGCGCCTTTCTAAGATTCGAGCTTGCAGAGGACGAAGACGAGGTGCGCCTGCTGATCACCGCCCCGGAAGCCGCGCGCGAGGCCGCCGGCTTTCTGTTCGATCACTTCGCGCCGCAGCTTGCTGGCCTTGAAGCACGATCCGACAGAGGTGCGGCCGATCCGATCTCCGATCAGCCGGCAGGACCCTGAAATATCTTGCTCGATGCGTCAGGCATCTTTATGTTGCCAATAGCAACACATTGGATCCTCTTGCAACATGGGCACATCTTCAACCCTGGCGGTCGAACCCGGCGACATCGCCGAGGTCCGGCGCTTCAACCGTTTCCACACGCGGCTTGTCGGGGCGCTGAACGAGCACCTTCTGGCCTCCTCCTATTCGCTGCCGCAGATGCGCGTCCTTTACGAGATCGCCACCGCCGCCCCGGATGCCGCGCCATCGGCGCGTGAGCTGGGCGATGTTCTGCGGGTCGATACCGGCTATCTCAGCAGGATCATCGCCGGGCTGGAAAGCGAGGGCCTGCTGGAGCGCCGGTCCAGCCCGACCAATGCCAAGCGGCTGGAACTGCGACTGACCGATCACGGCATGGCGGAATTCGCCAAGCTGAACGCCGCCTCGGCCGAGGAGGTCAGGACGCTGCTGGAGCCCTTGTCGGCGACCGGGCGCCGGCAGTTGGTGGGCGCGATGGCGCGCATCCGCCGGCTTCTGGGCGACGGCCCGCAGAACCGGACCTTCATCCTGCGCGACCCCGAGCCCGGCGATCTGGGCTGGATCACCCATATGAACGGCCGCATCTATGCCGAGGAATATGGCTGGGACTGGACCTTCGAGGCGCTGGTCGCCGAGATCGTCGGCAGGTTCGCCAAGGAGTTCGATCCCCAAGGCGAGAAATGCTGGGTGGCCGAACTGGAGGGGCAGGTGGTCGGTTCGGTCATGGTGGTGCGCGAGGACGAGGAGACCGCGAAACTGCGGCTACTCTGGGTGGACGAGGCGGCGCGCGGCCTCGGGCTTGGCCGGCGGCTGGTCGAGGAATGCCTGCGTTTCGCCCGTGCGCGGGGCTATCGGCGCATGATCCTGTGGACCAACGACGTCCTGGTCTCGGCCCGCCGGATCTATCAGGCGGCAGGGTTCGAGTTGATCGAGGAGGAAAGGCATCGCAGCTTCGGCAAGGATCTTGTCGGCCAGGTCTGGGCGCGCGTGTTGTGAAGCGTGCGATGGCTCTCGCCGGACGGCGCGAGAGGCCGGCCGGCTGAAGCGCTTGCGTGGCGAAGCCGATGCACCCCTTGGATGAAGCGCAAGGCGATGGCCTATACCGCCGCTTTCATTACTGTGGCGCAGGCCGGCGGCAAGGGCGTTCACAGGCGTCCGATCCTCATGTTGATGGGCCAGCTCACCCGGCGTGCCTGGTCCGGGTCCGCCCAAATCCGCGAAAAATCCCGCACGAAGGCATCCAGGATCTCTGTCCTCCCGGCCTCGCAAACCCGGCGGACCGCCGACCAGGTCGAGACATAGCCGAGAAACTCGCCCAAGCTCCAGTCCCGCTCGATGGACAGCGCCGGCGCCGGCAGTTCGTCGAAGGGAAAGTCCATATCGGCATAGCCGCGATCCACCAGCTTGCGCTCCGGCGGCCAGAACGGGTCGATCTCGTCGTGATAGAAGCGGGCGAAGCGCTCGTTCAGCGGCTGGTCGTCAAGGCGCAGGACGCCATAGCTGACCAGCGCGATCACCGCATCCGGGGCCGCGAGGCGGCGGGCCTCGGCATAGAATGCCGGGCGGTCGAACCAATGGGCGGCCTGGGCGGCTGCGATGAGATCGGCGCAGCCGTCGTTCAGCGGGATATCCTCGGCCGGGGCGCAAAGATAGGTCACGCGCTCATGCGCCGCGGCATTCTCGACCTGCTCGCGGCTGGGGTCCAGGCCGATCACCTCGCCGAAATGACCGGCCAGTTGCACGGTCAGCTGGCCGGTGCCGCAACCCACGTCCAGCGCCCGCCCGGTCCCGGGCGCGATGGCCGCAAGATGCGCCGCGAGCGCCAGTGGATATTCGGGGCGGAACAGGGCGTAGTTGCGCCCGTCCCGATCGAACCAGTTGGTCCGGGCTGTCGCGTCAATCGGCATGATCTGCTGGGCTTTCCTGTTCAATGGCGGCACGCTCCAGCCGGGCCGCAAATCCCTTGCGCTCAAGCGCGTCGGCGGCTTTCGCGAGGATCTGCCGCAGCGGGTGGCCGATCTCGGTCTCAAGCGCCTCGATCGCCGCGAATGTCGCCTGCCAATGCGGGCGCAGCGCGGCAAGCAGGGCCTGGCCCCTTTCGGTCAGGCGCAGGCTGCTCTTGCGCCCGTCCCCTGTCCCTTCGCGGGCGAGAATGCCGTCCGCGACCATCAGCGCGACGGTCTGGCTGACCGCCCCCTGGGTCAGGCGGCTATGGCCGACGATCTCGGTAACGGTGGTTTTCCCCGCCAGGATTGCCCGCAGGATCGGGGTGTAGCGGGGCCGGTAGGAAAGGCCGAGGTCGCGATAGCGCCGCGACGCCCCGGCATCGACCAGTTCGCCGACATATCGCAGCAGTTCGCCAAGACCGGGAGTGGGTTTTGTATCCATGGTTATCCAGTTACATTAGTGCTAATGTAACTGCAACCCGAAAAGCCATGCAAAGCCTGATCGGCCCCAGCGATGCAGTCAGGCAAGAGGTTCACGCCATCGATCCCGCTCACGGCCCGCGAAAGTGCCGCCGGATTGCGCAGATCACCGCCGAAGCTGTCCCGGTCCCTTGCCGGTCCAGCGCTTCAGGGCTTTCCGAAAGCTGGCGGCATCGCTGAACCCCAGGAGTATGGCGATGTCGATGGTGCTCATCCTGGTGGTTTTCAGATATTCGATGGCCAGCGAGCATCGAACGTCATCCATGATAAGCCGATACGTCGTTCCCTCTGCTTCCAGATGCCGCCGCAATGTTCGGGTGGTCATGTTCAACCTGTCCGCGACGGCTTCCATGGTCAGGAATTCACCCGGATGATCCATCAGGGTTCGATAGACATAGCCGGAGGTTCCGGCAGAGGTCTTGGCGCTTCCGATCAGCCGGTCGCATGTTTCCTGCACCAGCGCGGCGGTCAGGCGATGCGCCATCTGGGGCTTCTGGTCGAGCAGGGCCGAGTCGTAGGCGAGCTCGAATTCTGGCTGATCGAAAAAACAGGGGCACTTGAGGTATCTGGAATAGATCTCGGCATGTTTCGGTGCCGGATAGGTGAAGCATGCCTTCAACGGCGGGCAACTGCGCCCTGCCACGTCCTCAAGATGCGTGACGTGCAGGCTGAACTGCTGTTCGATCAGGAATTGCCGTACGCTTTCCGACGGATTTCCGACGAATATGTTGGGAAAGGTCCAGACGACCGTATCGGGATTTTCGGTCCACTCGATCGAAAGAGGCGGGGTCGCCAATCGACGGTATTGCACGGCGAGCCTGAAATAATCGCGCAGCGTCAGGCAGGAAAGAAGGGCGTAGCCATACATGCCGTAAGCCGACACATGCAATCGGGTCCCGACCTCGAAGGGCGTGGCGGCGTTGCAACCCAGCGAGACCGCGTTCATGCAGACGATCATATATTGCCGCACCGATGTCAGGGCATAAGGGTCGTCGAGTTCGTCGGCGCCGATGCCGCTGCCTTTCAGGCTGTCCTCGGCTGGGATGCCCTGTTCCGCCAACACCTCGACCAGCGCGGCGATCTTGTAGGGGGCATACATGCGTTCATCGGGCGAGGGCAGCATGGATTGCGCGGAAATCCTCATAATGTCCTCTTGAGACACGTTCGTGTCCGAACATGAACTTATGCGGTTGACCCTAACCCGTTAACCTACCGACTGCAATCGCACCTGCCGGGCGGGGTTCCCGGCGGAGATCGCAGGAGGATGAGGGAGGCTATGGCGCAGAAATGCGCCGGGGTCCGGTTTGCCGTGGGGCACCGCCCCAGCGTCCCAAAAGCATTGGTTCCGGGCCGGCGGGCCATGGCGCCGTTTCGATTGGAGGACGCATCGAATGTTGATCGCATTGAGTTTCTGGGGGGCGAGCATCGCTGTCTGCATAGTGGTTTCCTTATACCTGTGCAGCAGGATCGAGGTCTCCGGCGTTCGCCGCTGGGGCGCCACCGGCAAACTGTTCCGTTACGAATAAGAGGGCGCCATGAGCATCTCTTATTTCGTCGTCTTCGGCGGCTATCTGGCCTTTCTGACCTGGACCTGCCTCAAGAGCATGAAAGAGGTCGAGTCCCTGTCCGACTTCACCACCGGCGGCCACCGCATGGGGCTGCTGCTGGGCATCGGCACCTCGGTCGCGACCTGGGTCAGCGTGGCCTCGGTGATGGGCGTGCCGGGCCAGCTTTATCGCACCGGCGTCGCCGCGATCATCGGTTGGGTCGCGGGCTGGTTCCTGGCCACGGCGGTCATGCCGATCCTGGCCTACAAGGTGCGCCGGCCCGAATTGCCGGCCCGGACCTTTCCCGAATTCATCCGCATGCGCTTCGAGCCGTTCGAGCGCATCAGCGGGTTGCAGCTGATCGTCGCGGCGCTGATGCTGGTGGGCTATTTCATCTTCTGCCATCTGCAGGTCGTCGGTTTCGGCATCGTCTTCAACACGATCACTGGCATCCAGTACGAATATGCCATCTTCGCCTTCCTGGTCCTGCTGGCATTGACCTCGCTTGGCGGTTTCTGGTCGGTGGCGGCCACGGATACGCTGAACGCGGTGCTGATCCTGATCGGCCTTGCCTTCGGGACGGGCGCGATCCTTTACGCCTCCGGCGGGCTTGGCCCGATCCTCGATGCCGTGGCGACGACCACCGCGCCGACCAATGTCGGCGGCGAGCCGCTGGAGCCGGGCATCTTGCTGTCGCCCGCGGGCACATTCGGCTGGTCGGTGCTGATGGGGATCTTCATGTCGAACGCCCTGGGCGCCTCGGTCGCACCGCACTGGATCAACCGCTTCATGGCACCCCGGAACAGCAAGGCCGCCGTGCTGCAGATGATGTGGACCGTGATCGCCCTGATCCCGATCTTCCTGTGCCTGATCGTGATCGGCCTTGGCGCCAAGGCGCTTTTGCCCAGCCTGCCCGCCGACAAGACCACCGATTACATCATGCCGCTGATCGTGCAGAACTACGCTCCGCCCTTCGTCGGCGCCCTGACGCTGATCGCGTTGCTGGCGGCGGCGGTCTCGACGGCGAACTCGATGCTGCTGAACTGCGGCACGTCGCTATACTACGACCTCTACCGCTCGCTCTATCCCGACCGCCAGTTCGACGACGAGCGTGCCACGCGCCACCTGCGCTACTCCGTTCTGGTTCTCGGCCTGCTCTCGGTGATCAGCGCGATCAAGCCGCCGGTGCTGCTGGCGATGGGGTTCACCTATGTCTATGGCGCGTTTGGCGCGGCCTTCATGTGGCCGGTCTGGTTCGGGCTGTTCTGGAAGCGGATGAACCGTGCGGGCGCCTATGCGGGCATCATCGTGGGTGTGGCGGCCTTCATCGCCGCCAAGGCGATGGGTGCGGACAATCCTTTCGTGGTCGGTGCCGGCCTGTCGCTGCTTGCCACGCTGGCCGGTGTCTTTCTCAGCCCGGCGCCGCCGAGGGAAGCCTACGAGGCCTATTTCGACGCCGAGGTCAGCCCCTCGACCCGCGCCGTCGCGCTGCGCATCCGCCGCGAAAGCGACCATGCGCATGAAACCCACGGCGCTGCACCGCTTGCGGGAGAGGCCAAGGCATGAGAGCCGGAATCATCGGTGCCGGATCGCTTGGCACCATCATCGGCGCATTGATGGCGAAAGGGGGGCGGCCGGTCGATCTGGTCGACACCAACCGCGAGCATGTCGATGCGCTCAATCGCGATGGCGCCCGCGTCACGGGCGAGATGGACCTGCTGGTGCCGGTCCACGCCCTGACCCCGGACGCGATGAGCGGGCAATACGATCTGGTGTTCCTGCTCAGCAAGCAGACCGCCAACAAGGCCGTGCTGTCGCATCTGCTGCCGTTCCTGCATGGCGAAAGCGTCGTCTGCACCTTGCAGAACGGCATCCCCGAGCCCTTCGTGGCCGCGGTCGTCGGGCAGGGGCGCACCATCGGCGGCGCGGTGGGCTTTGGCGCGACCTGGCTGGGGCCCGGAGTGTCCAGCCTGACCACGACCGCCGAGGCCGTGCGCAAGTTCGCCTTTGAGATCGGCGAGATGGACGGGGTGATCAGGCCGCGCCTGACCGGGGTGCAGGATTACCTGTCCTGCGTCGGGCGGACCGAACTGCTGGACGACCTGATGGGCATCCGCTGGTCCAAGGTGCTGATGAACGCGACCTTCAGCGGCATGTCCGCAGCGCTCGGCTGCACCTTCGGCGAGGTCATGGACGACCCGCGCGCGCTGCTTTGCGTGGCCTTCATCGCCGATGAGACGGTGCGCGCCGCCCATGCGGCGGGCCATCGCATGGCCCCCATGCAGGGCGAGGATTTCGAGCGTTTCGCACTCGCCTCGCCCGCCTCGGTCCCCGAGGTGCTGCCGCTGATCCGCAAGATATGGAGCCAGCATCGCCAGTTGCGCGCCTCGATGCTGCAGGATCTGGAGAAGGGCCGCGATACCGAGATCGATTTCATCAACGGCATCGTCTGCCGGACCGGGCGCGAGCATGGCCTGGCGACGCCCTTCAACGACCGCGTGGTCGAGCTGGTCAGCGGCGCGCAGGCCGCCCGCAGCGTCCCCGGCTTCTCGAACATCGACCGCTTCGACGATCTGCTGCGCCCTCACAGGGCGTTGCTCGATTCAATCTCGCGAGGAAACCATGGCTAAACCCCCCGTCGTCATCACCTGCGCCATCACCGGTGCGATCCACACGCCGACCATGTCGGATGCGTTGCCCTATACGCCCGAGGACATCGCGGCGCAGGCCATCGCGGCCTCCGAGGCGGGCGCCGCGATCCTGCACCTGCACGCGCGCCGCCCCCATGACGGCGGCGTGACCATCGACCCCGAGGCATTCGCCGCCTTCCTGCCGCGCATCAGGCAATCGACCGATGCGGTGGTCAACATCTCGACCGGCGGCAGCCTGACCAACAGCATCGACGAGCGCATCGCCCCGGCGCTGCGCTTCTCG
This sequence comes from Paracoccus sp. SSJ, assembly GCF_030234105.1. Taxonomy (NCBI): domain Bacteria; kingdom Pseudomonadati; phylum Pseudomonadota; class Alphaproteobacteria; order Rhodobacterales; family Paracoccaceae; genus Paracoccus; species Paracoccus sp. SSJ. Next base: position 335,843 of record NZ_JASSPE010000001.1, on the reverse strand, counting down.
CCCGAGATGTGCTCGCTGAACATGGGCAGCATGAACTTCAGCTTCCACCCGCTGGCCCGGCGCTACGACACCTGGAAATTCGACTGGGAGCGCGACTACGTCGCCAGGTCCGACGGCAACATCTTCCGCAACACCTTCGCGGATATCGAGAACGCGGCGAACCAGCTCGCCCCCCACGCCATCAAGTTCGAGCATGAATGCTACGATGTCGGCCATCTCTACAACCTGCGCTTCTGCATGGATATCGGGCTCTTCAAGGCGCCGGTCTTCATCCAGTTCATCTTCGGCATCCTGGGCGGCATCGGTCCCGAGGTGGACAACCTGGTCTTCATGAAGCGCACCGCCGACCGGCTGTTCGGCGACGACTATCGCTGGTCGGTGCTGGGCGCGGGGGGCGCGCAGATGCCCCTGGCCACCACCGCCAGCCAGATGGGCGGCAACGTCCGGGTGGGGCTGGAGGATTCGCTGCTGATCGCGCGTGGCAAGCTGGCGGAATCGAACGCCCAGCAGGTCGCCAAGATCCGCCGCATCATCGAAGACCTGGGCAGCGAGGTCGCGACCCCCGGCCAGGCGCGCGAGATCCTCGGCCTCAAGGGCGCCGACAGGGTCGGCTTCTGAGGCGATATGCCTGATGCGGTCGGGAAAGCGCCTCGCACGGCGTTTTCCCGAACCTGATCCGCCCGGCCCGCTTCTGCGGTCTGCGACCGATCTGTGCCGCGGTCCTCCGCTGTCGAGAACCAGCCCAAGCCGCCCGCGCATTTCAGGGGAAACCTGCTCGTGGTCCTGCTCGGGATGCTCCTTCGGACAGGCTCATGATCTGCTGAGCGCATTTGAACTCTCCAGCACCGCTCTGTCCTTCAGCAGCGCGACATGGCCATGATCATCCGATTTCGACTTTGCTCCGGCCTCCTGTTCGACTAGACGGGAAAGCATCCTCGGTCAGCCACCCCGCATCTCTGCGCTGCCAGCCGAAGTTTCTGCGATCGGCAGCGGCATGGGGCGGGCAAGGTGGAACGGACGGGCATCGATTGGTTGTTCTGCACCCATCGGGGGGATGTCAGCTCATATCTGGCCCGGATGCTGCGCGACCCGGATCTTGCCGAGGATCTGACGCAGGACGCGTTCCTGCGTTGCTGCACCGCGCTGCAATCCGGCGGCAGGCCGGAAAACCTGCGCGGCTATCTGTATCGCATCGCCCGCAACATCGCTGTCGACCACTTGCGGCTGCAAAAGCGGCGCCGGACCGACATGCCGGGCGATCATGTCCTTGCCGCCATCGCCGACCCGCGGCCGGGGCAGGAGCGCTGGATGATCGACCGCGAGCGGCTGAAGGTATTCCTGCGGGCGCTGGCCGCGCTGCCCGACAAGACGCAGCGGATCTTCGTTCTGCACCGCATCCAGCGGCTTAGCTATCGCGAGGTGGCGCGGCATATGGAACTGTCGGAAAGTTCGGTGCAGAAGCATCTGGCGCGGGCGCTGCTCGCGGTGACGCGCCGGTTGCGGGAATACGAGGACGGCTGATGAACGGGCAATCCAGCGACGGCTTGCGGCCTGGCGAGGATATCGAGGCCGAGGCGGCGGAATGGGTGATCCGGCTGGCCGACCCCCAGGTGACGGACCAGGCACGAAATGCCTTTCACGACTGGCTGGACCGGGATCCCGCACATCGCGACGCTTTCGACGACGCGCAACGGGTATGGCAGGAACTGGGCCTGATCGCGCAGGGGGACGCGAACCCCGGGCGCCGCTGCGGGCGCGGCATGCTTGCCATGGTCGCACTTGCCGCCGGATTCGCGCTTTGGTTCTGGCAGGACGATCTGCGCATCCGGTTGCAGGCGGATCATGTCGCGGCGGTGGGGGAAAATCTTGCGGTCATGCTTCGGGACGGCAGCCGGGTCGAGCTTTCCTCGGGTTCGGCGCTGGCGGTGGATTACGACGGCACCCGCCGCCTTGTCCGGCTGCTGGAAGGCAGCGCCTATTTCACCGCAGAGCCCTCGGCCCGACAACAAGGCCGCCCCTTCGTGGTCGAGGCGCGCGGCATCCGCATCACCGCATTGGGCACGCAGTTCTCGGTCGATTTGCAGGACGGCGATGTCGCGGTGCTGGTCGCCGAGCACAGCGTGCGGGTCGAGCCGGTCTCGGGCGCCGCGCCGCCGGTCGTGCTGGCCGAGGGGATGGGTGTCGATGCCCGGCCCGATGCCATTCCCGCCCCTGCGCCGCGCAACGTGGATTTCGCCAATGCCTGGCGTTCGGGCGAGCTGGTCTTTGACGACCGGCCGCTGGGCGAGGTGGTGCGAGAGCTGAACCGCTATCGCCACGGCCGCATCGTCCTGCGTGGCGGGGATCTGGCCGGGCGCCGGGTCAGCGGCGTGTTCCATACCGACGACATCGGCCGGGCGGTGGACCGGATCGCGGCCGAGCTTGGCCTGCGCCGCCTGTCGGTGCCGCCGCTGGTGACGGTGCTTTACTGACATTCGCAAAAAAAAGCGCCCGGCATTACCGGATCGGATGCCGGATTCGTCCTTTTCCTGAACCCGCCCCGCAGAGGGCCAGATATCGGAGAGGGAAAATGAAGACGCAAATCAGCCGTATCGCCCTGATCGCGGCACTTGGCGGCGCCGGGCTTGTCGCGGCGCATGGGCCCGTCGCCGTGGCGCAGGAGGCTGCGCAGACCCGGGCCTTCGACATTCCGGCGCAAAGCCTGAACGGCGCGCTTTTGCGTTTCGCGCGCGAGGCCGGGGTGCAGGTGCTTTACGACACCGCCCTGGTGCAGGGCCGCCAAAGCCCCGGCGTCAGCGGCCGGATGATCACCAGCGCTGCGCTGGAGCAATTGCTGCAAGGCTCGGGGCTGGGCTTCCGGGTGAACTCGCCGCAATCGATCTCGCTGACGGCCCCGGCCGCTGCCGCCGTCGAATCCGACGCCAATACCGTCGTGCTGGACGAGATCCGGCTGGACGCGGGCGGCGCGGTGACCGAAGGCATCGGCAGCTATACGACCGGCCTGACCACGGTGGCGACCGGCCTGCCGCTGACCATGAAGGAAACCCCGCAATCGATCAGCGTCGCCACCCGGCAAAAGATGGACGACCGCAACCAGCGCAGCATTTCCGAGGTGCTGGAGGATACCACCGGCATTACCGTCATGCCGATGGATACCGAGCGGCGCAGCGTCTATGCGCGCGGCTTTTCCAGCCCGACCTACATGGTCGACGGCCTGCCGGTCTGGTATCGCATCCAGTATGGCTCCGGCCCCAGCATCGCCGATACCGCGATCTATGACCGCGTCGAGGTGCTGCGCGGCGCCACCGGGCTGATGGCCGGGGCGGGCGATCCCTCGGTCGTCATCAACATGGTGCGCAAGACGCCGACCTCGGCGCCGCAGGCCCGGCTGCGCTTTTCGGCCGGAAGCTGGAATACGTTGCGCAGCGACCTGGACATCAGCGGCCCGCTGAACGCCGATGCCTCGATCCGGGGCCGGTTCGTGGCGGCGCATGAGCAGGGCGATTCCTGGCTGGACCGTTACGAGCGGCGCAAGACCGTGCTCTACGGCGTGGTCGAGGCCGATGTCGGCGATGCCGGCACGCTGACGGCGGGCTATGATTTCCAGCGCAATCGCACCCGCAACCACCAGTTCGGTGGCCTGCCGCTGATCGCGAATGACGGCTCGCAGCTGGATTACGACATTCACACCAATGCCGGCGGCGGCAATCTGCCGCTGACCCAGACCACGCAGACCCTGTTCCTGCGCTATGCCCAGGACTTCGGCGCCGGCTGGCAGGCGGTGGGCGATCTGTCCGTCTACAAGGCCGAGCGCAAGGGCTATCTGGCCTCGGCCTCCTGGGGCTCGCCCGATCCGCAGGGCTTCGGCGTGCAGACCGTGGGTGGCTATGCCGATACCGATACCGAGCAGACCGCGCTGTCGCTGACCGCCTCGGGCCCGGTCGAGCTGGGGGGCCGCAGCCATGACCTGCGCTTCGGCATCACCGGCAACTGGGGCAAGGACAACCACAAGGCCTATTCGGCCTTCGACGGGACCGATATCGACTATCAGCCGATCACCGGCTCGATCTTCGACTGGGACGGGCATGTGCCGAACCTGGTCCAGCAGGCCGGCTATGTCAGCTATGTCAGCAATACCAAGATCGACCAGGTCGCGGCTTATGGCTCGGGCCGCTTCGGCCTGACCGACCGGCTGAACCTGATCGCCGGCGCGCGTGTGGTCTGGTACGACTACGACTATATCACCGACAGCCGCAGCAGCGGCACGACTACGCATCAGCAGATCAGCCGCAACGGCGAATGGATCCCCTATGCCGGGCTGACCTATGACCTGAACGAGGACTGGTCGGTCTATGCCAGCTATACCCGGGTCTTCAAGCAGGCCAGCTATCGCGACAAGGACAACAGGATCGTCGAACCGACCACCGGCTCGAATTACGAGCTGGGCACGAAGGCCAGCCTTGCCGGCGACCGGCTGAACCTTGCGGCGGCGGTCTATCTGCTGGAACAGGACAACCTGCCGGTCCGCGACCGCAGCGTCAGCTATCAGTTGCCCGACGGCTCGAACCCCTACATGTCCATCGACGGCACCCGGACCAAGGGCTTCGAGATGGAACTGGCGGGCGAGGTTCGCCCGAACATCCAGCTTGCGGCAAGCTATGCCTGGACCGATGCCGAGGACGGCGACGGCCAGCGCATCTCGACCGTCACCCCGCGCCATTCGGTCAAGCTGTCGGGGATCTATGCGTTCGAATCCATGCCGCTGACCTTGGGCGCCAGCCTGCGCTGGCAAAGCGCCATCGAGAACACCTGGGTCTGGCCGGTCACCGGGACGGCACGGCAAAGCTCCTATGCGGTCGTCGGGCTGATGGGGCGCTATGATTTCGAGAACGGCATGAGCGTCAGCCTGAACATCGAGAACCTGTTCGACCGGAAATACCTCGCCTCGATCGACGAGACCTATGCCACCGGCAATTACGGCGCGCCGCGCAATGCCACGCTGAGCCTGGATTATCGGTTCTGAGCGTTCGGTGTCCCCTTGCCGCCAAGGGGACACATCACCCGATCAAGGAAGCTTTCCCATGAACGACCAGTTTCTTCGCCTGTCACGTCGCATCGCGCTTGCCGTGCTCTGCATGCTGCCCGCCCCGCTTCTTGCCGAAGCGCCGCTTGTGCCGGTCTCGGACCATGCCGGGCAGGTCGTGCGCCAGGATCTTGTCCCCGGCGCCTATGAGATCGTGCATGCCTCCGAGTTGGGGCTGGTATTCGTCGCCTCGTCGCCGGCCCTCGACGACGGCTCGATGGGCGCGGTATATGCCCTGGATCACGAGGATCTGCGTCTCGTGCGCCGGATCGAGCTGCCGGATCGCGCCTTTGCGCTGGCGATGGATCTCTCATCCCGAGGCAGAGCGGTCAGGCCGGACGTGTATGGACGTCCCTTCAGATGCAAGCAGTATTTTGGCGGTTTGGGCGGGTGATCGGGTTCCGACGTGTATCCGGCCTCGTGATGCGGCTTTCCGTGCGCCGCAGGCCCTTATGGAGCCAGGGGATCGGGTCCAGAACGCTTACCCGCGCTCGAGGCGCTGTCCGGTCTGATGGTTTGCCCAATCCCGCCTTCTCGATCTTAGTCCATAACCTCCGGTCGACCGTTCACACCCTCCGACGGTCCCCGGCCGGTCCGTCTGTCGTCAAGCGGTGGCCGGAGCCCGATACACCCCATCGCCGCGCATCAACGCCCAGGCGACGCGGGCGATTTTGTTGGCCAGCGCCACGGCAACCAGCATCTTTGGCTTCGTCGCCAGCATCCGCGCTATCCACGATCCCGCGGGCGCGCCGTGCCGAGCCCGCCAGCACACGACAGACGTGGCCCCGATGATGAGCAGGCGACGCAGGTCGCGCTGTCCCATCTTCGAAGTCCGCCCCAGCCGGGTCTTGCCGCCAGACGAGTTCTGCCGTGGCACGAGCCCGATCCAGGCCGCGAAGTCCCGGCCTTTCGAGAAGCTCTCGACCGGTGGGGCCAGTGCCGCAAGGGCCACGGCGCAAACTGGCCCCACGCCTGGGATCGTCATCAGGCGCCGCGCCATCTCATCCTGCCGCGCTTCGGCGCGAAGGCGTGCGCTCAGACCGTCGATCCGCACCTCCAGAGCCTCGATGTGCGACAGCAGTTCCATCCCGATCTCGATGACAGCTTCGGGCAGTTCGGAACCAGACTGTTCGAGCGCATACTTCAGGCGTGCCGAATGCGCCGGTCCCTGCGGGGCAATCAGGCCGTACTCCGCCAGATGACCCCGCAGCGCCGAGATCGCCTGCGTTCGCTGCCGCACAAGCAGATTGAGCGTCTTGAACGTCAGGCCCGACCGGTTCTTCATCAGGGCATGTCCGATGAAGCACAGCATCGTCCCGGTGCCGGGGGATTTCCTGTAGAGCCGTGCGTCGGGATCGGTGGTCGAGCCATGGCTGGCGTTCGTCCGCTTCTGTCCCCGGAAGTCGACCTCGGCATTGCGGCTGTGGCGGGATTTGCGCGGCATCGGATCGGTCTCGGTTGCGGTCGGGGCGGTTGGATCTGCGGCGGGGGCATCCGGTCCGGGCGGGTCTTCCGGATCGTCATCCGGCAGGGTCTGGTCCGCCCGCGGCTGGACGCTCTTCATCGAGGCCCAGGCATTCACCAGCGTGCCATCGACCGAGAAGGGGCCATCCGACAGCAGCGGCGCCACCTGGCGGTGCGCCAAGATTGCGGCCATGATCTTGCGCGACATGTCGGTGCTCAGCAGCCGGTCGCGGTTCTTGGTGAAGACCGTGGGCACCCAGACCGGATCATCGATCCCGAGACCGACGAACCAGCGGAACAGCAGGTTATACTGCATCTGCTCACGGGTGGCCCGCGGGAATGCGGGCCTCGAGGTCGACATAGCTGAACAACGATCCACTTGCTTCGTCCGTCCCGCGCATCTTTATCACCCCCATCGACCTGCGCAGGATGAATCATGTTCGGCATCGCAGGTCGAGCGCTGAATTTTTCAGCAACCTGCTAAACCGATAACTATATTGGTAATATCTATCGGATCTGGACCGGATTACCGCCACCGATTTGGACGGCTGTTGTCTTGATGAGCTTGATGAGCAAGGGCTTGAGGTCCTCGTTGCGGTGATTGAACCGATAGCAGGTTTCACCGAGGTAGAGATGGAAGAACTTTTTCGGCACGCCACGATATGGATAGAGCCAGTTCTTCGCATAAGACCAGAAGCCCTCGATGCCGTTGACGTGGTCGCGTCCGAGCGGCCGGCCCTTCTGCTTGCGGATGACGACATGGTCGCCGCGCAGGCGCAGGGTGGCAGAGGCCTGCCACTCGTCGGTGTAGTAGTAGAGAGAGCCCTCGCGGCTCTCAGCCTGGATCACCTTCATGATCGAGGCGCGGTCGTGTGCCGGGATCGGCTGGGCCTTCACCAGCCCGTTTCGCTTGACGATGCCGAAGACGATGACCTTTCCGGCAGCACCCCAGCCGCGCTTGCCTTTGCGAGCCCCGCCGAAGGTCGTCTCGTCGCATTCGAGGTTGCCTTCGAAGGCATCGCGCAACTGCTCGGCATGGGCCACCGCCATTCGGATCAGACGATAGAACCGCTCCGTCGCCGGTCGGCTGGCCACGAGTGAGAAGCGCTGGCGGTAGACCGGCACACCCCACACGAAACGCTGAACCAGTTCCGTCTTCACCCGGCTGTCGAGCCGCGAGGCATTCCAAAGCGTCTTCTCACGCCAGCGACGGCCGCATTTCAGTTGACCGTCCGCGAGCCTCCAACGCCAACCAAACTTGCAATCAGGGCACCGAGACATCGCCAAATCATCTCAGACTGGGTCCATATCCGTAAGGCATTACCTTAAGTTAGCGCATATGGGGCAAGGCCCCATCCACGGCTTGCCCCGCTCGCAGGCGCAGGGCGCAGCCGTCACGCCCGGACCACGGCGCATAAGGGGCATCAGACAGCGCGGCGCCGGGCCACGAGGACCGCATATCCGCCGTGCAGGACAAGCCCCGGACGCTTTGCGCCACCGGCGTGTCGAAGGAGTTGGCATGGCACGATATGCTCTGGGTCGGACAGGTCAGGCGATCGTGGTTCTTTGGGCTGCGTTCGCCATCGCCTTCGTCCTGTTGCAACTGATGCCGGGCGATGCGGTGCTGATCCGCTTCGTCGGCGGCGATCTTGGCCTGAGCCCCGAAGCGGTGATGCGCATCCGCGAGTTCTACGGTGCCGACGATTCGGTGCTGATCCGCTACCTGCGCACGCCGGCGGGGTTCCTGACCGGCGATATCGGGCACTCCATCCATACCGGCGTCCCGGGCCTGACCGAGATACGCACCAATCTGCCCTCGACCTTATGGCTGGGCGGTCTGGCGTTTTCCGCGGCGATCGTGGGGGCTGGCCTCATTGCGCTGGCGGCGACGCTGACGCCCTTGCGTTGGCTGCGCGGAGCTTTCGCCGCCTTGCCGGATTGATGATCTCGATTCCGGTCTTCTGGCTGGGTATCGTGCTTATCCAGGTCTTTTCCTTCAAGCTCGGCTGGATCTCGGTCATCGCGCCGGGGCCTTGGGAACGGGTGATCCTGCCAGTGCTGGCGATATCCGTGCCGATTGCGGCACCGCTCGCGCAGATCCTGATCCGCAATATCGATGCCGTCGCCACCAGCCCCTTCGTCGCCGTCGCCCGGGCCAAGGGTGCTTCGTATCGGCAGGTCCTGCTGCACCATGTCTTTGGCAATGCCATCCTGCCGGTGCTGACCATCGGCGGCGTCCTGTTTGGCGAACTTCTGGCTGGCGCGGTCATCACCGAAACCGTCTCCGGCCTCAACGGCCTTGGCCGGCTGGCCGAGCAGTCGGTGCGGTTTCAGGATTCGGCGGTGCTGCAGGCGGTGGCGGTGCTCGCGGCTCTCGGCTTCGTGGCGATCAACCTGGTCGTCGACCTTCTCTACCCGCTTTTCGATCCGCGCCTGCGCCAGGGCGGGAGGATGCCTGCATGACCGATATCGTGGAAACGACCGGCCATTCTCCGGGCTGGCCCCCGCACGGGGCGCGCCGGCCGCGCCTGCGCAGGATGCAGCCGGGGCTTGCGTTGGCCTGGCTGGTGCTGGCCGTGGTCCTTGCATGGGCGCTGGCGCCGGGGCTGTTCACGGGGTTCAGCGGCGTGACCGGCGTGCCGGGCAACCAGCTCAAGGCTCCCGGCGGGGTCCATTGGCTTGGCACCGACGAGATCGGCCGCGACGTGCTGGCCCGCATCATCCACGGCGCGCGCTATTCGCTGTCGGGCGCCTTCATCGCGGTCGGGACCGGCCTTGTCTTCGGCACGCTGATCGGCGTTTCGGCGGGCTCGGTCGGTGGGCGCACCGACGCCGTGCTCATGCGCGTCGTGGACATCATGCTTGCCATCCCAAGCCTGCTGCTGGCGCTGTCCTTCATCATCATTCCGGGCTTCGGTCATGTGCAGGTCGCCCTTGCGGTGGGGATCACCTCGATCGCCAGTTTCGCGCGCCTTGTAAGATCCGAGGTCGTGACCGTGCGCCGCGCCGATTATGTCGAGGCGGCGTTCGGTTCGGGCGGCCGCTTCTGGGCGGTGATCTGGCGCCATGTGCTGCCGAATTCGCTGACCACGGTGCTGGCCTATGCGGCGCTGCAACTGGGTTGGGCGGTCCTGCAGATCTCGACGCTGGGATTTCTCGGCTATGGCGCGCCGCCGCCGACGCCGGAAGGGGGCCTGCTGATCGCTGAGGGGCGCAACTACATGATGACGGCCTGGTGGCTGACGGTCTTTCCCGGCCTGGCGGTGATCGCCACGGTGCTGGCCGCGAACCGTATCGGCCGGTCGGTCGCAAGGGCGGTGCGATGAGCAGGGCTTCGACAATCTCTATTCAGGATGCGCGTGCCGCCATGCCGGTCCTGCGGATCTCGGATCTGGTGGTCTCCTACGACGGAATGCCGGTGGTGCACGGGGTCGATCTCGATGTCGGCGCGGGCGAGGTGGTGGCGCTGGTCGGTGAAAGCGGGTCCGGCAAGACCACGACCGCGCAATCGGTGATCGGCCTGCTGCCTGGCAACGGCCGGGTCGAATCGGGCCGGATCGAGTTGAACGGCGAGGATGTCTCGCGCTGGCCGGATCGTCGCTTCGATGCCATCCGCGGCTCGGTTGTCAGCCTGATCCCCCAGGATCCGGGGACTTCGCTCAATCCGGCGCGCAGCATCGGCAGCCAGATATCCGAGATCTTCCGCCTGCACGGACGTCGCGACCGCAAGGGCATCCGGGCCGAGGTGATCGCGCTGCTGGACCATGTCGGCCTGAGCCGGCCGGAGCTGCGTTATCGCCAGTATCCGCACGAGCTGTCCGGCGGGATGCGCCAGCGGGTGCTGATCGCCGTCGCGCTGGCGCTGGTGATTGCCGACGAACCGACCAGCGCGCTGGATGTGACGGTGCAGAAGCGCATCCTGGACCTGATCGACGAATTGCGGGCCGAATATGGCACCTCGGTCCTTTTCGTCACCCATGACCTGGCGGTGGCAGCCGACCGGGCCGACCGGATCGTCGTGCTGAAAGGCGGGCGGGTCCAGGAACAGGGTTCTGTCGCCACCCTGCTGTCGGCGCCTTCCGATGCCTATACGCAACGCCTTCTCGCCGACGCGCCGCCGCTTTCGGCACCTGCCGTCCGGCCCGCCCCGATGCCGGTCGGATCCTGGTGCACGGGCAAGAGGTGACCGCGCTCAGGGGCGAGGATCTTCGGCGTTTCCGGCGCAAGATCCAGCTCGTCTACCAGAACCCCTTCGCCTCGCTCGATCCGCGCCAGACCGTTCGCGCCATCCTTGCCGAGCCGCCGCGCAACTTCGAACGTCTGACGACCCGTGAGACCGACACCCGCGTGCGCGCCATCATCGAGCGGGTGCATCTGGCGCCCGAGCATCTCGACCGCAAGCCGGCGGCGCTTTCGGGGGCCAGCGGCAGCGCGTCGCCCTTGCCCGGGCGCTGATCCTCGAACCCTCGGTGCTGGTTCTGGACGAGGCGGTTTCCGCCCTTGACGTGACCGTGCAGGCACAGATCCTGCGCTTACTCGACGACCTGCAGCGCGACCTGGGCCTGACCTATCTGTTCGTCTCGCACGACCTTGCGGTTGTGCGGTCCATCCGCGCGATGCGTCCCCCAGGGCGCTGCAGGCGCTGCTCGATGCGGGCTGGAGCACGACCGGCGTGGTCACGCTGTCCCAATTGGTGGCCTTCCTTTCTTTCCAGATCCGCGCGGCCATCGGCCTGCGCGCTCTTTCCAGAGTCTGAGGTGCCTTCATGCCGGACGCTGTCCTGACCCATCCCGACAATGCCGAGCCCGTCGAATTCACCCGTGCCGAATTGGGCTGGGTGCCATGGCTCGCGCCCTTGCCCGAGGCTGAATTCACCAAGCGTCACTATGACGGGCTGGTCGACCGCGGCCGGGCGAAATCGCCGTATTTCGCCCTTCTGGCGCGCGATCCCGAGGTGCTTGGCGCCCGCACCCGCACCGACAAGGACATCTTCTACAATACCGATGGCGGGCTGCCGCGGGCCGAACGCGAACTGGCTGCAACGACGGTCTCGCGGCTCAACGGCTGCATTTTCTGCGCCTCGGTCCACGCCCGCTTCGCCGCGCATCACGCGAAGGCACCCGAGGATGTCGACGCCTTGCTGGCCGGCGGCGTCGCGACCCGGACCAGCCCCCGCTGGGACGCGGCGGTGGATGCGGCGGCGGCGCTGACGCGCACCCCTTCGGCCTTCGGTCCCGACGAAATCCGTGCGCTGCGCGCGACAGGTCTGGCCGATGACGAGATTGCCGACCTGATCTTCGCCGCCGCCTTCTTCAACTGGGCCAACCGGCTGAAGCTTTCGATCAGTAAGCCTACGCCGCCGACAGCCGGGTGACGTCATCGGGAGAGGAATACGAGAGTCGTTTTTCGGCCTGTTCTGATCTCGACCAAGATGTGATCCGGCAGGCGGTTGAAGAACTTCGGCCTCGACGGGTTTAGGAACATGATCACCCCCGGCATGCGAATGGCGGGGGTGATGCGCGGATAACCGCGCCACGGAGCTGCCACCTTTCCGATCAGGGTGGCGGCCGATTTCTGATGTTCCGGTGATCGCCTTCGGTATTCTCCTGGCCTATGTGGACGGCTCATGCGGGGCGTTGAACGGATGCCCCTCTCGTGGCCCGTCGGAAAGCTGACGGCCGATGTCGCATTGCTGCTGCGCCGGACCAGCGGCGCAGGACAAGATGCCCGAAACCGTCGAAACGCGGCTCCATCGGAAGGTTTCTCAAGAGGTTACCGAGAATGCTGAAAGAACGGATAGCGGGTTTGCTCGACCAGCGCCGGCCCGGCCATTCCTTGCCCCGCGACTTCTATGTCGATGACGAGATCTTTCGCGCCGACATGCAGGCGATATTCGAAACCGACTGGATCTTTGCCTGCAACGTGGTCGAGATTCCGCGCCCCGGCGACTATGTTACGCTGAAGGTCGGCGACAATCCGGTCGTCGTGCTGCGCGATCGCGAGGGCCGGATCGCGGCCTTTCACAACAGTTGCCGCCATCGCGGCTCGCTGATCTGCCAGAAGGAGAGAGGGCGGGCGAACCGCCTGGTCTGCCCCTATCACCAATGGGTCTACGAGCTGGACGGCAGCCTGATCAATGCCCGCCAGATGCCCGAAGATTTCGACAGGGCCGCACACGGCCTTGCCCCGGTCCATGTCGAGGTGATCTGCGGCATGGTCTATATCTGTCTTGCCGAGCAGCCGCCCTTGCTGGCGCGCTTTCGCGCCGGGGTCACGCCCTATATCGCCCCGCACATGCCCGACCGCACCAAGGTCGCCTTCACCTCGACCATCGTCGAGGAAGCGAACTGGAAGCTGGTGATCGAGAACAACCGCGAATGCTATCACTGCGCGGGCAACCATCCCGAACTGCTGGTGACGCTGGTCGAATTCGCCCTGCCCGACGACCCGCTGGCCAAGGCGCAGTTCCAGGGGCTGATGGACCGCTCGGCCGCGCGCTGGGACGCGCTGGACCTGCCCCACAAGCCGGCCGAGGGCGGCGTCGAGTTCCGCTGCATCCGCCTGCCCTTCAACGAGGACTGCCTGTCCTTCACCATGGACGGCAAGCCCGCCTGCAACAAGCTTCTGGCCGATTTCATCGAACCCGATCTGGGCTCGGTCCGCATGTTCCGGGTGCCGAACAACTGGAACCACTTCCTGTCCGACCACATCCTGCATTTCCGGGTCCTGCCGCTGTCGGCGAACCGCACCGAGGTGCGCACGACATGGCTGGTCCACGAGGATGCGGTCGAGGGCGTGGATTACGACCTGCAACGCCTGACCGAAGTGTGGCTGGCCACCAATGACGAGGATCGCGTGTTGGCCGAGAACAACCATCGCGGCATCCTGTCGCGCGCCTACCGGCCCGGACCCTATGCGCCTTCGGAATTCATGCTGAACAATTTCTCGGAATGGTATGCGGGCAAGATGGGTGATTTCACCGGCGGCCCGCAGGCGCGGATTGCGGCGGAGTAAGGCGCATGGACATGCAAGCCCCTTCGGCGGCCCTGCTGTCGCTGTCCTGCATCGCCGTCCGCGACGAGACGCCCACCGTCAAGACCTTTCGCCTGCGCGCGGACAGCGGCCCGGTAGGTTTCGTGCCCGGTCAGGCGCTGGTGCTGAAGGTGCCCTTGCCGGGCGGCCCGGTCTGGCGCAGCTTCACCATCTCGGGCGGCGCGGGGGCCGAGCTTGAACTGACGGTCAAGGCGCAGGCACCGGGCGGCGCGACCCGCTGGCTGCATGAAAATCTGCGCGAAGGCAGCGGCATCGAGGCCCGCCCCCCGCGCGGCGCCTTCACGCTGGGGCTGCGCGACAACGACCGGCTGGCCTTCGTCTCGGGCGGATCGGGGGCCACGCCGATGATGGCGATGCTGCGGCATCTGGCGCAAACCGACCCCGAGGCCGATCTTGCGTGGTTTCACGCCGCACGCAATCCGGCCGAGATCCTCTTTGCCCGCGAACTGGCCGAGATGCAGGGCCGGATGCCCAACCTGACGGTGGCGGTCGGCGTCAGCCAGGCCGCCCCGGGCTGGTTCGGTTATCGCGGGCGGGTCGACCGGACCCGGCTGGCCACCGCCATTCACGATCTGGGCCGGCGCGAGGTGTTCTGCTGCGGTCCGCAGGGCTTCATGCAGGAGGTCCGGCTGATCCATGCCGCCGAGGGTGGCGTGCGGACGCAGTTCCACACCGAAAGCTTTGGCGCCGCCGCCCCGGCCGCCGCGCCCATGATCGAAACCGCGCCGGACAGCCCCGCCTTTGGCCTGACTGTGAACGGCCGCGCCATCGGCATCCGCCCGGACGAGACGCTCTTGCAGGCCAGTCTGCGCCAGGGGGTCGTCATCCCCTGCGGCTGCGGCGAAGGAATGTGCGGCACCTGCATGGTGCAACTCGTCTCGGGCCGGGTGGACAGCCGGCCGAATGGCGGGCTGACGCCGGAAGAGGCGGCCGAGGGTTATGTGCTGGCCTGCTCGACCCGCGCGGCGTCGGATGTCGAGATCAAGCTGGCCTGACCCCGGATCGCGGTCGGATTTCTTTCCCTTCGGGTCGAAAACCTGCTGCCGACCCGGCGGGCTTTACACCAAGGATGGCCCTGCCGCGATGCAGTCACCAGAGGACGCAAGATGAATACAGACCCCCGATCCGTCGCAGGCAAGCGCCTTGAGATCGCGGAGCGGACCCAGATCCTGATCGTCGGTGCCGGCCCCGCCGGGATCGCCGCCGCCCGCCATGCGCATCAAGGCGGCGCGCAGGTGATGCTGGTCGACGAACACCCCGTGCCCTTCGAGACGATGGGCGAAAGCGTCCCGCAGATCTGGGGCGGCCGGATGGGCGGCAGCGTCCGCAACCGCAATGCGATGACCGAACGGATGCTGGAGGCCCGCCCCGATCTGGCAGAGCTGTTCGAGGCCGGCGTCGACATCCGTCTGGGCACGGCCTGCTGGGGGCTGTTCGCCAACCAGCCCAATCTGGGTTGGATACCGGGCCTGGTCGCCGGTCTGGCCGACGAGGAGCAGGGCAGCCATCTGGTCGGATTCGATCAGGCCATCGTGGCGACCGGGCGGCGCGACATGGGGCTGGCCTTTCCCGGCTGGGACCTGCCCGGCGTGCTGGGTGCCGGCGCCGCGCTGGTGCTGGCGCGGCTCTATAACGCGCTGGACAGCCGCCGGGCGGTCATGCTGGGCTCGACCCCCGAGGCGCTGCTGGCGGTGCTGGACCTGATGAGTGCGGGCGTCGCCATCGCCGCCGTGGTCGAACAGGCCGCCGCCCCTGCCGCACCCGAGGATCTGGTGGCCCGCATCCGCGCCGCCGGGGTCGAGATCGTCACCGGCGAGGCGCCGCGCGGCGTTACCTCGGACGCGGATGGCGTTACCGGGCTGGTGCTGCGGAACCGCACCATCGCCTGCGATTCCGTCCTGCTGGGCGTGGGCGCGGTGCCGATGATCGACCTGCTGCACGCCGCCGGTGCGCGCTGTGCCTTCGACAATGATCGCGGCGGCTTCGTGCCCCTGCTGGGTGCGGGCGGCGAGACCAGCCTGCCCGGCATCCGCGCGGCTGGTGACTGCGCGGGCATCTGGCCCGCGAAATCCTCCGATCCGGCACTGGCCGTGGCCGAGGGCCGGCTGGCCGCCGGGGCCGCGCTGGCGGCGCTGGGTCTGGCGACCGCGCCGGCCGATGTCGCACCGCAACCCGGCCCCGCCGCCGATCTGGGCGAATACCGCAAGGCCTGGGTTCGTGCCTCGGTCGTGGAGGCCGTCGCCGAAATGCCGGTCTGCCAATGCGAGGAGGTCACGGCGCGCGAGATCCTGGATGTCAGCCCGCCGCGCTATCTGAATGCGCCGCATCTGCCGAACCTGACGCGCAGCCTGACCGAGATCCTGGGCGAGGGACCGCCCGATCCCGACCAGATCAAGCGGCTGACCCGCGCCGGCATGGGCCCCTGCCAGGGCCGCCGCTGCCGCGAGCAGATCCAGGCGCTGCTGGCCTTGCAGGAGGACTTGTCGCTGGGGGTGGTGCCGCTGGCCGGCTATCGCAGCCCGGTCCGGCCGATGAGCCTGGCCGCTGCCGCCATGCCCGAGGATCCCGCCATCGCCGCCGCCTGGGATTCCTGGTTCGGAATGCCGCGCCAATGGATCCCCTTCTGGGATGTCGAGGAACATTACACGGTCGCCGCGCTTGCGACGGAGAAGGAACATGTCAGCGAATAACCCCATCCCCGGCGTCCACTCGGATGATGACACGCGCGGCGCCTCGGTCATCGTGATCGGCGGCGGCGTCACCGGCCTTTCCACTGCCTTCTGGCTGGCCGAGGCGGGCGTCGACGTGCTGGTGCTGGAACGCGGCATCGTCGGCTGGGAGGCGTCGGGACGCAATGGCGGCGGCTGCTCGCACCACCACAGCCCGCTTTTCGCCGAGGAACAGCGGCTGTGGCCGATGATGGACGAGTTGCTGGGCTATCCGACCGAGTTCCGGCCGAACCGCATCCGCATCGCGCTGTCGTCCGAGCAGTTGACGCTCTACGGCCGTGCCGTGGCCAATGCCCGCAAGCAGGGCTTCCGCGCCGACGATCTGGACGCGCAGACCGTTCGCGAACTGGTGCCGCTGGCCGGGAACAACGTCCATGCCGGGCATTATTACCACTTTGGCGGCCATGCGAATCCGCACCGCACCGTGCAGGCCTATGCCTGGGCGCTGCGCGACCGGGGCGGGCGGGTGCGCCAGCACGTCACCGCCACCGGCTTCAGGCGACAGGGCGACCGGGTGACGGCGGTCGAGACCGACAAGGGCGTCTTCTGCTGCGACCATCTGGTCATCGCGGCGGGCCCGCAGACCGGCAGGCTGGCCGCGATGCTGGAGGTGGACATC
This sequence comes from Paracoccus sp. SSJ, assembly GCF_030234105.1. Lineage (NCBI taxonomy): Bacteria > Pseudomonadati > Pseudomonadota > Alphaproteobacteria > Rhodobacterales > Paracoccaceae > Paracoccus > Paracoccus sp. SSJ. The sequence continues at coordinate 318,895 of NZ_JASSPE010000001.1, read as the reverse complement.
CCCATGCGTGCGGCCCGCGCCGAGATGATCGTCACCGAACCCTTGCCGCTGATGCCGCTGGGGGGGATTGACGGCAACGGGCTCTATGGCCGCCAGACCCTGCGCGGCAACCTGGCCTATGGCGGCGGTCCGCATGAATGGGTCGAGACCGAGGCGCAACCGGGCGGGCCGCGCCCCTCGACCCCGCTGGCGGGCAGCATCGCCCGGCGCGTGGCCGAGCTTCTGCCCAAGGCCGCCCATGCCCGCGTCATCCGCAGCTGGTCGGGCATCATCGAGAACACCCCCGATGGCCGCCCGGTCATGGACCGCCCGGCACCGTGGGAGAACCTGACCGTCGCCACGCTTTCCGGCGTGGGCTTCGGCCTGTCGCCCGCCTCGGGCCGGGCGTTGATGCAACTGGTGATGCAGGGGCACTGCGATTTCGCCGATCTCTCCAGCTTGCGGCTGAGCCGCTTCAGCCGGCTCGAGCCGGATTGGGACGCGCTTCAGGGCTGGCTGCCCGCCTCGATGGCGACGGCCTGATGCGGGTGGCCGGATGCGGGGCGGCTTGAAGCGCGGGGCGGCTTGACCCAACATGGCGCATCGCAACCCGGATCCGCCGATGTTCTACCACGACACGGGCGAGCCCTTGTGCTTCGCCTTCCTGATGATCGAGGGGCTCTCGATGCTGAGCCTTGCCTCGGCGACCGAGCCCTTGCGCGCCGCGAACCGCCTGCTGGGGCGCGAGGTCTTCCGCTGGGACCTGTGCAGCATCGACGGCCTGCCGGTCATGCCGTCCTCGGGCATTCCCTTTCCGGCGATCCATGTCGACCAGGCGATCGAGCGCAACCATGCCCTGTTCATCTGCGGCGGCGCGCGGGTCGATCCGCAGGACGAACGCCCCTATCTTGCCGCCCTGCGGCGGGCAGCGCATCGCGGCCGGGCCATCGGTGCCCTGTCCACGGCCAGCTATCTGCTTGCCCGCGCCGGGTTGCTGGACGGTTATCGCTGCACGATCCACTGGGAAAACCGCGCCGCCTTCGAGGAGGATTTCCCCCACCTGCCGATCACCGGCACGCTTTACGAGATCGACCGCAACCGGCTGACCTGCTCGGGCGGGACGGCCTCGATGGACCTGATGCTGCATATCATCGCCGACCTGCACGGGCGCGACCTTGCGAACGGGGTCGCCAACCAGTTCCATCATGCCCGCATGCGCGCTGCGGGCGAGAACCAGCAGGGTGGCCGGGCCGAGCAGATCGGCACCCTGCCCGGGACGATGCAGATGGCCATCCGGCTGATGCAGGCCAATATCGAGGCGCCGTTGCAGATCGAAAGGCTGGCCGAGCTGGCGGGTGTCAGCGAGCGCCAGATGGAGCGCAACTTCCGCAATTTCCTGGGCATGACGCCGGCGCGCTATTACCTGTCGCTGCGGATCGAGCGCGCGCGCGAAATGCTGCTTTATACCGAACAGCCGATCATCGACATTGCCGTCGCCACGGGCTTCGCCTCGACCTCGCATTTCTCGAAATGGGTCAAGGAGTTCTATGGAATACGCCCAAGCGAGATGCGTGAACAGGCGCGGGCTGCCCGGGCCAGGTCGCGCCGCATCGCCTGAGCCGCCCCACGACCCCGCTGCTCAGGTCGCGCCCAGCAGGCCGAACAGCGCCGTCGTGCCGCCGCCGTCGCCCAGCCGGTCCACCGCCCTTTCCAGATCGGCGGTGCGAGCCTTGCCCAGAACCGGCGCGGCATAGGCGCGGAACTTGGCGCGCACCGCATCCATCGGGGCCGGCGCCTCGGGATCGCCCGCCGCCTCGGTCGGGCCGGATTCCAGCACCCGGCCGTCCTTCATCACCAGCCGCACATCGGCAAACCGGCGGGCCGGGAAGGCGGCATTGAAATCCTCGCGCTCGGTGACGGTCATGCCGGCGGCAAGGCTGCGGATCAGCGGGTCGGCCAAGCCGTCCTCGGCCACGTCCGCCGGATCGACGCGGCCCCGCACCAGCGCCGCGGCGGCGGGATAGGCAGTGGAATACTGCGCCTCTTCGGTGCTGGCCGGATTGCGGGCGGCAAGGCGGCGGGACTGGTGAAAGGTGGTGATTTCGATCCGCTCGACCTGATCGGCGGTCACGCCATGCCGCGCCCGCAGGTCCAGCACCGCCTGCACGGAGGGCTGCGCCCAGCGGCAGACCGGCCAGGGCTTGAAATACTGCTCGGCGATGCGCCAGTTCGTGCCCAGATCGGCCCACAGGTCGGCGACATCCGCGCCCTCGACGGTGATCGCCGGGGCGCCGGTGAATCCCTCCGCCGCCAGATAGGCGGCCGAGACCCCGGCCATCGCGCCCCAGCCCGAGCCGTCCTTGACCATGGTCGGATGGTCGATGCAGCGCATCATCTGGCTGCGCGGGCCGTGATATTCGGCGATGCCCACGGCCTCGCGCGTCCGTGCCGCGTCCAGTCCCAGCACCCGCGCGCCCAGCGACGCCGCCGCAACCGCGATCCAGGCACCCGAGGTGTGATAGTCGCAGGCGGTGCGGTGCAGCGCGATGCCTGCGCGCGTTCCGACCTCGTACCCGATGACCAGGCCGGCCAGAAGCTCGCGGTCGTCCGCCCGCCCTTCGGCCTGCATCAGCGCCAGCAGGGCGGGCAGGCTGCCGCAACCGACATGGCCCTTGGTCAGCTTGTGGCCGTCATGGCCGTCCAGCGCGTCGATGGTCATGCCACCCGCCAGCGCCGCCCCCGCCGGGCTGACCATGCGGCCATCCATCAGCATCGGGGCAGCGCGGCCGCCTGCGCCAAAATGCGCCGCCGCATGGTCGCGGATGATGCGCGACAGCCGTGTCCGGCTGCCGCCCGCCGCGACCCCCAGCAGGTCCAGAAGCCAGCGGCGGCCGAGGTCCAGCACCGGCTCCGGCATGTCCGCCGTACGCATGTCGTGCAGGAAGTCGTGAAAGGGCGATGTCATGATGCTGTCCTCAGCAGGCCGGCTGCGGGGCATGGCGCGCGACCAGTTCGCGCCGGAGCACCTTGCCGCTGGGGTTCAGCGGCAGGCTTTCCAGAAACTCGTAGCGGCGGGGCCGCTTGTAGGGCGCCAGAGCGTCGCTGGCCTTGCAGAACGCATCCAGGTCCTGCGCGCTCAGCGCCGGGTCCGAGCGGACGACGAAGGCCGTCACCGCCTGGCCCCATTTCTCGTCCGCCAGCCCGACGACTGCCACCTCCTGCACGCCGGGGCAGCGATAGAGGATCTCCTCGACCTCGCGCGGATGGATGTTCTCGCCGCCCGAGACGATCATGTCGTCGGCCCGGCCGTGGAAATAATAGAACCCGTCCCGGTCCTGGCTGAACAGGTCGCCCGTATAGATCCAGCCTGCCTTCAGCTTCTTCTGCGTCTCGAACGGGTTGTTCCAATAGCCCTGCATCGCCTGCGGGCCGCGCACGATCAGCTGGCCCACCTGTCCGCGCGGCACGGTTTCCGAGGGCGGCACCTCGCGCATGGGATCGTCGGTCACGATCCGGCATTCCGAAATCAGCGTCGGCTTGCCGCAGGATCCCAGCTTGCGCAGCGCGTCCTGCGGATGCAGCACCAGCGTCAGCGACGCTTCGGTCATGCCGTAGCCGTTGAAGATCGCCGGGCAGAACTCGGCCATCACCCGTTCCATCGTCGCGGCGGAAATGGCCGCGCCGCCGGTGGTGATCAGCCGCAGCGAAGTGAGGTCCTGATCGCGGAAGCGCGGGTGAAACAGCATCTCCTGGATTTGGGTGGGCACGGCGAACAGCGTGGTGATGCGCTCGGCCGCGATGGTGTCCAGCGTCTTTTCCGCCTCATAGCGGCCGATCACGACATTGGTGCCGCCGACCAGCAGATGCGGAATGAAATAGGCTTGCATGCCGCCCACATGGTAAAGCGGCGCGATATGCAGCGCATTGTCGGTATGGTTCAGCGAATATTCCATGACGCAGTTCATCGCGATGGCGATGTCGTTGGCATGGGTGTGGATCACCCCCTTGGGCCGCCCGGTCGTCCCCGAGGTATAGACCAGCGAGGAAATCGCATCCCCCGAGGGAATGATGCGCGGCTCGTCGCGATCCGCGGTCTGCTCGGCCAGGGATTCGAAATGCAGGTGGCCGGCGGGGATATGTGCCCGGTCGTAGGCGCAGCCGATGAAATCGTGGATCGAATGCATCTGCGCCGCGATCCGTTCGACGTTCCCGGTCAGGCTGCGGCCATAGATCAGCACGCGGGCGCCGGAATCCTGCAGGATGTGGGCGGCCTCGCCCGCCGAAAGGCGAAAGTTCATCGGCACCGCCACCGCGCCCAGCATCTGGCAGGCGAAATAGGTCGTCACCGAGTTTTCCGAGGTCGAGACATAGAAGGCCACGCGGTCCCCCGGCCGCACCCCCAGATCCGACAGCGCCTGTGCAAAGCGGCGGACGCGGGCCAGCCATTCGGCATAGGTCCAGCGCCTGTCCTCGAAGACCAGCGCAAGATGATCCGGGTAGCGGTCGGCGGAAGCCTCGAGAATGCGGGCGATATGCATCGGTTTCTCTTGCCTGTCACAGATTGGGACGGATCGCCGGCATCTCGCGTGCCGCGATCAGGTATTTGCACATCTCGGAACTGCCGCCGACGATGGGCAGCGCGCGGGCATCGCGGTAAAGCTGCTCGACACGGCCATATTGGCGGGTGACGCCGTCACCGCCGAGGATCTGCACCGCACGGTCGGAACAGAAGACGGCGGTCTCGGTCGCGACCAGCTTGGCCTGGCTGGCCTCGCGCATCAGGTCCTTGCCGCCGATGCCGTCGTCATACATCCTGGCCGCCCGCTGGGTCAGCAGTTCGGCCGCGTCGATCCGCCAGCTCATCTGCGCGATCATGTCCCAGATCAGCTGTTTCTGGCCCAGCCTCTCACCGAAGCTGACGCGGCTTTGCGCATGGTCCCGCGCCAGGTCGAAGGCTGCTCGCGCCACGCCCAGGCCCGAACCGCCCAGGATCACCCGCTCGAAGTTGAAGGCCTCCAGCATGATGCGGAAACCGGCGTCCGCCTGCCCCAGCAGGTTCTCCTCGGGGACGCGGACCCCGTCCAGCGCGACCTCGCCCACCACCGAGCCGCGCCGGCCCATGAAGTCATAGATGCGGGGAAAGGACAGCCCGGGGGTATCGGCGGGAACCAGCACCGCGCTCATGCCCTTCTGCGGGGCGGCACCGGGATCGGTGATGCCCCAGACGATGTAGACATCGGCCCTGGATGCGTTCGAGATATAGCGTTTGAACCCGTCGATCACCCATTCGCGGCTGGCCTCGTCGAAGCGGATCGCGGTTTCCATGCCGGCGCTGTCCGATCCGACGTTCGGCTCGGTCATGCAGATCGAGCCGACGGCGCGGCCTTCCAGGATCGGCGTCAGGTAGCGTTCGCGCATCGCCGGCCGGGCATGGCGGTGGATCGGGTAGGCGCAGGACAGGGCCGTGGCGATGGTCGTCTCGAAGGCATAGTTCAGATAGGCGGCCTCTTCCGAGACGATCACCGCATGGGTCAGGCCGGGCTGCGACAGGCTGCCCGTATAAAGGTCGGGGAACATCAGCTTCAGATAGCCGGCCTTGCCCAGGGCCCGCGCGACCTCAAGCTGGGCCGCGAAATCCTGGTCGCGCTCGATCCGGTCCACGCGCGGGGCCAGTTCGCGGTCCAGGAAATCGCGGATCTCGGTGCGGAAGGCCCGGTCCTCGTCATTCAGGAAGAAATCGCGCATCGTCGTCTTGCCTCATTCGCGGACGAAATCCGGGACGCCCAACGTGTCGATCAGCCGCGCCGTCTCGCGCTGGACCAGCGCCAGATTGCTGTCGCGCACGGTGGGCAGCAGGTGGCGCGCACGGCGCAGCACGTCATAATCCAGCGTCGCGGTGATCATCTCTTCGCCGGAACCGGCTACGGCCAGCGCGTGCCCGAAGGGATCGATGATGCGCGAACCGCCCCAGAAGGTCAGGTCGCGCTCGGTCCCGGTGCGGTTCACCATGACGACCGGAGCGCCATAGATCATTGCATAGAACCGGCAGGTCAGCGCCCAGCCGCCGGGATTGTCGAAATCGACGCCTACCGCCTCCTCGCCGGAACTGACCGGGCAGATCAGCAGGGTGGCGCCATGCAGAAAGGCCAGGTGGGTCAGCGCCGGGTTCCAGACATCGGCGCAGATCAGCAGGCCCGCGCGCCAATGCCCATCCAGTTCGCAGGTCTCGACGAAGCGGCCGGGCGCGTAATGCTTGCCCTCTTCCAGCTTGCCATAGGTGGGCAGGTTCACCTTGCGGTGCAGATGGATCATCCGCCCGTCGCACAGGATCGCGGCTGCGTTGTAGAATTGCGCGGCCGGTCCTTCCTCGATGAAGCCCAGCGTCACGGCCATCGGTCCCGCCGCCTCGGCCAGCCGCTTCAGCCGCGGATCCTTGCGCGACATGGCGGCGTCGAGCAGGTTCTCGGAGCCGTAATGGCCGGTCAGCGACAGCTCCGGCATGACCAGCATGTCCAGACCGGCCTCGCGCCCTCGCGCGATCCAGTGCAGGTGGCGGTCCAGGTTGGCGTCGACATCGCCGATCTCGCTGGAGAATTGCGCGGCGCCGATGGTGATCGTCTTGTTGGTCGTCATCGCCTTCGGCCCTTCCGCATCGCCACCCCGAGGGCAGGGGCGCATCCGCCCCCGCCGCTCTCGCCTCAGTTCAGGCCGTTGTCTTGCAGGAACTTCGCCGCCGCATTCTCGACCGAGACCTTGTCCACGTCGACGCTGGCGTTCAGCGCGGCCATGACCTGATCGTCGAGCTTGGCCGAAACCTCGTTCAGCAGGTCGCCGATATCTGGGTTCGCCTCCAGCACCTGGGTGCGGATCACGGGTGCCAGCGCGTAGCTGGGGAAATAGCCCTGATCGTCCTCCAGCACGGTGAAGTCGAAGGCGGGAATGCGGCCATCGGTGGCAAAGACCAGCCCCACATCGACCTGCCCGTCCCGCAGCGCCTGATAGACCAGCCCGGTATCCATGCGCTTGACGTTGGCGCGGCCGAACTCGAAGCCATAAGCCGTCTCCAGCGGCTTCAGCCCGTCCGGGCGGGCATAGAATTCGGCGTTCGAGCCGAATGTCAGGCTTTGGCCGCCGTTGATCGCCCCCGCCAGGTCGGAGATGGACGCGATGCCCTTTTCGCTGGCATCCGCCGCGCGCATCGCCAGGGCATAGGTGTTGTTCGCCTCGGACGGGTTCAGCCAGACGATGCCCTTCTGGGCGTCCAGCTCCTTGACCGTGTCATAGGTCTGCTGTGGGTCCAGCTTTTCCTCGATATTGTTGTAGGTGATGAGCGAGGTGCCGGTATATTCCCAATAGACGTCGATCTGGCCGTTCTCCATGGCCTGGCGCACCGCGGCCGAGCCCATGCCGGCGCGATTGTCGACCCGGTGGCCGTTCGCTTCCAGCACCTGCTGGGTGATGGCGGACAGGATCTGCTGTTCGGTGAAGTTCTTGCCGCCGACGACGATGTCGGCCGCCTGCGCGCTTGTTGCGAAAGCTGCGAAGGCAAGTGCCGCAAGGCCGGATTTGACGATGATGTTCATTCTGTTGGCTCCCTTTGGTTGTTGGTTCTTGTTCCGCCTTATCGAAGCGGATTCACGCCCTTCGGGATCAGCCGCAACTGCGCCTGTCCCATCAGGAAATCGACGGCCACGGCCAGCGCGGCGGTCGGGACGGCGCCCGCCAGCAGCATGCCCGTATCCATGAGGTCGATGCCGGTAAAGATCAGCTCGCCCAAGCCCCCGCCACCGATCAGGAAGGCCAGCGGCGTCGTGCCCACGTTGATCGCCAGCGCCGTGCGGATGCCCGAAAAGATGACATAGAGCGCATTCGGGATCTCGACCCGCATCAGGATCTGCCGTTGTGTCATGCCCATGCCCGTCGCGGCCTCCTTCAGGTGCGAAGGCACCGCCAGCAGCCCGGCATAGGTATTGCGCACGATGGGCAGGAGCGAGGCCACGAACAGTCCGAAGAAGGCCGGCGGAAAGCCGATGCCCAAAAGCGTCATCGACAATGCGATGACCGCGAGCGTCGGTATGGTGGTGCCGATGTTGAAGACCTGCATCACCGTTTCGGCATAGCGTTCCATCGAGGGGCGCGACAGCCAGATGCCCACCGGCACGCCCACGAGGATCGCCGCTCCGCCGGAACTGGCGACCAGGAACACATGCTGGCGCGTCAGGTAGGTGATGTCGTCCCAGTATATCGTGATCTGGTCCAGCAACCCCGAGGTCGCCACCCAGATGCCCAGCAGGAAGACCAGCAGCATCGTCGCCCCGCGCCCGAGACCCAGCCAGCGTGTCATGACGCCCCCTGTTCCGGTCCCGCGCCCTTGTCGGGGCCATAGGTCGCGCGCAAGGCCGCGGTCACGTCCGGCTGGGTGATGACGCCCGCGAAACGGCCGTGATCGTCGGTGCAGGCCAGCCACATCGTGTCATGGGCGAACATCTCCGAGACCACGGCCCGCAGGTCCGCGCGGACCGGCACGGTGGCGGGCAGCGGATGGGCAAAGTCCCGGACCGTGCCCGAGGCGCCGGCCATTTCTTCGGCGGTCACGAAGCCCACCGGGCGGCGGTCGCTGTCGATGACGACCGCGCGGCGCGCCTTTGCGACGGTCAACTGGTGCAACGCGTCGGACACCTTGGTCGACCGCGCGGTCACCGGCACCTCGGTGGACGCCACCTCTTCGGCCGTGACCAGCCGCAGCCGCTTCAGCGTGCGGTCCGCGCCCACGAAATCGGCGACGAAGGCATTCGCGGGATGGGCCAGGATCATGTCGGGCGTGTCGTATTGCTCGATACGGCCGGCGCGGAAGATGGCGATCTTGTCACCCATCTTCACCGCCTCGTCGATATCGTGGCTGACGAACATGATGGTCTTCTTCAACTCGGCCTGCATCTTCAGGAACTCGTCCTGGATGATCTCGCGGTTGATCGGGTCGATGGCGCCGAAGGGCTCGTCCATCAGCATGACCGGCGGATCGGCGGCCAGCGCCCGGATGACGCCGACGCGCTGCTGCTGGCCGCCCGACAGCTCCTTGGGATAGCGGCGCAGGAACTGGCGCGGGTCCAGGCCCACCAGGTCCAGCAGGTCCGCCGCGCGCTGCCGGGCCTTGCGGATGTCCCAGTTCAGCAGCCGGGGAACGACGCAGATGTTCTCCTCGATGGTCATGTTGGGAAACAGGCCGATCTGCTGGATCACATAGCCGATATTGCGGCGCAGCTGGATATCGTCCAGCTGCGAGGTGTCCTGCCCGTCGATATAGATCTTGCCGCTGGTGGGCGGGATCAGCCGGTTGATCATCTTCAGCGCCGTGGTCTTGCCGCAGCCCGAAGGCCCCAGCAGGATGCAGATCTCGCCGGTGGGCACTTCCATGTTCACCCGGTCGGCGGCGACGATGTCAGCGCCGGGCGTCTTGAATCTCTTGGTCAGGTCTTCGAGTCGGATCATTCGCAAAGGTCCTTGCTCGGAAGCGTCAGCGTTTCAGCCCGGCCGGGGTCAGCCGCTTCTGCAATTGCAAAAGCGCCCAGTCGGCCACGATGGCGAGAAGAGAGACGGCCAGCGCGCCGGTGATCAGCTGGCGCGGATCGGTCTGCGAAATGCCGCGCGCGATCAGCACGCCCAGACCGCCGGCGCCGATATAGGCGGCGATCGCCGCGACGCCGATATTCATGACCACGGCGGTCCGCACGCCGGCCATGATGACCGGGATCGCGATGGGGATTTCGAGCCGGGTCAGCCGCTGGAAAGGCGTCATGCCCATGCCGATGGCCGCCTCGCGCAGCGCGGGATCGACATTGGTGATGGCGGTATAGGTGTTGCGCACGATGGGCAGCTGCGAATAGAGCAGGATCGCGATCACCGCGGGCAGCCAGCCGATCCCCTGGCCGATCTTGGACAGGATCGGGATCATCAGGCCGAAAAGCGCGATCGAGGGGATCGTGACGATGATCGAGGCCACATAAAGCACCCCGTCCGCGACGCGCCGGTTCTGGGTGATGGCGATGCCGATGGGCACGCCGGTCAGGATCGCCAACCCCACCGCCACGGCGACGATCGAGATGTGCTCGCCCGCCAGACGCAGGATGACCGGCCAGTTATTCGCAATGAAACCAAATATTTCCATATCCCTCTTTCCCTCGGGCAGAGATGGGGGCCTGATCAGCGATATCCCGGAATAGCCCGGTTGAAACGGCATCAAGTTGCGCCAATTCGTCACTAGCTTGCACGAATCCGTCGTGAAGACGGTTCAGGCGCCATCAAGCAGAGGCGGAGCTCGTCCTTCCGCCGGACCGCATATCGCAAAACTGTCGTATGACTTCATCTTGCAACAATTCCAGTCGTAGGGCCACCCCGCCGCGCCGACACTCTGGCGAGGCATTTCTTTTCGTCCAGCCGCCCCCGGTGGCGGGAGCCGCGGCGCACGGGCCGTCAAGTCGCCGAGTTCCTTGTCCGGGTGGCTGTGCCTGACGGCTGCACCGCACGCGGCACACTGTCACAGCAGCCGCGGAGAGCTTTGCCGGGAAAGGCGAAGTTCCCCCAATTCCGCCGCCTTTCAGCGGTCGAAAGATGGCGGTGGATAGATTTCTAATTAATAGAACAAAACGTATGAAATTATATAATTGTGAGCATGGTTGGGCTTCGATAATGTGAGGGGAACCGCATGAGGAGGCTTGCGGCAAGGCAATATTCAGTCAGCGCTCGGCATTCAGTCGGGGCATGTCGGATCAGCCCGGCATCCCGCCCGGCCGATCATGGCGGCGATGACGGTCAGGGAGGATGAATGCAGCACGCCGTGCGTCTGGACAATGTCGACATCAGTTTCGGAGCGGCGGGGAAAAGCGTGTTCCGCGCGGTTGCCGGCGCAAATCTCAGCGTTGCGAAGGGCGAGTTCGTCGCGATCGTCGGCCCGACGGGCTCGGGAAAGTCGACGCTGCTGAACGCGGCCGCCGGGCTGCTGAAGCCTTCGGCCGGCACCGTCGAGATCCAGGGCCAGCCGCTCGATGGCCTCAACGGGCGCGCGGGCTATCTGTTCCAGGCCGATGCGCTGATGCCGTGGAAGACCTCGCGCGACAACGTGGCCATCGCGCTGGAAATCTCGGGCACGCCGCGGCGCGAAGCGCTGGAGCGGGCCGAGAACTGGCTGGAAAAGGTCGGCCTGAAGGGTTTCGGGCACCGCTATCCCCACATGCTTTCCGGCGGCCAGCGCAAGCGCGTCGCCATGGCGCAGGTGCTGATCCGCGACCCGGAAATCCTGCTGATGGACGAGCCCTTCGGCCCGCTGGACGCGCAGACGCGGCTGATCATGGGGGATCTGTTGCTGGACCTGTGGCAGCAGGACCGCAAGGCGGTGATGTTCGTGACCCATGATCTGGAAGAGGCCATCGCGCTGGCGGACCGGGTGGTCATCATGTCGACGGGACCGGACGCGAAGCTGATCGGGGATTTCACGATTCCCTTGGCGCGGCCGCGGGACGTTTCCGAGATCAAGCTGTCCCCCGAGTTCCAGGAACTGCACCGCGACATCTGGCACCTGCTGAAAGAGCAGGTGCTCAAGGCCTATGGCAACCAGAACCGGGAGGAGCGGGCATGAGCAGGACCGTCCTTGCAACCCTGCAGGTCCTCGTGGCGGTCATTGCCGTCGCGCTGTGGTGGGTGATCACCCAGACGTCGATCCTGGGCGATCCGGCCCGGATCCAGTTCTTTTTCTCGACGCCCGCCGACGTGTTCTGGCAGATCGTGGCCTGGTTCAGGAGCGGCGAGATCTGGCGGCACCTGTGGATCACGCTGATCGAGGCCGCGCTGGCCTTCGTCATCGGTGCGGTGGCCGCGATGATCGCCGGGTTCTGGCTGGCGCGCAGGCCGAAGCTGGCCGCGGTTTTCGACCCCTATGTCAAGGCGGCCAACGCCTTGCCGCGCGTGGTGCTGGCGCCGATCTTCACGCTGTGGTTCGGCCTGGGCATCTGGTCCAAGGTGGCGCTGGGGTTCACGCTGGTCTTCTTCATCGTGTTTTTCAACGTCTATCAGGGCGTGAAGGAGGTGAACCGGACCGTCCTGCAGAACGCCCGGATGCTGGGCATGTCCGAGCGTCAGTTGCTGCGCCACGTCTATCTGCCCTCGGCGCTGAGCTGGGTGTTCTCCTCGCTGCATGTCTCGATCGGGTTCGCCGTGGTCGGCGCGGTCGTGGGCGAATATCTGGGGTCTTCCGCCGGGCTTGGCTACCTGATCGCGCAGGCCGAAGGCATGTTCGACATCGCCGGCGTGTTCGCGGGAATGTTCGTCCTTTCGGCCTTCGTCCTTCTGATCGACTGGGGGGTGACGATGGTGGAAAGGAAGCTGCTGGTCTGGCAGCCCGACAACAATCACTGAAGGGAGGAGCAATATGACGATGCTCAGGACTATCCTTGCGGCGGCGCTGGTGGCAGGCGCGACGCCCGCGGCGGCCGAAACCGTCAAGATCGCGATCGGCGGTGCCAGCTGCATCTGCTACATGCCCGTCGTTCTGGCCGAACAGCTGGGCCTTTACGAAAAGCACGGGGTCGATGTCGAACTGGTGGACTTCAAGGGCGGCTCGGCGGCGCTGAAGGCGGTGGTCGGCGGCAGCGCGGACGTGGTTTCGGGCTATTACGAACACACCATTACGCTGGCGGCCAAGCGGCAGGAGCTGTCCTCGTTCGTGCTGATGGGGCGGCTGCCCGGCATCGCCGTGGCCGTGGCGCCCGGCAAGACGGACGAGGTCAAGTCGATCAAGGATCTTGCCGGCAAGACCGTCGGGATCAGCGCGCCGGGTTCCTCGACCGACTTCTTCCTCAAATACATGCTGTCGCAGGCCGGGCTGGACCCGAATGCCGCCTCGGTCGTCGGCGTCGGCGTCGGCGCCACCGCGGTCGCGGCGCTGGAGCAGGGCCGGATCGACGCGGTGGTCACGCCCGATCCGGCGATCACCCAGTTGCAGAGCCGGCACGCCGACCTGCCCATCCTGGTCGATACCCGCAAGGCGGCGGACACCCACGCCCTGTTCGGCGCCGATTACCCCGGCGCGGCGCTTTATACCCGCACGGAATGGCTCGACCAGCATCCCGAACAGGCCCAGGCGCTGGCCGCCGCCATCGTCGAGACGCTGGAATACATCCACAACACCCCCGCCGAGGAGATCGCAGCGAAGATGCCGCCCAACCTGGTCGGTGCGGACAAGCAGGTCTATATCGAATCGCTGAACAACAGCATGGAAATGCTGTCGGAAACCGGGCTGGTGGATGCGAAGGGTGCCGAAGCGGTGCAGACGATGCTGAGCTTCAACCTGCCCGAGGTGGCCGGCGCCACCATCGACCTCGGCAAGACCTATACCAACGCCTATGTCGAAAAGGTCTCGGCGCAGCAGTAAGCGGCGAAACCGATAAGAAGGCCCCGTCCGCCCGGACGGGGCTTTCGTCATTCCGCCTCGATCAGTCTTGCCGGCCATATGCCGTCGTTGACGGCGCGGACCATCAGGTCACGGATCAGGTCGCGGATCGTCTCCAGCGCGATGGTCGGCGGCCGATCCGTCTGTTCGCAAAGATAAAGCGTCCTTGTCAGGGTCGGCGAGATGATCGGCCGCCAGTGCAGCCTGCCGGATTTGATCTCGTCGCCCATGAACAGCGTCGTCCCGATGGTGCAGCCCAGCCCCTCGCGGACGGCGCCGGAGATCGCATGGACCGAATTCATCTGCAACTGGCTGGTCGCATAGATCTGTTCCAGGGTCTTGTGATGGTCCAGCAGCGCCCGCGCCGCCATGCCCTGGCGCAGCATGATGATCTTGAAATCCAGCAGCTCCGGCACCGTGACCGGCTCCGATCCGCTGCCGATGATCTCGCGCTTGCCGATCAGGACCAGATCTTCCTCGAGGATCGGCGTGGCCTTGAAGGTGCTGGTCAGCGGCGGGTTGTAGGCCAGCCCCAGATCGGCATCCGCCGAGGACAGGTGCAGCAAGGTCGTGCTGGAAAGGCTTTCGATCATGTTGAGCTGCAGGTTCGGATAATCCTCGACCACGACCTTCGCCAGCTGGACGCCGATGGCCTGGATCGCGGAATAGGCCATGGCCAGCGATACCTCGCCCGAAACATTGTCGCGAAACGTGGACAGGTCCCTTTTCGCCACCTCGACGGTCTTCAGGATGGACCGGGCATGAAAGTAAAGCCGTTCGCCCGCCGCCGTGGCCTCGAGGCCCCGCGACTTTCGCGTAAACAGCGGCGCGCCGATCTCGGCCTCCAGATTGGCGAGATGGTAGCTCAGCGCGGAAACGGCGATTCTCTCGGCATCCGCAGCCGCCGACAGGCTCTTGTTGTCGTAGATGCTGCAGAAATACCGCAATTGCTTCAGGTCCAAGAGTGCCTCGCATGGATGCTATTTTTTAGAACGTATCTGTAAGTATTATATAATTGTAAGAAGGGCTGGGCAATCCTATCCTGTCGCCGATGGTATGGGAGGCCGCATGACTGCCGAGTTCAAACCCCTCGAGGGGATCCGTGTCGTTGAGATGAGCCATATGGTGATGGGGCCGAGCTGCGGCATGTTCCTGGCCTTCCTGGGTGCCGAGGTCGTCAAGGTCGAGCCGCCCGGGGGCGACAAGACACGCCAGTTGACCGGCATGGGCAGCGCTTTCTTTCCGCTGTTCAACCGCCGGAAGAAATCCGTCGTCCTGGACAGCCGCACGCCGGCCGGCAAGGAGGCGCTGAACCGGCTTCTGGCCTCGGCCGACGTGTTCATCGACAACTTCAAGGACAGCACCTTGCAGGGGATGGGGCTGGATGCCGAAACCCTGCACGAACGCTTTCCGCATCTGATCTGCGCCAGCCACAAGGGTTTTCTTTCAGGCCCTTACGAGCGCCGGACGGCGCTTGACGAGGTGGTGCAGATGATGTCCGGCCTTGCCTACATGACCGGCCCCAAGGGTCGGCCGCTGCGTGTCGGCACCTCGGCCAACGACATCATGGGCGGGCTGTTCGGCGCCTTCGCCATCATCGCGGCGCTGTTCGAGCGGGGCAAGACAGGCGGGGGGCGGACCATCCGCGTCGGCCTGTTCGAGAACTGCCTTCTGCTGGTCTCGCAGCACATGGTGCAGTTCGAGCTGGAGGGCAGGGATCCCGAACCGATGCCCGAGCGGGCGTTCAGCTGGCCGATCTATGACGTCTTTGCCGATGCCGACGGGGGCCAGATCTTCATCGGTGCGGTCAGCGACGGCCACTGGACCCGGCTGTGCGGCTATCTCGGCCTCGACGACCTGCTGCAACATCCCGAACTGCAAGGCAGGATGGCCCGCATCAATGCCCGCTCCTGGGTGGTTCCCCTGGTTGCGGCGGCCGTCGCAAGGCGCCCCATGGCCGAGCTTTTGCCCGCGCTGGAGAAGATGGAGATTCCCTTCGCGCCGGTGGCCAAGCCCTCGGATCTGTTCCGCGACCAGCATGTCATGCGGCAGGGCGGGCTCGCCTCGTCCCAGACCGCGGATGGCCGGACCTTCCGGGCGCCGGCATTGCCGATCGAGATCGACGGCGCCTCGCTGGCCGGCGGGGGCGACGTGGACAGCATCGGCGGGCACAATGCCGAGATTCTCGGCAGTCTCGGCCTGACGCCCGAGGAAGTGGCGGCCGCAGCCAAGGCACCCTCGGGCGAGGCGGCGTGACATGACCGGCCCCGTATCCGCCACCGGCCGGCAGGTTTCCGTGACCGAGGTTTCGCCGCGCGACGGCCTGCAATCCGAAAAGGTCTTCGTCCCGACCCAGGACAAGATCCGGCTTGTCGAAAGCCTTGTCGCGGCGGGCATCCGTTCGGTCGAGCTGACATCCTTCGTATCGCCGCGCGCCGTGCCGCAGATGCGCGATGCGGCCGAGCTGGTGCGGCATTTCCGGGGTCGCGCCGGTGTCCGCTTCAGCGCGCTGGTGCCGAACCTGCGCGGTGCCGAAGCCGCCATCGAGGCGGGAATCGATGCCGTCGTGATGTTCGCCTCGGCTTCGGAAAGCCACAACCTGAAGAACGTGAACCGCTCGCGCGCCGACTCGATGGCCGGGTTTCGGCAGATCGCGCGCATCGCCGAAGAGGCAGGCGTCGCGCTGCACGGCGCCATCGCCACGGCCTTCGGCTGCCCCTTCGAAGGCGACGTGCCCGTCGGCAACCTGGTCGACCAGGCCAGGCGGTATCGCGACCTCGGCATCTCGCGGATCACGCTGGGGGACACGACCGGGATGGCGACGCCGGGCAATGTCGTGCCGGTGCTCGATGCGCTGCGGACGGCGGTTCCCGAGGTGGGGATCGCGCTTCATTTCCACAATACGCGCGGCGTCGGCCTTGCCTGCGCCTATGCCGGCCTGCTGCACGGAATCCGCGATTTCGAGGCCAGCGTGGGCGGGATCGGCGGCTGTCCGTTCGTGCCGCGCGCGACCGGCAATATCGCCACGGAGGATTTCGTCTACATGTGCGAGGAATCCGGCTTTCCGACCGGGATCGACCTTGGCAAGCTGATCGAGGCAGCCGGGACAGCCGAGCGGATTCTGGGCAGGGAACTGCCCGGCCAGGTCATGAAGGCCGGGCCGCGCCTGGCGCTTTCCAGCATGGACGTGGTCAGGACGGCCAATGGCTGAACCCGTGTGCGCAAGGGCAGGATGAGCCACGTCCGGCTTGTTGGCAGGAACGCTTGGACGGCATGCTCCACAGCACCGATAACGGGCCAGCCCCGGACAGAGGCGTTTATTCTCCGGTCAACGATTTTTCCGGCATAGCCCCCGTCGGTTCGAGAGCCGGAACGAAGGTTGCGAATGCTCGAGGAAGCCACCATCCCCCGCGCCGCGCTGATCTGTTCGACCAGCCGGAAAGGGTGTCCGCGCGCTTGTCGCTTCGCTTCCGGCTTGGCCGGCTTCAGTTGTCGAAGGGGCAAAGATCGGCAAGCGTCCGCGCGCCAAGAAAGCCCATGCCCGTCCGCATCTCGGCCAGGATGATCTCCAGCAGCGCCGCGGCGCCGGTCTCTCCTCCGGCGGCAAGGCCCCATAGCGGCGCGCGGCCCAGCTGGACGGCCGAGGCGCCGAGGGCGAGGTATTTCAGCACGTCAGAGCCGCGCCGCACGCCGCTGTCGGCCAGCAGTTCGGGAACCGCGGCGGGATTGGCGGCGATGCGGGGCAGGGCCTCGGCAGTCGTCGGCAGGGCGTCGAAATTGCGCCCGCCATGGGTCGAGACCACGATGGCATCGGCGCCCTCGGCCTTGGCGCGCATGGCGTCCTCGGTCCCCAGCACACCCTTCAGGATGATCCGGCCCTGCCAGCCGTCGCGCAGCGCGCGGAAATCCTGCCATGTCAGCGCCGGGTCCAGGCGCAGCTCCTCGGCCGTCACGGGCGACAGCAGGCCGGCGCGAAACTCGGGCGGATAGTGGCCATAGCTGGGCATCCCCCGGCGCAGGCCCGGCCGCAGGATCACCTCCCACAGCCAGCGCGGATGGCGCAGCATGTCGGCGACATTGCCGGGCGTCGGCCGGAACGGCACGCCGAAGCCGTTGCGCTGGTTGTATTCGCGCTTGGGCGGCATCTGCGTGTCCACGGTCAGCACCAGCGTGTCGCAATCGCAAGCCGCGACCCGGCGCAGCAGCTCGGCCGTCCGGGCGCGGTCCTTCCAGACGTAAAGCTGGAACCACAGTTCGGCATCGGGGGCGCCGCGGCGGATGTCCTCGACGGGCTCGACCGATTGCGTCGAGACGGTGAAGGGGATGCCGAAGCGGCTGGCGGCGCGGGCGAGCTTCGTCTCGCCCCTATCCGCGACCATGCCGGCCAGCGCGGTCGGTGCGATCACCAGTGGGGTCGGATGGCGGCGGCCCAGCAGGGTGGTCTCCAGCGAGGCGGGGCAGTCGCCGTTCAGGATGCGCGGTCGAAGCCGGACCCCGTCCAGCGAGGCGCGGATGCGGGCCAGCGAAACCTCGTCCTCGGTGCCCCGGTCGATATAGTCGAACAGCCCCCTCGGCAGGCGCCGCCGCGCGGCCGCGCGGAAATCGTCCGTGTTCAGCGGCGCCATCCCCGGCGGTCCCTATGCGGCCAGCAGCTTTTCGACCTCGGCCCGCAGCCGGGCCGAGCGTTCGGGCTGGCAGGCATCCAGCGGCATCAGCACCTTTTGCGCGTCGATGCCGAACAGGTCCAGCACCGATTTCATCGGGCCGGGATTGGTCTCGCCGAAGGCCGCGTTCATCATCGGCAGGGCCTGGCGGTGCAGGGCCAGCGCGCCGGCCAGGTCGCCCGCGGCCAGCATGTCGTGCATCCTGACCCAGAAGGCCGGCAGCATCGAGGCGGTGACGATGATCCCGCCCTGCGCGCCCGCGGCCATATGCACGGGGAACAGCGAATCCTCGCCGCTGAGGATGGTGAAGTCGTCGCCGACCCCCGCCGCGACCTGCAGGAAGTGATACATGTCGGTGTTGCACGCCTTCATGCCGACGATGTTGGGGTGCCGCGACAACTCATGCGTGACCTCGGGCGGGATGGCGACGCGGGTGCGATAGGGGATCTCGTAGATCAGCACCGGCACCGGCGAGGCATCGGCATAGCGCATGAAATAGTCGCGCAGCCCCATCGGCGTCGGGTTGGTGTAATAGGGCGTCAGCACCAGCAGGCAATCGGCGCCGGCCGCGGCGTAGTCCTTGCCGGCCTTGATGGCGTCGTAATAGCCGGCATCCAGTACGCCCGCCATGACGGTCTGCCCGGCCTGGCTGCGCTCGGCGCAGACGGCCACGGCATCGACCCGCGTCGCATGCGGCAGCGCGCCGTATTCGCCGGTGCCGCCGATGGGCAGCACGCCCGTGCAGCCCCCGGCATAGACGTGATCGACGAGTTTCGCCATGTCGCCGCGCGCCAGGCTGTCGTCGCCGTTCACAAGGGTCGGCAGGGCGGGGATGATCCCGCGAAGGTCTTTCGAAGTCAGCATTGTCTATCCGTTCAAGTTTATTTCTGGCGACGGTTCAGCAGCCCGACCGCGACGATCAGCACCGTCACGAACAGGAACAGGCAGGTCGAGACCGCGGCGAGCAGCGGCGAGATCGACAGCGATACCTCGTCCCAAAGCTGCTTGGGCAGGGTCGCGGACATGCCGCCCGAGGTGAAAAGCGCGATGGTCAATTCGTCGAAGCTGATGGTGAAGGCGAAAAGGAAGGCCGAGATCATGCCCGCGCCGATGATCGGCAGCGTGACCAGCCGCAGCGTTCGGATCGGCGTCGCGCCCAGGCTTTGCGCGGCCAGGTCCAGCCGGGTGTCGTAGTTGCGCAAGACCGACATGACCGTCAGCACCACATAGGGCACGGCGATGACCGTGTGGCCGATGATCAGGCCCAGGTTGGTGCCGACCAGCCCGATCTTGGCATAAAGGTAGAACAGCCCCACCGACAGGATCATGTTCGGCATCACCACCGGCATCAGGGTAAAGGCCAGCAATGCCGTCTTTCCCCGCATCCTGCCGCGCACCATCAGGAAGGCGACGGGCGTGCCGATCAGCAGCGCCAGGACCGCGGTGCTGAAGCCGACGACCAGCGAGCGGGTCAGCGCGCTCATCCAGATCGGCGAGTTGAAGATCTGCTGATACCATTTCAGGGTAAAGCCCTGCGGCGGCCAGTTCAGCCCGCTTTCCGCAAAGGACAGCGGGATCATCAGCAGCACCGGCAGCGTCATCACCGCCAGCAGCACGGTGACGAAGCCCACCAGCGGGCGCGGCGCACCTTCGCGCGCGCGGCGGCGCGGAAACAGTCCGATGATCGCGTTCGAGGCATGGCCCAGCCCGGTCAGGATCGCGTCCCCGATACGCGAGAAGATCCCCTTGCGGCCGGGCCGGCCTTTCCTGGCCGAGGATTCGCCGGTCATGGTAGAAAGCCCGACGGCGCGGTCGTAGAGCACGAAGACCAGCAGCACGACCACCAGCAGCAGCACCGCGACGGCGCTGGCAAAGCCCCAGTTCATGGTCTGGATGATCTGCTCGATGATGATCTGGGTGATCATCGTCTCGCGCCGGCCGCCCAGCAGGGCCGGGAAGATGAAGAAGCCGATGGCGGTGACAAAGACCATCAGCGCCCCCGAGGTCACGCCGGGAAAGGACAGCGGAAAGTAGATCTTCCAGAAGGCCATGCCGGGCTTGGCGCCCAGGGTCGAGGCGGCGCGGGTCAGGTTGCGGTCGATGTTCTCCATCACCGACAGCATGGTCAGCACCGCCAGCGGCAGCAGGGCATGGACCATGCCGATGACCACGGCCGAGAAATTATACATCAGCGCGATGGGCGCGTCGCTGATGCCCAGCGTCTGCAACAGCTTGTTCACCACGCCGTTGCGGCCCAGCAGGATGATCCAGGCAAAGGCGCGCACCAGGAACGAGGTCCAGAAGGACAGCAGGATCCAGAACAGGATCCGGCCCTTTTTCGCCTTCGGCAGGATCGAGATCAGATAGGCCACCGGATAGCCGGCGATGACGGCGAAGATCGTGGTCACGACCGATATCTTCAGCGTCAGCATCATCACCGTCAGATAGACCGGCGTGCCGAGCAGGCGCTGGTAGTTCTCCAGCGAGAAGCCGCCGCCCTTCTGGAAGGACAGCAGGAAAAGCTGTGCCGAAGGGTAGATCAGGAAGGTCACCAGCAGCAGCACCATCGGCGCCGCCATCAGAAGCTGCCTGCTTCTGCGGCTCATCGGCCTGCGGGTCGCGGCCGGGGCGGGGATGGCGGTCATCAGGCGGCCTCGTCGGCGGGGATGGCGACGGCGTCGCGCGGATCGAAGCTCAGGCGATAGTCGCGGCCGGGCTCGGGCGCGTCATGGCTCATCGCGGTGGCGCGGGTGGCGATCAGCGGCTTGGACCCCAGCGCCGGCGCGTCGAGGAAGAACTTGGTGCTGGCGCCGGTCACGCTCCAGCTGCGCAGCCTGGCGTTCAGCCCCTCGCCAGGCGTGTCCTCAAGGCGGATGTTCTGCGGCCGCAGCATGACCTTGACCGCCGCGCCATGGCCCAGCGGCCGGGGCAGGGTGACGCGGATCTCGCTGGCATCGCCCAGCTGCACCACGCCCTCGCCGTCCGCGCCCGAGACGAGGCGACCCTCCAGCAGGTTCGCCTCGCCCAGGAAATCGGCGACGAACAGCGATTGCGGACGGAAATACAGGTCGGCCGGGCTGCCCAGCTGTGCGATCCTGCCGCCGTTCATCAGGCAGATGCGGTCCGACATGGTCATCGCCTCTTCCTGGTCGTGGGTGACATAGACGATGGTGCCGCCGATCTCCTTGTGGATGCGCAGGATCTCGAACTGCATCTGGTCGCGCAGCTTCTTGTCCAGCGCGCCCAGCGGCTCGTCCATCAGGATGACCGAGGGGCGATAGATGGTGCAGCGCGCAAGGGCCACGCGCTGCTGCTGTCCGCCGGACAGCTCCTTGGGGAAACGGTCCGCAATATGGGGCAGGCGCACCATGTCCAGCGCCTCCTGCACCAGCTGTTTGATCTCGGCCGCAGGCGTGCCGCGCATCTTCAGCGGAAAGGCGATGTTCTCGGCGATGGTCATGTGCGGGAACAGCGCATAGTTCTGGAACATCATGCCGATGTCGCGCTGATAGGGCGCGGCATGGGTCACGTCCCGGTCGTTCATCAGGATGCGCCCGCTGTCGGCCTCGGCCAGCCCGGCGATCAGGCTCAGCAGCGTGGTCTTGCCCGAGCCGGACGGCCCCAGCAGCGTCAGGAACTCGCCCTTCTCGACCTTCAGGTCGGTCGGTGCAAGGGCGACGAAGTCGCCATAGACCTTGCCCAGGCCCTGCGTTTCCAAAGTGCTCATGTCGCGATCCGTTCCCCCGGGCCCTAGCCGATGAACCAGCTGTTGAACCGCTCGATCACCGGGTCGGCGTTCTCCAGCCAATAGGCGGCGTCGATCTGCAGCCCGGTCTCGATGTTCGCCGGATAGGTCGGGCAGTTCCTGGCCACGTCCGCCGGGATGGTCTCGAAGGCAGCCGGCTGGACGATGCCGGCCGGGAAGAACTTGACCAGTTGCGCCATGCGCGCCGGGTCCGAGGCGAACTTGATCAGCTCGCGGCAGGCGTCGGCATTGGGCGTGCCCTTCAGGATCGACCAGCCGTCGCAGCCCCAGATGTTCTGGTTCCAGACGATCTCGACCGGGGCGCCGGCCGCCTGCGCCGATTGTGCGCGCGACACCCAGGTCGAAATCAGGTCGACCTCGCCCGAGATCAGCAGCTGTTCGGCCTGCGCGCCGCTGGTCCACCAGATGTCGGTGGCGGGCTGCACCTTGTCCAGCCGGGCGAATGCGCGGTCCAGGTCCAGCGGATAGACCTGGTCCGCAGGCACGCCGTCGGCCATCAGCGCCTGTTCCAGCGTGTCATAGGGGTGGCGGCGCAGGGTGCGGCGGCCGGGGAACTTCTCGGGGTCCATCAGGTCCGCCCAGGAGGCCGGCGCCTCGCGCCCCTCGAAGGCGTCGCGGCGATAGGCCAGCACGGTGGTATAGACGTTGGTGCCGACCTGGTATTCGTTGCGGAAATGCGCCGGGATCGACTGGATCACCGCCTCGGCATCCAGGCCCACGGGTTCCAGATACTTGGTCTCGCCCGTGGTCAGCTGCAGCACCGCCGGGACCGAGATCTTGCCCATGTCCCAGGTATAGGTCCCGGTTTCCACCATCGAGCGGATCTGCGCGGTCGGTTCGGCCTGGGCCTGGGCTGGCACGACCTCGATTCCGGTCGCCTCGGTGAAGGGGCGATAGAAGATCTCGGTATAGGCCTGGGTATAGATGCCGCCGTCGTCGCGCACCACGATGCGGGTGGACTGGGCGCGCGCACCCGAGGGGCGCCAGATCGCCGGCGCGGCCAGCCCTGCGGCCGCCCCCAGCAGAAGGGTCCGACGCTTGATCGTCGGCATGGTGGGTTTCGTCATGTCACGTCTCTCCTGTTGGTTGGTCTTGTCGGGTGGTCAGGCGGCCGGGCCGATGACGCGGTCGCGGTTCATCAGTCCGTCGGGGTCGATGCAGCGTTTCAGCGCGCGCATCAGGTCGAGCTCGGGGCCGGTCTTGTAGCGCTCCATCAGCCCGGTCATGGTCTGGCCGACGCCATGCTCGGCGCTGAAGGTGCCGCCAAGCGCGATGGCGATGTCGTTGACCGCGTTGCGCACCTGCGTCTCGACCGCCTGGCGGTCGGGCAGCGCCGCCCAGAGGTCATGCGCAAACAGCGCGATGAAATGGATGTTGCCGTCGCCGACATGGCCCACCACGGTCACGAGGATGCCGGGATGGACCTGCATCACCGCATCCGTGGCGCGGGCGATGAATTCGGGGACGCGGGCCACCGGAACTACCGTGTCCGAGGTGATGCTGACCCCGACCCGCGCATTCGATTCCGTCACGCTGTGGCGGATCGCCCACATCGCCTCGGCCTGCGTCAGGTTCTGCGCGATGCTGCCGTCAAGGACCAGCCCGGCCTCGAACGCCTGCTCCAGGATCCCGACCATCAGCGTGTCGAGGTCGGCAGAGGCGGTATCGGCCAGCTCGACCATCAGGTGCCAGCCCTCTCGCCCCTCGACCGGCGCGGCGTGGCTGCCGTGGTCCAGCACATTGGCAAGCTGCTGGGCGTTCATCAGCTCAAAGGCGGTCAGGCTGCGCCCGGCATGGCGGCGGAACAGTTGCAGAAGCTCCAGCGCCTCGGCCGGCCCTGCGATGCGCAGCCAGCACATGCCGATCGCCGGGGTGGCGGGATAAAGCCGCATGACCGCGCCGGTGACGATGCCCAGCGTGCCCTCGGCACCAATGAAAAGCTGCTTCAGATCGTAGCCGGCGGTATCCTTGTGCAGCGCCCGCATCATGTCCAGAACACGGCCGTCGGGCAGCACGACCTCCAGCCCCAGCGTGTTCGTACGCGTGGTGCCATAGCGCAGCACCGCCGTGCCGCCGGCATTGGTGGCGATGGTGCCGCCCAGCTGGCAGCTGCCCTCCGATCCCAGGCTGACGGGATAGAGCAACCCCTCGGCCGCCGCGGCGGCCTGAAGCTGGGCGATGGTGCAGCCCGCGTCGGCGGCGACGGTCAGCCCGAAGGGGTCGACGGCGCGCAGTTTGTTCAGCCGTTCGGTCGAGACGATCACCGGCAGGCGGTCGTCGGGCGTCGCCCCGCCGCACAGGCTGGTATTGCCGCCTTGCGGCAGCATCGGCCAGCCATGCGCATGCAGCAGCTTGACCAGCGCCGCGACCTCGGCCGTGTCGCGCGGCTTGCAGACGCAAAGGGCGGGTGCGTGGAACTTGCGCCTTGCGTCGGTGCAATAGCCCTGGATCTCGGCCGGGTTCTCCAGCACGGCACCGGGGCCGAGCAATGCGCGGATCTTATCCATCAGAAGCGTGCGAGAGGTCTCGTGCCGGGTCGCAGACGTCATATGATTTCCTCCAGACCCTTGGGGGCGACATCTTCGCGATGCTTCGTCCGCAGAATCGTTCCTTCCGTTCTCCTAACTCAAATTATCGAGTAATGATAGAAAAATTTATCGTATAGGAAAATTTAAGCACTTTAGTGGAGAAACTTTATCCGCTAGACAGGGGGCAAGGGCTTTCGATGGCCCGCAGCACAAGGAGCGATCCCGATGAAAGATCTGAACGATGGCGGCGTGCTGGTGGTCGGTTGCGGCCGGATGGGCGGGGCGCTGCTGGACGGATGGATCGCGCAGGGATTGCAGCCCGCCAGCCTGTGGATCGAGGATCCGCATCCCGGCGACAGGTTGCTGGCGCTTGCCGCGCAGGGCGCGCATGTCAACGCCCCCCGGCCTGCCCGGCCCGCGGTCGTGCTGCTGGCGGTCAAGCCGCAGATGATGGCTGAGGTGCTGGCGGGTCTTGCGGCGTTGCCCGCGGATGTGCCGGTGCTGTCGGTCGCGGCCGGTGTCTCGCTGCAGCAATACGGCGCGGCGCTTGGCGACCGCGCGATCATCCGGGCGATGCCCAATACGCCTGCGCTGGTCGGTCGCGGCATCACGGCGATCATCGGCAATGACCATGCCGGGCCCGGGCATCTGGCGCTTGCGACGCGGATGTTCTCGGCGGCAGGCGAGGTCGTCGCCCTTGAGGCCGAGGCCCAGATCGACGCGGTGACGGCGATTTCGGGTTCCGGCCCGGCCTATCTGTTCCTCTTTGCCGAGGCGCTGGAACAGGCGGCCCACGCCCTGGGCCTGCCCGAGGCGCTGGCGCGGCAGCTTGCCTGCGGCACGGTCGGCGGCGCGGCCGCGTTGATGGTGGCCAGCGGCCGCGATGCGGCCGAGCTGCGCCGCGAAGTCACCAGCCCCGCCGGCACCACGGCGGCCGCGCTTGCGGTGCTGATGCGGCCGGATGGCTTGCCGGACTTGATCGCGCAGGCGGCAGAGGCGGCCCGCGACCGTTCGGTCGCTCTGGGGCAATAGGCGGGCGCCGATCTTGCCCCCGCCTTAGCGAGACCTTCCCGCCGTCCTATGTTTACAGGGCATCAGGGCGCGGGAAAGTTCGGGATGGGGGGAATTCGCGCGGGACAGGGGTGCCGCACAGCGGATAACGTGACGTCAGGAATGCAAGGCTGGAGAGACATGCCGATCGTGAACCAGATTGGTGACATCGCAATGAGGCAGCGCCGCACGGCCCGTCCCCGGCGGGAGCGGCCGCTGGAGCTTGGCCCGCGGCTCAAGGCGCTTCGCAAGGGCCAGCAGCTGACCTTGCAGGAGGTCGCGCGCCTGACCGGGGTATCGACCTCGGCGCTGTCCAAGATCGAGCGCAACGACCTTTCGCCGACGCTGACCACCTTGCAGCGCATCGCCAGCGGCCTTCAGGTCGAGCTGTCGGCATTGCTGGGCGACGAGCCCGGCCACGCGCCCACCACCGGCCGCCGCAGCATTGCCCGGGCCGGACAGGGCGACAACCTGAACAACGCCACCTGCAACAACAAGCTGCTTTGCGCGGATCTCAAGGACAAGTGCTTCACGCCCATCCGCACCGTGGTCAAGGCCCGCTCGCCCGAGGATTACGAGGCATGGGGCGTGTCGGATGGAGAGATCTTCCTGACCGTTCTCAAGGGTGAACTGGTCATCCACAGCCGGATCTATGAGCCGCTGGTGCTCTATCCCGGCGACAGCATGTATTACGACGCCTCGACCGAGCATTGCTGGACATCGCAGGGCGATGTCGACGCCGAACTGATCTGGGTGCTGGGCACGCGGACGGCCTGAGGCCGGGACGCGCTCGCACCTCGCGGCCGGACGCGGAAACCGTGCTGCGGCGGGACGGGGGCCAGTTGCATGGGCATCCCGCCCCGTCCGCTGAATCGCAACGCCACAGGCCGCATACCCAACCAGGGGGCTCCGGCTTGCGGCTTTGGCGTGTTTCCTGCCGGATCATCGAACCGCAGGATCAAGCGCCCGGATGGACGTAGTCACGCCGGACAGCGCGCCGTCTCAGCTCGACCCGGATGCCTTGAGGAACCTGATCGAGAACGCGCTGATCCATTTCCTTGCTGACATGCCGGTCATGGTCCAGCTTCTGGCCACCGGCAGGTTCGCGGTCTCCGACGAGGCGGTGCCGGTCCCAGCGGGCCGGCTGGCTGAACTGCCGCGGCGGTTCGAGCGGGCCGAGACCGGCGGCCCTGGCTCCGGCCTCGGCCTGGCCATCGCCGAGAGCATGGCGCGGGCCGCAAGGGGGCGGCTGGAGCTGTCCTTGCCCATTCCGGGCAGGGCCGACGGTTTCCGCGCGGTATTCTCTTCGCCGGAAAAGCGGATGCGACGCGCCCGGCGCTGTCAAATCCTCCTGCCGGGCACGATGGCGATCCGGGCGGACCGCGGCGCGGGTCAAGGGGGCGTGTTCCCTTACTCCGCCGCCAAAGCCGGGCTGTCGACCAGGTCCAGCGCCCGCATGACCGCATCGACGCGCCGCTGGAAGGTCTCGGGGCTGTTCGCCGTCGCCGCGACATAGAAATCCGGCCGGATCAGCACATATTTCGCGTCGATCCCCTTGAGCCAGCGCCCATAGGTGCCTTCGGCGTCGATCACATCGCCATCGCCGCCGGGGGCGCAGACCTGCACGCCGAACCCGTCCAGCAGGTCGAGCCGCGTCCGCTGATCCGGGGTCAGCGCGGCCAGCGGATCGGCCTCGTGGCCGATTACCACCCAGCCCCGGCCTACGGCCTGGTCGAAGCGGCCGCTCCGGCCCTTGTGCTCGACCACGCTCTGCACCGACAGCTCGCCGGCATGGGCGCTGGCCGGGCACCAGGCGCCGGGGCCGAGATGGCAGATATCGGTCGGCACCGGCCGGTGATCGCGCGCATGAAGCTGGGCGATCATGCGGGCGTCGCGCTCGGCGGCCTCGGCCTCGTCGGCGATGCAGATGATGCGACCCAGTTCCTGGCTGAATTCGATGTAGTGACAGGCATGGTCCTTGCGCTCGCTGGTATAGCTGTCGAGCAGGCCGAGGCCCGCCTTGCCGTCGAGGATCAGGTTCAGCCGCCAGGCCATGGCCACCGCGTCGCGGATGCCGGCGCACATGCCCTCGCCGGCAAAGGGCGGCATCAGGTGGGCGGCGTCGCCGCCGATCAGGCAGCGGCCCTTGTGCCATTGCTTCGCCCAGCGGGCCTGAAAGCGATAGACGGCGGCGCGCTCAAGCGCGGCATTGTCGGGGGTCAGGCCCCAGGGCTCCAGCAATTCCCATGCTTTTTCCGGCGTCTGCATCTCGGCCACGGATTCGCCGGGCAGGACCATGAATTCCCAGCGCCGGCGGTCGGGCTGGCCGGGCCGGGGCGCGGGTCCGCCGGGCACGATGGTGGTCGGGCGCTTCGGATCGCAAAGCTGCCATTGCGCCGGCTCATCCGGGCGCGAGGCGCGGTAGTCGAATTTCGGCAGCATGTCCAGGATCAGCCAGTCGAAGAAATAGCCCTTGTCCTCGTTCTCGATGCCAAGCGCGTTGCGCACGAAGCTGTTGGCGCCGTCGGTGCCGGCAACGAATTTCGCCCGGATCGAGCGGTGCTCGCCATCCGGCCCGACCTCCTCGGGGTTCCGTTGCAGCGACAGCGTGACGCCCGTGGCATCCTGATCCAGCGCAACGGCGTTCCAGCCGCGCATCATGGCGATTTCGGGCATGCCGGCCGCGATCTTCAGCAGGCGCTTTTCCAGCAAGGGCTGGTTGAACCAGTAACGCACCCGCCAGCCGCTGGCCGACCGGCTTTGCCAGTCCACGATCTGCAGGTTCTCGCCCCTGGCATTGCACCAATAATAAAGCTCGTCGTGATGGCTGATCGAGGGGTCGTTCTCGGCATCGATGCCCAGCGTGGCAAGGATGCGGGCGATCTCGTGGTCGAAGGTCACGGCGCGGGGCAGGTCGTAATGCGTGCTCCAGCGCTCGATCAGCGTCACGCGCTTGCCGCGCTGGCCCAGCAGGATCGCCAGCAGCGTGCCGACCGGGCCCGCGCCGACGATGGCGACATCGGTGTCGATGGCCTGGATGGATTGGGTCATTCTTTCTCCTCCCTGAAACGATTGCCGGGGTTCCGGCCCGATCGTCCCGCGCTCCCATGCGGGCGGATCGCTTGGCGGAGAATGTCTCCTAAAAATGAATAATCGTCAACTTTGACTATAATTCATGATTATGCAATTCCTGCAATGCATTGGTGCCGTGGAGAAAATTCTCGCCCCTTCCTGCGGTGCATTGTCGCGCGTGGGGGCAGATCCCTGTGCCGTCTTGAGAGATGATTCGTTTCCGAATATGGTTCGGGGACGAATACGAGGCGGGACATGGCCGAGGCAGAGATCAAGGGCGAAGGCCGCGTCGCGCGGCGCCAGCGGCGAAACCGGGCGGCGCTGATCAAGGCCGCGCGCGAGATCATGACCGAGAAGGGCGCCGAGGCCGCCACCATGCTGGAGATCGCCGAGCGTGCGGATGTCGGCGCCGGGACGATCTACAATTACTTCAGGTCCAAGGACGAACTGGCCATTGCGGTGCTCGAGGGGCTGATGCATGACCTGGGGGTCAGCATCCAGGCCGTTACCGACGGGTTCGAGGACCCGGCGCAGGTCTATGCCTTCGGCATCCGCACCGTGCTGGATACCGCGACCGGCGATCCGCGCTGGCGGCAGATGTTGCACCGTTCCGAGGTGATCGCGGATGCATTGTTCCGGATGATGGGGCCTTTTGCGATTCGCGACCTCCGCCAGGCGTCGGCAGCCGGGCGGTTCGAGGCCGAGGATACCGAACTGATCTGGCGGATCAGCTGCCACGCGCTGATCGGGGCAAGCCTTGCCATGGCCGAGGGCCAGCTTTCGGCCGGTGAAAGCGAGAAGGTCGTCATCCGGCTGCTTTGCATGACCGGCATCGATCTTGCGGCCGCCACCGAACTCGCCCGCCGGCCGCGGCCGCCGCTGCCTCGCGGCTAGCACGACACGCCTGTCAGAGCCGCCGGGTGCAGCGCGCCCGGCAGCCGGGATTCAGCGCGCCAGAACCTGGCGCAGCACGCGCGACAACTCTGCCTCGGGCTGCGCGACAAGGCCGGTCGCGCGCCAGCAGACATGGTGGTCGGGGCGCACCAGCAGGCAGCCGTTATCCTTGATGTCCGAGGCGCGCGCCCAGTCGCCGCTGTGGTCGACATAGGTCTGGCGCGGCCCGATGACATGGGCGACCAGATCGATGCCGAGGTCGCGCGCCACCGTCTCGGCCGCCTCGGCCCAGGCTTCGCCGCCAAGGGCGGTCAGCAGGGTGAAGCGGCCATGGCCGCACAGGTCCAGCGTCGAGACCTCGGCCCCGTCGCCGTGGCGATAAAGCCAGGCATGCGGCAGGCGGGCGCCCGGCCAGGTCGTCGGCTGGTAATGCAGCTCGGGGTCGAGCTGGAAGGCCGGTTCGAGCTGGTCGTCGGTCACGACGGCATCCGAGCGATAGCGCTGGTTCATCTCGACGCCATGCGCGTCGAACTCGTATTTCTTGAAGGCGATGGCCTTGCGGATCGCATCGCGCTGCAACTCGGCCTGGGGGGTGCCGTCGGTGCGGGCCTGCAGGTTCTTTTGCATCTGCACCGGGTCCACCCCCTCGGCCATGCCGAGCGCGGCAAAGATCGGGCCGGTCTCGGTGATGGACTGGTTGGCGCGGGTCACGATCTGCCGGGCGACCGGCGCGCGCTCGGCGTCATAGCTGTCCAAGAGCCGCTCGCCGGCCTGCCCCTTGAGCACCAGGGCCAGTTTCCAGGCCAGGTTGAACGCATCCTGGATCGAGGTGTTCGAGCCCAGCCCGTTCGACGGCGGATGCCGGTGGATCGCGTCCCCCATGCAGAACACCCGCCCCTTCGCGGTCCGGGTGGCGTAATAGTTGTTCACCGTCCAGGTGTTGGCGGACAGCAGCTCGATCTCCAGCGCGGGATCGCCGACCAGCTGGCGGGCGACGCCAGTGGCGAATTCCTCGGTCACCTCGGGCTCGGGGCCGTTGATGTCATAGCCCCAGACGATCAGCCATTCGTTCCAGGGCCGCACCATGCGCACCAGCCCCATGCCGATGCCCCCGACATCGGCGCCGGGCTGCATCACCCAGTAAAGCACCGAGGGACGGTGCGCGACGTATTTCGACAGGTCGGCCCGGAACAGGATGTTCATCGAGCCGCCCACGCCCATCTTGCCCTCGAAGGGCAGGCCAGCATGTTCGGCGACCAGCGACTTGCCGCCATCCGCGCCGACCAGGTATTTCGAGCGGATGGTGATCTCCTGCCCGGTCAGCCGGTCGAGGCAGGTAGTGGTGACGCCGCCCTCGTCCTGCTCGTGGCGCAGGTATTCGGTGGACAGCCGCCCCTGCGTGCCGCGCGAGCAGGCGGTCTTGAACAGCAAGGGTTCCATATAGGTCTGCGGCAGGTCGTTCATCCGGGTGGGCGAGGACATCAGGTGCTCGGCCTTGGACAGCGGATGGTTGCCCCAGGCCTTCAGCCGGCCGATTTCCTCGCCCGCCAGGCTTTCGCAGAAGATGTTCTCGCCCATCAGTTCCTGATGGGTGGCGAACATATAGGCCTCGTCCTCGACATCGCGGCCAAGGTCGCGCAGCACCTCCATGGTGCGCTGGTTGGTGATATGGGCGCGGGGCGTGTTGGCCAGCCAGCGATAGCGGTTCACCGCCATGTTGGCGATGCCGTAGGTCGACAGCAGCGCGGCGGTGGCCGAGCCGGCCGGGCCGGTGCCGATGATCAGCACATCGGTGGTGATATCAGTCATTCGGGTCTCTCCTCCCAGAGTTTTCGTCGAAATCCGTGGCCGGGCGGGCGGCGGTTCAGCGGCCCGGCGCCTCGCCCGCCCAGGCGGCGGCCAGCAGCCGGCGCAGGGCGTCGCGCTCGACCGGACGGGGGTTCCAATAGGGGTTGCGGGTGGCGATCTCGGCGGCACGGTCCAGGTCCTCCTCCTTCAGGCCCAGGTCGCGCAGCGCCAGCGGCGCCCCGCTTTCGCGCGCAAAGCGGTGCAGCGCCGGGCCGGGATCGGCCTCGCCGAAGATCTCGGCCACCGGTGCCAGCAGTTCGGGCACCGCCCGCGCGTTATAGGCGATGGCATGGGGCAGGATCACGGCATGGGTTTCGGCATGGGGCAGGTCGAAGCTGCCGCCCAACGTGTGGCAAAGCTTGTGGTGCAGCGCCATGCCGACCTGGCCCAGAACCGAGCCGCAAAGCCATGCGCCATAAAGCGTCTCGCCTCGCGCGGCCAGGTCGCCCGGCGCCGCAATGACACGGGGCAGGGCGTCGCGAAAGGCGCGCAGCCCCTCGACCGCCATCAGCGAGGTCAGGGGCGAGCGGTCGCGGGCGTAAAGCCCCTCGGCGGCATGGGCCATGGCGTTGAGCGCGCTGGTCACGGTCATCGCCACCGGCAGCGTGGCGACCAGTTCGGCATCGTAGAGAATGACCGCGGGCTGCACGTGGCGGTCGGTGATCGTGGTCTTCAGCCCGTTTTCGGTCTGGCCCAGGATCGGCGTCGCCTCGCTGCCGGCATAGGTGGTGGGCACGACGATCTGCGGCAGGCCGGTGCGCAGCGCGATGGCCTTGCCAAGCCCGGTGGTCGAGCCGCCGCCCACCGCGACCAGCACGTCGGCACCGATCCCGCGGGCATGTTCGGTCGCCTGTTCCGAGACCTCGACCGGGGTATGCATGACCGCGCCGGTGAACCGGCCGGCCGCGCGGCCGCCGCAAAGAGCGGCGAATTCCTCGGCCATGCCGGCCTGCTGCGGCGTCGTCAGGATCAGCGCGTGGCGGGCGCCGAGCGCGTCGATCTCGTCGGCGACGCTCTTGCGCACGCCGCTGCCGAAACGCACGCGGACGGCAGGGCTTTGCGCGGTGAACTCCTCGCGGAAAAAGGACACTGGTTTTCCTCCCTCGATCCTCGTCCGGGGCAAGTTACACTGGCCAAAGACAAATATTGATCGGATGAGCGGAACATAATATGATAATGAGTTATGAAAATAGACAGCGAACATCTGGAAATCCTGGCGGTGATCGTCGAGAAGGGCGGGCTGACCGAGGGGGCCGAGGCGCTTGGCAAGTCGCAGCCCTCGGTCTCGCGCAGCATGGCGCTGCTGGAAAAGCGCATCGGCATGCCGCTGTTCCAGCCCGGCCGCCGCCCGCTGCGCCCGACCGAGCTGGGGCTGAGCCTGGCGCGGTTCGGCGCCCGCATCCGCGCCGCCAATAAGGAGGCGAGCCTGCTGGTCCAGCGTTTCCGCAAGGGCCATGCCGGGCGGCTGCGGGTCGGCGGCTCGCCGATCTTCATGGACGGCGTGGTCTCGACCATGATCGCGGATTTCCAGATGCGCAATCCCGAGGTGCAGATCGACCAGTCCTATGGCTATGTCGATACGCTGGAGGTTTCGCTGCGCAACGGTACGCTGGACATGGCGATCCTGCCCCTGCATCCCAGCCAGGTGCCGCCGGGGCTGAGCTTCATGCCGGTCCTGCCCAGCCGCAACGTGGTCGCGGCGCGCGCCGGCCATCCGCTGACCCGGCGCAAGGCGATCGCGCAGGCCGACCTGGCGCCCTATACTTGGATCGCGCCGCCGGCGAACAGCCCGCTTTATCGTGATCTGGAGCGGGCGCTGAAATCCATCGGGCAAGAGGATTTCAACGTCAGCTTCTCGGGCGGCACGCTGGCCTCGATCCAGTCGGTGATGGCGGGTTCCGATGCGCTGACCGTGCTGCCTTATTCGGTGGTGTTCCTGTCGCGCCGCAGCGTGCCGATGGAGGCGCTGCCGCTGCGCATTGACCACCCCGAGCGGCAATTGGGCCTGCTTTTGCCCGAGGACCGGCCGGGCCCGCCGGCCATGCGCCAGCTCATCGCCTTCCTGACCGAGGAATTCGCACGGCTGACCGCGCGGATGGAGCACGACCAGCAGGTGACGCGCCGGCGCGGCTGAGCGCCTATTTCAGCGCCAGATAGGTCCTGGGGTCCAGCATGCCCACCCGCACCGCGACATCGAGGCCGCTGGCCTGTTCCAGCATCTGCCGCATGGTCCCGGCGACGGCGCGGATCCGCTCAGGCGTGCGTTCGCTGCGCGGCAGGATCAGCAGTTCGGCATTCACCTGCGGCTGGCCGGGCAGGCCCATCACCGGCAGCGCGGCGACCTGACAGGCGGCGGCATCGACCGCCAGCCCGTCGCAAAGCAGGTCGCGCAGCCGGGGCAGCGCCTTTTCGATGGCGTCGCGGCAGGCGGCGAGGCGGGTTTCGTCGATATAGATCTTGACGTTGGGCATGATCGGCTCAGGCAGGGACCAGGATGAAGTCGAAGGGCGAGCGCCAGACGGTGTCGCCGTCGATGCGCTCATAGGGCGCGATCAGGCTGTCCTTGACCCCGAAGACCGCGTCCGATCCCAGATAGGTGTCCCCGCCGACGAAGGTATGGGTGACCAGCTTCTGACAGCCCGGCGCGGTGACGAGATAATGCATATGCGCCGGCCGGTAGGGATGGCGGCCCAGCTTGCCCAGCATCTGCCCGACCGGCCCGTCGTCGGGGATCGGATAGCTGACCGGCTTGATGCCGACAAAGCTGTAGCGCCCGTCCGGCCCGGTGACGAAGCGGCCGCGATTGTTCCATTTCGGCTGGATGTCCGGCTGCTGCACGTCATAGAAGCCGTCGGCATTGTCGGACCAGACATCGACCGTGGCGCCCTCGACCGGATTGCCGTCGAGGTCCAGCACCCGGCCTTCGAACAGGCAGCTTTCGCCCTTGCCGTCCAGGCTGATGCATTCGCCCATCTCGCGGATCGGCGCGCCCTCGACATGGAAGGGGCCGAAGACGGTGTTCTCGGTCGCGCCTGTCGGCCGGCGGTTGTTGATCGCATCGACCAGCATGGAAAAGCCCAGCACGTCCGAGAGCAGGATGAACTCCTGCCGCTCACCCGAGCAGATCTGGCCGGTGCGGGTCAGGAAGTCGATGCCGGCCTCCCATTCCTGCTGGGTCAGGCCGATCTCCTTGGCAAAGGCGTGCAGGTGCTTGACCAGGCAGGCCATCACCTCGGCAAGGCGGGCATCGGTCGCCTCGCCCATGCGGGCGTTGACGGTCTGGACCGATGCCGCTTCGGTGAAATAGGACATGGTTCTTTCCTTTCGTGAATGTCAGGACCGGATGGCCGGTGCGGGGGCGGGTGCGGGGGCGCGGTGTCCCAGCGGCAGAAGCTCCAGCCCGGTGCGCCCGGACAGGCTGCCCCAGATGCCGCGCCGCGCGAACAGCATCACCGCGATGCCGAACAGGCCCAGCACGATCAGATAGGCGCTGCCGTAATCCGACAGCAGCCGCTCCAGCGCATAGAACACCACTACGCCGACGATGGGGCCGGGCAGGGTGCCGATGCCGCCGATCACCACGACGAACAGCACGAAGGCCGTCCAGTCCAGCAGCGAGAAGGCCGCGTCCGGGGTGATGCGGGTGATCTGGATGAACAGCAGCCCGCCGCAGATGCCGGTGCCGAAGGCGGTCAGCAGGAAGACCAGCGCCTTGAGCCGCACGGGATCGACGCCCACCGCGCGCGCGGCCACGGCATTGTCGCGGATCGCCTGCAAGCCCAGTCCCATGCGCGAGCGCAAAAAGGCCCAGGAGACGCCCAGTGTCGCCAGAACCAGCCCCAGCGCCAGCCAATACAGCACGATGTCGCTGGCCGCCGCGCTGGAGACGCCGAGCCAGTCCTTGACCGGCCCGACGCCCAGCATGTCGCGGGTCGTGCCCTTGGGCAGCGAGGTGCCGGTGCCGCCGCCAAGCGCCTTCCACTGGCCAAGGCCCAGCCGGGCGATCTCGGCCGCGACCCAGGTGCCGATGGCGAAATAGGCGCCGTTCAGGCGAAAGACGAAGCAGGCCACCGGCACGGCCAGCGCCATGGCGACCAGCCCGCCCAGGAGCACGCCGGCCAGCGGGTCCAGCCCGAACAGGATGACGGCGGCGAACATGGTATAGGCGCCGATGCCGACAAAGGCCTGCTGCCCGACCGAGACGAGCCCGGCAAAGCCCGCCAGCATGTTCCAGTTCAGCGCCAGCACCAGCAGGCAAAGGATGCCGAACAGGTCCTGCACCACGGCGCGCGGGCCGATCAGCGGCACCATGGCAAGGGCTGCCGCGCAAAGGACGGCAAGCGCCAGCGGGCGGTATGGGGGAAAAGCGTTCTTCATCATCGCGCCCTTTCAGTCGACGGCTCGGGGGAACAGCCCGCGCGGGCGGATCATCAGGATCAGCACGAAGGCGATATGCCCGACCAGGATCTGCCATTCCGGGTTGATCGCCGCACCCATGGTCTGGGCAAGGCCGATCACCATGCCTCCGGCCAGCGTGCCCCAGAGGCTGCCCAGCCCGCCGATGATCACCGCCTCGAAGGCATAGAGCAACCGGGCCGGCCCGATCGAGGGGTCGAAATTCGCCCGCGTGCCAAGGTAGAGCGCCGCGATGGTGGCGACGACCAGCGCGATGCCGGTGGCCATGGCGAAGATGCGCTGCGGCCGGATGCCCATGAGTTGCGCGGTCACCGCATCGTCCGAGGTGGCGCGAAAGGCGCGTCCCAGCGCGGTGCGGTAGAACAGCAGGTTCAGGCCAAGGATGACGGCGACCGCCGTGGCCAGGGTCATCACCGGCATGACGCCCATCTGCACCGTCCCGACCGTGATCGACGCGGCCTCGACTGGTCCCGCCGCCAGCTTGCGGCTGTCGGCGGTGAAGGCGGCAAGCAGCCCGTTCTGGATCACCACCGAAAGCCCGAAGGTGACCAGAAGCGGCGGCAGGATGTCCTCGCCCAGCACGCGGTTCAGCAGCCGCGTCTGCAAGAGCCATCCCAGCGCGAACATCGGCGGCATGGCAACCAGCGCGGCGACGAAGGGGTTCATGCCCGTCGCGCTGCCGATGCCGAGGATCAGATAGGCGCCCAGCACGATCAGATCGCCATGCGCCAGGTTCACCAGCCGCATGATGCCGAAGACGAGGCTGAGCCCGGCGGCGAAAAGCGCGTATAGCCCGCCCAGCAGCAGGCCCTGCACGATTGTATCCAGCGAAAACATCAGTGGGTCGCTCCGAAATAGGCGTCGTGGATCGCGCCGCGCGACAGCTCGGCCGGGCGGCCGGACAGGGTGATGCGGCCCTCCATCATGCAGTGGACGTGGTCGGCCACCTTCAGCGCCTGGCCCACGTCCTGCTCGATCACCAGGATCGAGGCGCCGCTGGCACGGATCTGGGGAAAGGCGGCATAGATCTCGCGGATCACCACCGGGGCAAGGCCCAGGCTCAGTTCGTCGCACAGCAGCACGCGCGGATTGGACATCAGCGCCCGGCCGATGGCGACCATCTGTTGCTGGCCGCCCGACAATGCCGTGCCGGGATGGTGGCGCCGCTCATGCAGGGCGGGGAACAGGCGATAGACGGTTTCCAGGTTCCAATGCCCGATGGTCCGCCGCGCATGGGCGCCGATCAGCAGGTTCTCCTCGACGCTGAGAGAGGGGAACAGCCGCCGCCCCTCGGGCACCATGGCGATGCCGGCCATCAGGATGTCGGGCGCGGCAGAGCCGGTGATGTCGCGCCCGTCCAGCCGGACGCGGCCGGCGCTGATGCTGGCGATGCCAGTGATCGCCCGCATCAGGGTGGTCTTGCCCGCGCCGTTGGCGCCGATGATGGCGACGACCTCGCCCGGCGCCAGAGCCACGTCGACGCCGAACAGCGCCTGGAAATCGCCGTAATGCGCGGTCAGGCCGGAAACCGACAGGATGGGTTCGCTCATATCTCGGCCCCCAGGTAGATCTCGCACACCTCGGCCGAGTTCATCACCGTCCCGACGTCGCCGACCATCAGCAGCCGGCCGAAATTCAGCACGATCAGCCGGCCCACCACGCTGTTGAGCGCGTGCAGCACATGTTCGATCCAGACGATGGCTGTGCCTTCGGCATGGATGGCGCGGATGGTGGCGACCAGTTCGACGCATTCGGCATCGGTCAGCCCGCCGGCGATCTCGTCGAGCAGCAGCACCCGCGGCCGCGTCGCCATGGCGCGCGCCAGCTCCAGCCGCTTGCGGCTGAGCAGCGGCAAGCCGCCGGCAGGACTGTCGGCCACGCCGCCCAGCCCGGTGCGGCGCAGGATGTCCATGCAGAACCCCGGCGCCTCGGCCGCCGACAAGCCGCCGCCGAAGCGCGCCGCGACCAGCAGGTTCTCATAGACCGACAGGTGGCCGAAGGGCTGCGGGATCTGGAACGAGCGGCCGATGCCGGCCGCACAACGCGCCATGACGGAAGTGCTGCTGATGTCGCGCCCGTCCAGTAGGATCTGCCCGGCGTCCGGCCGCAGGTTGCCGGTGATCAGGTTGAACAGCGTCGATTTCCCGGCGCCGTTCGGGCCGATGATGCCAAGCGCCTCGCCCGGCTGCAGATCGAAGCTGACATCGTCGGCGACCTTCAGCGCGCCGAAGCTTTTCGACACGGATTGCAGCGAAAGCAGGGCCATCACGCCAGCGTCCGGATCGTGTCGCCCAGCGGGATCTCGGGCGCCAGCGCGTTTTCGACGATCACAAGGTCGAAGCCGCCGTCCTGCTTGCGGCGCCACTGCCCGCCGACCAGCGGGGTCTTGGCGACGTTCTTGCGGGCGAATTCGGGCACGTTTTCCTGGCCCCAGGCGACGCGGCCGACCACGGTTTGCAGGTCGGTGGCGGCGATGGCCTTGGCCAGCGCATCGGCATCGGTGGGGTCGTCCGTGCGGCGGATGGCATCGACGGCGACCTCGAACAGCGCATGGACGAAGCCGGCGGGCTGGGTCCATTGCCGTTTCGCGGCCGCCTCGAAATCGCCGGCCAGCTCGCCCGCGCTCTGCCCGGTCAGGGACGAGCGGAACGGGTGCTGCGGGGACCACCAGACCTCGGCGGTCAGGTTGTCGCCCAGTTCGCCAAGCGCGGCGACGCTTTCGGGGAACAGCAGCGCCTTGGCGACCGAGACCAGCCTGGGCCGGTAGCCCTGTTGCCGGGCCTGGGTCCAGAAGGTGGTGAAGTCCGGCGGGATCGGGATGCCGACCAGGATCTCGGCCTGCGCCTGCTTGAAGGCGCTGATCTGGGCACTGAAATCGTCGGTCAGGTTCTGGTAGCGGCCCGGATCGGTCAGCTTGTAGCCGGTCTCGGCCAGCGCCGGCGGCATGCCTACGTCCGAGGCCCAGGCATTGCCGTCGCCGTCGTTGGGCCAAAGCGCGCCGACCGATTTGTTGGTCTGCACGGCCTCCCACATGTTCATGAAGACCCGGACGTTGTCCTCGAGCCCCCAGAAGAAGTGATAGACATAGTCGAATTCCTGCCAGCTGTTCGGGTCCGCGGGGTTGCCCTGCTGGCCGATGAACCAGGGCTGCCAGGGCGCCACGGTCGAGATCACCGGGATTTCCTCGGATTCCGCCACGCTGCACACCGGGTTGGTGGTCTCGGGGGTCGAGGCGACCAGCAGCAGGTTCACCTCGTCGCGGCTGATCAGCTCGCGCGCCACCTCGGCGGCGCGGTTGGGGTTGGACTGGCTGTCCTTGACGATCACTTCGGCCTTGATGCCAAGCCCCGGCGCGGCGGCCAGGAATTGCCGGACCATGAAAGCGTCCGCAGCCGAGAAGGCCGAGAGCGGCCCGGTCTGCGGGCTGACATAGCCGATCCTGATCGCCTTGCCCTGCGCCAGCGCCGGCCGCGCCAGCCCCAGCCCCGCCAGTGCCGCGCCCGAGGCGATGAACGTCCGTCTGTTGAGCATTGCCAAACCTCCCATGATCCGCCGCATCCCGTCGCGGTGGCACGGCCCTCCTCCGGCCGGTGCCTGCGGCAGGCGCGCCCTGTTGCCGGGCGGCCTTTCGTGATGCCGGCCAGTCTATCGTGGGGCGTTCGGTCATATCATCGCATGGTCGTGCCAAAATATGTCGTTTGGTTATATCTTTGCTGGGTCTCGATGGAGCGGCCGGCACAGTCGGCGCCGGCTTGCATCGGATCAGGGATCGACAGGTGGCTGGCCCAAGGCAGGAGGATTGAATGGCCAGCAAACTCTAAGTATTCAAATTGTCGACGTCATCCGACAGCATTTCAGGAGTTGCGCCCATGGCCGAGACAGAGACCTTCCCCGAGCGCAGGCGCGGATCGGGCGTCAAGCTGGTCTATGACCTGCTACGCGACGAAATCCTGGACCTGGTGCTGCCGCCGGGCAGCCCCATCGACGAGGTGCAACTGGCCGAACGCTTCGGCATGTCCCGGACGCCGATCCGGGAGGCCCTGGTGCGCCTGGCGGGCGAGGGGCTGGTCGAGACGCTGCCGAACCGCTCGACCATGGTTGCCAATATCGACTTTCTCAACATGCATACGTTCTTCGACGCCCTGACGCTGATGTATCGCGTGACCACCAGGCTGGCGGCGAGCTATCACCAGCCCGCCGATCTGGAGATCATCCGCGAGCATCAGGCCAGGTTCACCGCCGCGGTCGAGGCGCAGGATGCTTTGGCGATGATCGCCTCCAATCGCGACCTGCATGCGGCCATCGCCGAGGCCGGCCGCAATCCCTATTACCTCAGCCTGTTCCTGCGCCTTCTGGACGAAGGGCGCCGCCTTTTGCGGCTGTATTACCAGTCGTTCAACGACCGCCTGCCGCGTGAATATGTCGATGAACACGAAGCGATGATCGCGGCGATCGAGGCGCGGGATGTCGAGCTGTGCGACCGGCTGGCAAAGGCGCATGCGGACCAGATCGTCCGCCAGATCCAGCAGTTCCTGGCCCGCGACCAGCGGCAGTCCTTGCCGCTGTAGGGGTCACGTCGATTCTTTGTCGACAAATAAAATGCAAGGACTAAGATGGCGGCTGAGAGAATCAGCCATCCCGCCCCTGCGCGACAGAAGGAGCCATCATCGATGAACACCCAGATCTTCACCGGCGTCATTCCCGCCCTGATGACACCCTGCACCGCCGACCGCCGGCCCGATTACGACGCCCTGGTGCGCAAGGGGCAGGAACTGATCGCGGCGGGAATGTCGGCGGTGGTCTATTGCGGCTCGATGGGCGACTGGCCGCTTCTGACCGATGCGCAGCGGATGGAAGGGGTGGAACGGCTGGTCAAGGCCGGGCTGCCGGTGATCGTGGGGACGGGGGCGGTGAACTCGGCCCTGGCCGCAGCCCATGCCGCCCATGCGCAGAAGATCGGCGCGGCGGGGCTGATGGTCATTCCCCGTGTGCTGTCGCGCGGCGCCTCGGCCACGGCGCAGCGCCATCATTTCAAGGCGATCCTGGCGGCCGCGCCCGACCTGCCGGCGGTGATCTACAACAGCCCCTATTACGGGTTCGAGACCAAGGCGGACCTGTTCTTCGCGCTGCGGGCCGAGCATCCGAACCTTGTCGGCTTCAAGGAATTCGGCGGCGCCAGGGCGATGAGCTATGCCGCCGAGCATATCACCAGCGCCGATGAAAGCGTGATCCTGATGGCCGGGGTCGATACCGGCGTCTATCACGGCTATGTCAAATGCGGCGCCACCGGCACCATCACCGGCATCGGCAACGTCCTCCCCCGCGAGATCCTGCATTTCGTCGCGCTGTCGAAGGCGGCAGCCGCCGGTGACGCGGACGCGCGGCAGCGCGCGCAGGAACTGGGCGAGGCGCTGGAGGTGCTGTCCTCCTGGGACGAGGGGACGGACCTGGTGCTGTATTACAAGCACATGATGGTCCTGCTGGGCGAGGCGGAATACAGCCTGCACTTCAATGAAACCGACGAACTGACCCCCAGCCAGCGGGCCTGGGCCGAAAAGCAGTTTTACCAGTTCAAGACCTGGTATGCGGAATGGAGCAAGCAGCCGGGCGCAGTGCAGAAATACGCGGCCTGACGATCGCGGTCCAGGGCCCTTCCGGTGTCGGAAGGGCCTTTTCCTTTCGCCTCATGCGATCGCGTCGAGGCCCAGTTCGAGCAGGCGATCAAGCTGAGCAACCTCTGCCCCGGTCAGGGCGATCCCCTCTGCCAGCGCCTTTTGCCGCGCGGCGAACCGGCGTTGCGAGGGCAGGCGGGCACCCTGGTCCCGGATCGCCCCGAACAGCAGTTCGGCCCGCGCGAAAGGATCGCCTTTGCGGCCGGCCGCGAATTTCTCGGGCGACAGGGCCAGGATCAGCTCTCCGTGAAAGGGGGCAAGCGTCGTGGTGCCCAGAAAATCCAGAACCTCGGGGCTGGTCAGGTCGCCGATCATGACGCCCGCGAGCAGCTCGATCATCGTGCCGATGGCCGATCCCTTGTGCCCGCCAAAGGACAGCATGGCACCTGCCAGTGCCGCCTCGGGATCGGTGGTGGGCTGGCCCGATGCGTCCATCGCCCAGCCCTCGGGCAAGGGCTTGCCGGCGCGCCGGTGCAGTTCGATCTCGCCCCGGGCCGCGACCGAGGTCGCGAAATCGAAGACATAGGGCTCGCGCCCCTGCCGTGGCCAGCCGAAGGCGAAGGGATTGGTGCCCAGCAGGGGCCGCGTGCCGCCGGCCGGCGCCACCGTCGCATAGCTGGGGCACATCACCATCGCGGCAAGGCCGTGATCCGCGACCGCCTCGACCTCGGGCCACAGGGCGGCGAAATGGGTGCAGTCGTTGATCACCAGCGCCGCCAGTCCCAATTGCTTCGCGCGATCCGCCAGGACGGGCAGGCCAAGTTCAAAGGCGGGGTTGGAAAAGCCGCCCTGCGCATTGACCCGCACGACGGCCCCGTCGCTGCCGGGATCGAGTTCCGGTTCGGCCGTGCCCTTGACCTTGCCGGCCTTCAGCGTGCGCAGGACCCCTTCGATCCGATAGATGCCGTGCGACTTGCAGCCGTCCCGCTCTCCGGCCGCGATCACGCGCGAAAGCGAGGCGGCCTGGACCGCGTTCATCCCGGCCTGCCGAAAGATCCTTTCGATGCGCTGTCGCAAGGCTTCGAAGGTCAGTGTCTGTTCCATGATTTCCTCTCTGGCGCGGTGGTTCATCCGTGATTGACTTCTTGCATACATGAAATATACAAAAGCTCAAAGGCGGTTGAGGCCCATTTCGGGACCGGGCCTCTGCCGGTGATCTTGAAAGGAAGGATCGGCGATGACCTTTACCCCCCACGGCAAGCACCTGATCGGTGGCGAGTGGATCGCCAGCGAGCAGCGATTCACCAGCGAGCCGGCGCATGGCCCCTCGCACGCGTTTTCGGTCGGCACGGTCGCGCTGGTGAACCGGGCCTGCGAGGCGGCCGAGGCGGCGTTCTGGTCCTTCGGCCATGCTCCGCGCGAGGAACGGGCAGCGCTGCTTGAGGCCATCGCCGACGAGATCGAAGCCCGCGCCGAGGCGATCACCGCGATCGGCACCCAGGAAACCGGCCTGCCCGAGGCGCGGCTGCAGGGCGAGCGCGGCCGCACCGTGGGCCAGCTTCGGCTCTTTGCCGCGCATATCCGCAAAGGCGACCATCTCGACCGCCGCCACGACCCGGCGCTGCCGGACCGCCAGCCTTTGCCGCGCCCCGATCTCCGCATGGTGCAGCGGCCCATCGGGCCGGTGGCGGTGTTCGGCGCCTCGAACTTCCCGCTGGCCTTTTCCACGGCGGGCGGCGACACAGCCGCCGCGCTGGCCGCAGGTTGTCCCGTTGTGGTCAAGGGGCACAGCGCCCATCCCGGCACCGGCGAGATCGTCGCCGAGGCGATCCATGCCGCCATCGCGAAGACCGGCACGCATCCGGGGGTCTTCAGCCTGGTGCAGGGTGGCGACCGCAAGGTGGGCGAGGCGCTGGTCCAGCATCCGCTGGTCAAGGCGGTGGGCTTTACCGGCAGCTTGGCCGGGGGCCGGGCGCTCTTCGACCTCTGCGCCGCGCGCCCCGAGCCGATCCCGTTCTTCGGCG
Source organism: Paracoccus sp. SSJ (assembly GCF_030234105.1). NCBI lineage: Bacteria > Pseudomonadati > Pseudomonadota > Alphaproteobacteria > Rhodobacterales > Paracoccaceae > Paracoccus > Paracoccus sp. SSJ. Next base: position 275,601 of record NZ_JASSPE010000001.1, on the reverse strand, counting down.
AGCTGGGCTCGGTCAACCCGATGTTTCTTCTGCCCGAGGCCATGCGCGCCCGGGCCGAGTCGCTGGGGCAGGGCTGGGCCGGGTCGCTGAGCATGGGGGCCGGGCAGTTCTGCACCAATCCGGGCATCGCGGTGGTCCTGGACGGCGCGGATGCCGACCGCTTCGCCGAAGCCGCCAGGGCGGCCTTGGCGCAGGTCGGCCCGCAGGTGATGCTGACCGAGGGCATCGCCCGCGCCTATCGCGACGGTAAGGCGCGTTTCGAGGCGCGCAATGCGGTGAAGCCGCTGCTGGCCACCGAAAGCGACGGCCGAACGGCGAGCCCGAACCTCTACGAGACCACGGCCGCGGCCTGGCTGCAGGACCAGGCGCTTGGCGAGGAGGTGTTCGGCCCGCTGGGCCTGGTCGTGCGGGTGCGCGGCATGGAGGAGATGCTGCACCTGGCGCGCGGCTTCGAGGGGCAGCTGACCGCGACCATCCACATGGAGGATGCCGACCTGGCGGCTGCGCGCGAGCTTTTGCCAGTGCTGGAGCGCAAGGCGGGCCGGGTGCTGGTGAACGGCTTTCCGACGGGGGTCGAGGTCTGCGACGCGATGGTCCACGGCGGCCCCTATCCCGCCAGCACCAATTTCGGCGCCACCTCGGTCGGAACCATGGCCATCCGAAGGTTCCTCAGACCCGTATGCTACCAAGGCTTCCCAGAGGCATTGCTGCCCGAGGATCTGCGCTGAGCATCAGGGAAGCCCGCTGTCCGGCGGGCTTCGTCCACTTTTTGTATATTAGTTGTATTTTTAATTTGCGTTGCGGGGGAAACCTGCGGATAGTGGCAGCCATGGAATCGGCCGGGAAAAGGCCGACAGGGAACTGACAGGAGAAGGTTCATGAAACCCACGTTCGCGATCAGCCTGCTGGCCGCCGCTGCGGCGTTTGCCGCGCCATCCCATGCCGACAAGCTGGATGACATCATCGCCTCGGGCACCCTGCGCTGCGCGGTCGTCCTGGATTTCCCGCCCATGGGGATGCGCGACGAAAGCAACACCCCGGTCGGCTTCGACGTCGATTATTGCAACGACCTGGCCGCCGCGCTTGGCGTGAAGGCCGAGATCGTCGAAACGCCCTTTCCCGAGCGGATTCCGGCACTGATGTCGGGCCGGGTCGATGTCGGCGTCGCCTCGACCTCGGACACGCTGGAACGCGCCAAGACGGTCGGCATGTCCATCCCCTATTTCGCCTTCGAGATGGCGGTGACGGCCAACGACAAGTCGGGCATCGCCAGCTTCGAGGACATGAAGGGCAAGACGGTCGGCGCGACCGCCGGCACCTTCGAGGCCATCGCGCTTGAAAAACAGGTCAAGGAATGGGGCGAGGGCACCTTCCGCCCCTACCAGACCCAGGCGGACGTGTTCCTGGCGCTGAGCCAGGGCCAGCTTGACGCCACCGTCTCGACCTCGACCGTGGCGCAGTCGAACGTCAAGACCGGCAATTTCCCCGGCATCTCGGTGGTGGGCAAGGCGCCCTTCGACATCGACTATGTGGCCCTGTTCACCAATCGCGAGGAATACGGCCTCATCAACTACCTGAACCTGTTCGTGAACCAGCAGGTCCGCACCGGCCGCTATGCCGAACTTTACGAGAAATGGGTCGGAGGCGACCTGCCCTCCCTGACCGTCGACGGCGTCTATCGCTGATATCGCCGGGGCGGCGCGGTCGTCGCGCCGCCCCGATGCTTCCTGGCAGCTGCGAGACGGCCATGTTCAACTATACCTTCCAATGGAAGCAGGCGATGGCGCGGCTTCCGCAGATGCTGGATGGCGCCGTCGTCACCATGCAGGTGGCGATCCTGTCGATGGTGCTGGGCATCCTGCTGGCGATCATCCTGACCATGTTCCGCCTGTCGGGCATCCGCATCCTGTCCGCCGTCGCGAAGACCTGGGTCGAGATCGCGCGCAACACCCCGGCGCTGTTCCAGATCTACATGGCGCATTTCGGGCTGGGCAGCTTCGGCCTGCATCTGAGCCCGTTCCTGTCGATCCTGATCGGCATCACCTTCAACAATGCCGGCTACCTGACCGAGAATTTCCGCGGCGCGCTGAAGGCCATCCCCGACACGCAGACCCGCGCTGCCCGGTCGTTGGGCATGGGGGCGGCGGGGGCGTTCCGTCATGTCGTGCTGCCGCAGATGCTGCGCATCTCGTTCCTGCCGATGACGAACCAGATGGTCTGGGCGATCCTGATGACCTCGCTGGGCGTTACCGTGGGGATGAATACCGACCTTTACGGCGTCACCCAGGACCTGAATGCGCTGACCTTCCGCACGTTCGAGCTGTTCGCCCTGGCCGCGGTGATCTTCTACGCCATCACCAAGATCGTCACCCTTGGCGCGCGGCTGATCGCCGCCCGGCTGTTCCGGTATTGAGGGCCGTCCGATGTTCGATACCGCACTGACGACCGCCGATTTCGTCTTTCTGGCCAAGGGCGCCGGCATGACCATCGTGGTCACGATCATCTCGGTGATCGCCGGCACCGTCCTGGGCATCGTCTTCGGCGTCATCCGCTATCAACTGGGCGCGATCTGGGCCGCGCCGCTGATCTTCGTCCTGGACATCTTCCGGTCCATCCCGCTGCTGATCCAGCTTGTGCTGGCCAATGCCTTCATGGGCACGATCCTGCGGCTGAACATGTCGGGCTTTACCGTCGCCTGCATCGTGCTGTCGATGTATACCGCCGCCTATTGCGCCGAGATCGTGAGGGGCGGGATCGAGGCGGTGCCGGCGACGACGCGGCGCGCGGCGCGCTCGCTTGGCATGACCTGGGGCCAGGACATGCGCGAGATCGTCCTGCCCCTGGCCACGCGGGTCGCGCTGCCGTCCTGGATCGGGCTGGCGCTTGGCGTGATGAAGGACTCGGCGCTGGTCTATGTCGTCCAGGTGACCGAGCTTCTGCGCTCGACCCAGATCCTGATCACGCGGCTTCAGGAACCGCTGCTGCTCTTGATGATCTGCGGCGCCTTCTATTTCGTCATCTCGTTCCCGCTGGCCCGGTTCGGCGGCTATCTGGAAAAACGGTGGTCCAATGATTGAGATCGAACATGTCCGCAAATCCTTCGGCCAGCTGGAGGTTCTGAAGGGCATCGACCTGACGGTCAGCAAGGGCGAGGTGGTCACGATCATCGGCGGCTCGGGGTCGGGCAAGTCGACGCTCCTGACCTGCATCAACGGGCTGGAGCCGATCGATTCCGGCCGCATCCTGATCGACGGGACCGAGGTTCACGCGAAATCCACCGACCTCAACAAGCTGCGCCGCAAGGTCGGGATCGTGTTCCAGCAGTGGAACGCCTTTCCGCACCTGACCGTGCTGGAAAACGTCACCCTGGCGCCCCGCAAGGTGCTGGGGATGGCAAGGGCCGAGGCCGAGGAGATCGCCGTCCGGCAACTGACCCATGTGGGGCTGGGCGACAAGCTCAAGACCTATCCGGGCCGGCTGTCGGGCGGCCAGCAGCAGCGCATGGCGATCGCCCGCGCGCTGGCCATGTCGCCCGAATACATGCTGTTCGACGAGGTGACCTCGGCGCTTGACCCGCAACTGGTGGGCGAGGTCCTGGACACGCTGAAGATGCTGGCCCAAGAGGGCATGACGATGATCCTGGTCACGCATGAGATGGCCTTTGCGCGCGACGTGTCGGACCGGGTGGCCTTCTTCCACCAGGGCGTCATGGCCGAGATCGGGCCGCCGCAGCAGATCTTCGGCGACCCGCAGCATCCCGAGACGCGCAAGTTCCTGTCGAGCACCCGGCAATGACCGGCAAGGTCGTCGTCATCGGTGCGGGCGTCGTCGGCCTGTCCGTCGCGCTGGCGGCGCAGGCGCGGGGCTTCGCGGTGCAGGTGGTCGACCGCGAGGGACCGGCCGCGGGCGCCTCGGCCGGCAATGCCGGTGCCTTCGCCTTTACCGACATCCTGCCGCTGGCCTCGCCCCGGATCATGCGGCAGGCGCCGAAATGGCTGCTGGACCCGCTGGGCCCGCTGACCGTGCCGCCTTCCTACGCGCTGCGGATCGCGCCTTGGATGCTTCGCTTCTGGCGGGCCTGCTCGCCCGCGCGGGTGCGCGCCTCGACCGCCGCGCAGACGGCGCTGATGGACCTGTCCAAGGCCGAGCTGGAGCCCTTTCTTGCCGCGACCGGAACCCTGCCGATGCTGCGCAAGGAGGGAAACCTCCAGGTCTATGAATCGCAGGCCGAGTTCGACGCCTCGCTGCCCGGCTGGCGCGCGCGAGAGGAACATGGCATCGCGTTCCGGCACATGGCGGCGGATGAGATGGCGGGCGTCCAGCCCGGCCTCGCGCCGCGCTTCACCCATGGCACCTTCACGCCCGGCTGGTATTCCATCGCCGATCCGCGCGACTACACGCTGGCGCTGGCTGACCGTTTCCGCGCGAGGGGCGGCGAAATCGTCATCGCCGAGGCGACCGGGCTGGCCGATGACGGGGTGCTGACCGCCTCGGGCAAGCTGACCGGGCGGGTGGTGCTGGCGGCGGGGGCGTTCTCGCATCTGCTGGCCCGGACGCTGGGGGTCCGCATCCCGCTGGAGACCGAGCGCGGCTACAACACCACGCTGCCGGCGGATGCCTTCGACCTGCGCTGCCAGGTCACCTTCGGGGGGCACGGCTTCGTCATCACGAAACTGTCCTCGGGCATCCGCGTCGGCGGCGCGGTCGAGCTGGGCGGGTTGAAGCTGCCCCCGAACTACAGGCGGTCCGAGGCGATGCTGAAAAAGGCCAAGGCGTTCCTGCCGGGGCTCAGGACAACGGGCGGGCAGCAATGGATGGGCTTTCGCCCGTCATTGCCCGACAGCCTGCCCGCCATCGGCCCCTTGCCCGGCCATCCGAACGTCGTCTGCGCCTTCGGGCACGGCCATCTGGGCCTGACGCAATCGGCGGGCACGGCGCGGATCGTGACCGGCCTGCTGGCCGGCGAGGATCCCGGCATCGATCTGGCACCGTTCTCTCCCGCGCGTTTCTGAGGCGATCATGACCCAATACATCTTTCCCTGCATCGACGGCCATACCTGCGGCAACCCGGTGCGCCTGGTCGCGGGCGGCGCGCCGCGGCTGGAGGGCGCGACCATGCTGGAAAAGCGCGCGCATTTCCTGCGCGAGTTCGACTGGATCCGCACCGGCCTGATGTTCGAGCCGCGCGGCCATGACATGATGTCGGGCGCGATCCTCTATCCGCCGACGCGCGGGGATTGCGACGTGGCGGTGCTGTATATCGAGACCTCGGGCTGCCTGCCCATGTGCGGCCACGGCACCATCGGCACGATCACCATGGGGATCGAGAACGGGCTGATCGTCCCCCGCACGCCCGGCCGCCTGTCCATCGAGACCCCGGCGGGCAAGGTGGACATCGAATACCGGCAGGAGGGCCGCCATGTCGAGGAGGTCCGGCTGACCAACGTGCCCGGCTTCCTGTACGCCGAGGGCCTGACGGCCGAGGTCGAGGGTCTGGGCGAGATCGTCGTGGACGTGGCCTATGGCGGCAATTTCTATGCCATCGTCGAACCGCAGAAGAATTTCCGCGACATGGCCGACCATACGGCGGGCGAGTTGATCGGCTGGTCGCTGACGCTGCGCGCGGCGCTGAACCAGAAATACGAGTTCGTCCATCCCGAGCACCCCGAGATCAGCGGGCTGAGCCACATCCAGTGGACCGGCGCGCCGACCGTGCCCGGCGCCCATGCCCGCAACGCCGTCTTCTATGGCGACAAGGCCATCGACCGCAGTCCCTGCGGCACCGGCACCTCGGCCCGGATGGCGCAGCTTGCGGCCAGGGGCAAGCTGGGGATCGGCGACGAGTTCTGGCACGAGTCGATCATCGGCTCGATCTTCAAGGGCCGGGTCGAGGCCGCCGCGACCGTGGCGGGCCGCGACGCCATCATCCCCTCGATCGCCGGATGGGCGCGCCAGACCGGGCTGAACACGATTTTCATCGATGCCGAGCGCGACCCCTTCGCCCATGGCTTCGTGGTGAAGTGAGCGCGTGACGGCGCGCTGAAACCGACGCGCGACGGCGCGATCAGACCTGCGCACCACGGCGCGATGCAAACGAAAGACCGACGTCCTGACCGCTGGCCGGGGCGCATGAGAAAGCATGGGATCGGCCGCCGCGGGCCGCTTCCCGAAGACCACTCACACCCAAGAGGTGCCCTCCATGCCACGACATCCAAGCCCCTCCGCCCCGCCAGGCAGATGGTCCCCGCTGATCCGCGCGTCCGAGGGCCTGCTGGTCGTCGAGCGCCGTGCCGTCGCAACGCTGATGGCGCTGCTCAGCGGCGCGATCCTGCTGAACGTGGTCACCCGCTACCTGGGGATGCCCCTTTACTGGATCGATGAGCTTGCGGTCTATTGCATGGTCTGGCTGACCTTCATCGGCGCCTCGACGATGACGCGGCTGCGGCTGGACTTTGCCGTGACGATGCTGACCGAGCGGCTGTCGCCCGGCGCGGCGCGGGTGGCCAGGGTAGTGGCGACCATCGTCGTCGTCCTGTTCGGCATCGGCCTTGCCGTGATGTGCTGGCTCTGGTTCGAACCCCTGGGCATCGCGCGTGCGGGTTTCGACGCCCGCGAATTCGCCGGCCAGACCTTCAACTTCATCTATACCGAGCGCACGCAGACCCTGAACTGGTCGACCTGGGTCCTGTATCTGATCCTGCCGATCTTTGCCCTGACGATGACCCTCCACGGTATCGCCAACCTGCTGGAAGACGTGGGCGCGGTCCCCAGGGTCCAGCGCGCGACGATGATCAACGCCGAGGAGGCGGTGAACTGATGCTGACCTCAACCGCCTTTCTGGTCGTGATGCTGGTGGGCGTGCCCATCGGCCTGTGCCTCTGCGTCGCGGCCATCGTCTATGTGCTGGCCAGCGGCAACATGGTGCTGTTCCAAAGCTATCCCTTGCAGATGTTCAACGCGGTGGACAGCTATGGCCTGATCGCCATCCCGCTGTTCGTCCTGATCGGAGAGATCATGAACGCGGGCGGCATCACCAAGAAGATCGTCGATATGGCCATGGCCTTCGTCGGCTCGCTGCGCGGCGGGCTGGCCTATGTCAACGCCATCGCGAACATGTTCGTGGCCTCGATCCTCGGCTCCGCCACGGCGCAGGTGGCGATCATGTCGCAGATCATGGTCCCCGAGATGGAGAAAAAGGGCTACGACAAGGACTTCTCCGCAGGGCTGACCGCCTATGGCGGGATGCTGGGGTCGATCATGCCGCCCTCGGTCATGTTCGTGGTCTACAGCGTCATGGCGCAGGTCTCGGTGTCGGACATGCTGATGGCGGGGCTGGTGCCGGGGCTGATCCTGACCGCGCTGTTCTGCGTGGTGATCGCCATCATCGGCCATTACCAGAAATTCCCGCGCAGCGAGCCGCAGACATTCAAGCAGCGCGCCGCCACGGTCTGGGCGGCGGTGCCGTCGCTGTCGATCCCCATCGTCATCGTCGGCTCGATCTTTTCGGGTCTTGCCAGCGCGACCGAGGCCGGTGCCGTCGGCGCGGTGATGTCGCTGCTCATCGGCCGCTTCTGGACGAGGCGGCTGCGTTTCTCGGACATGCCGGCGATCATGACCCGGGCGGGGCTTTACTCGGCCATCGTGCTGTTCCTGGTCGTGGCGGCGGGGGTGCTGTCCTGGATCCTCGTGTTCGGGCGCGTCCCGCAAGAGGTCGCCGGCTGGATCCAGACCGTGGCCAAGGACCCGGTGACCTTCATGCTGCTGGCCAACGTGATCCTGCTGGTGATCGGCACGGTGATCGACGGCATTCCCGGCCTGATCATGACGGTTCCGATCCTGCTGCCGATCGCCACCGAGGTCTATGGCATCGACCCGCATCATTTCGGCGTCGTCGTGGTGATCAACCTGGTGCTGGGGCTGCTGTCGCCGCCGGTCGGCCTGTGCTTCTTCGTCGCCGCCGCCGCGACGGGGGCCAATCCCGGGCGGATGTTCATGGTGACCATGCCGTTCTTCCTGATCACCTGCGTCCTTCTGGTGATCCTGTCGGTGTTCCCGGCCATCTCGTTGATCTTCATCGGATAAAACCCAACCAACAGAGGAGCGTTGCAATGATCAAGATTTCCCGCCGCCAGCTTGTCGCCGGGGCTGCGGCCCTGCCTTTCGCGGCCCCACAGGTGGCCCGCGCGCAATCGACCCAGTTGCGCCTTGGCCTGATCACCCCGGTCGGCCATTCGTGGAACGACGCGGCGCTGCGCCTGGCCGAGCGCCTTGCCCAGCAAAGCGACGGCCGCCTGACGATGACCGTCTTCCACTCCGGCCAGCTGGGCAACGAGCCTGCGATGATGCAGCAGCTGCAATCGGGGGCGCTGGACATGGGCATCATCCAGGCCGCCGAACTGGGCTCTCGCGTCGAGCATATCGCGGCGATCAATGCGCCCTATCTGGTGCGCTCGACCGATGCCGTGGCCAGGCTGGTCCGCCACCCGGAGGTGCTGAAGCTGTTCGACGTGCTGCCCCGGCAGACCGGCACCATCGGCCTTGGCTGGGCCATCACCGGCATGCGCACGGTGTTTTCGGTCAAGCCCATCGACAGCATCGCCGGCCTGAACGGCATGAAGCTGCGCATCAACCCGACGCCGGTCTATCGCGACTTCTACCAGCTGCTGGGCTCGGCGCCGACGCCGATTCCGACGCCGCAGGTCTTCGACGCCATGTCGAACGGTCAGGTCGACGGGCTGGAGGCCGATATCGAGTTCTCGTGGAACCAGCGCTTCGACAAGGTGGCAAAGTCCATCCTGCGCATGAACGCGGTGTTCATGCCGGCGGCCGCGGTCGCCTCGGGCCGGGTCTGGACGGCCATGCCGGAGGCTGATCGCGAGCTGATCGCCGGGGCGGTCAGGACCGTGCTGGACGAGCAGATCGACAGCCTGGCGGGCGAGGAGCCGGCGCTGATCGAGAACCTCCGCCAGACCGGGGTGCCAATGCACGAGGTCCCCCAGGAGGACACGACCGAGATCATCGCCGCCTTCGACAAGATCTGGATGCCGAAAGCGCCGGTGATCGAGCAGTTGCGCGAAATCGGCGCGGCGCTGTGAGCGGCGCCTTTTCCGCCTGAACCGGGCGGGCCGGCCGGCAACGATGCGCGCCATCCCGGCGCGCGTCGTCACCCTTCTTTCGATCTGGACGGGCGCGATGGAAACCAGGGTGACGATGACGCTTGACGAGATATTCGCCCTCGTCCTGTCGGTGCTGACGGCAAACGGCCTGTCGCGAGACCAGGCCGAGGCCATTGCCGACATCGTCACCCGGGCCGAGGCCGACGCCTGTCGATCGCATGGCCTGTATCGGGTCGAGGGCTATGTCGCGGGCCTGCGTGCAGGGCGCGTGAACCCGACCGCGCAGCCACGGGTTCGGCGGCTGAGACCGGCCTTGCTGCAAGTCGACGGCGACAAGGGTTTTGCCCCGTTCGCGGCGAACCTTGCGCGCCCGCATCTGATTGCGGCGGCCCGCGAAAACGGCATTGCCGCAATGGCGATTGGCCGGACGCATCATTTTTCGGCCCTCTGGGCCGATCTGGAACCGCTGGTCGAGGCGGGGCTGGTGGCGTGGTGCTTCGTCGTGGGCCAATGCTCGGTCGCACCCCATGGCGGCAGCGCGCCGCTGATGGGCACCAATCCCATCGGCTTCGGCTGGCCGCGGCCCGACGGCGCCCCGTTCATCTTCGATTTCGCGACAAGCGCGGCGGCGCGGGGCGAGGTCGAGCTGAAACGCCTTGCGGGCGAGCCGATTCCCGCGGGCTGGGGGATCGACGCGGAGGGGCGGCCCACGCTCGACCCGGCCGAGGCCCTCTCCGGCGCGTTTCTTCCCTTTGGCGGGCACAAGGGTTCGGCGCTGTCCATGATGGTCGAGCTGATCGCGGGCCCCCTGATCGGCGAGTTGACCAGCAAGCAGGTGGCCGCGCTTGGCCATCGGGACGACGGCCCGCCGCCGGGAGGCGAGCTGTTCATCGCGCTGGATCCCGCTTCGCTGGGCGGATCGGCACCCGCCGTCGCCGAGCGGTTCTTTCTGGATGCGAAGGCGCAGCCGGGCCTGCGGCTGCCGTCGGAGCGGCGATATGCCGCCCGCTCGCGCAGTCATGCGTCCGGCGTCGGCGTGCCGAGCGATCTTCTGCGCCGCATCGAGGCGCTCATGCCCGGCCCCGCAGCCTGAAGAAGGAAGAACCCGGATGCGCCCGCGCCTTTCCCTTGATGTCGTCGGTGCCTGGCCCGCCGGGCAGCATCGCCATTTCGTCGATCTCCAGTAGACCCCGGGGCGTTGCGCCGACGCCGAACCAATAAAGCCACGACCGACCGGAGACCAAGCAGATGACCATGACCGCATCCAGCATCCTGCCGGGCATCGCAGACGGGCCCATCCTGTTTTCGGACGAACCGCTCAGCTTCTGGGGCGGGGTGGATCCGGCCACCGGCAGGATCATCGACGTGCATCATCCGTTGCAGGGGCGCTCCATTGCCGGGCGCGTCCTGATAATGCCCTCGACCCGGGGATCCTGCACGGGATCGGGGGTGCTGCTGGATCTGGTCCTGTCGGGTCGCGGCCCGGCGGCCCTGGTCTTTTCCGAGCCCGAGGATGTGGTCACCCTGGGCGCCCTGATCGCCGCCGAGATGTTCGGCAAGGCGTTGCCGGTCCTGCGCCTGTCGCCTTCGGCATTCGATGTGCTGAGCGGCCAGGCGTCGGCGCGGATCGGCCTGGATCGGATCACGGCCGGCGATCTGTCGATTGCGGTCCAGCCCCCCGGCACCGCGTCGCTGGTCCTGACCGGGCAGGATCGCGCGATCCTCGATGGCGGGAACGGGACGGCCGCCGCCCAGGCCATGCGGATCATCTGCGCGATGGCGGCCCAGCAGGGGGCGCGGTGTCTTGTGGATGTCACGCAGGCGCATATCGACGGATGCATCTATGCCAGCCCGGCGAACCTGACCTTTGCCGAGCGCATGGTCGAGATGGGCGCCCGGGTGACGGTTCCGACGACGATGAACGCGATTTCCGTCGATCGCGAGAACTGGCGCCGGCAAGGCGTTCCCCCCAGCCTTGGCAATCCGGCACAGCGGCTGGCCGATGCCTATGTCAGGATGGGATGCCGGCCGACCTTTACCTGCTCTCCCTATCTTCTGGACAGTGCGCCGGGCAGGGGCGAGGCCATCGCCTGGGCGGAATCGAATGCCGTCATCCATGCCAACAGCGTCCTTGGCGCACGCACGGCGAAACATCCGGATTTTCTGGATCTGTGCATTGCGATCACCGGCAGGGCGCCCTTGTCCGGCGTCTATCTGGACGAGAACCGCAAGGCGCGCCGCATCATCGACGTGGACCTTCCACCCGATGCGGATGATGCGTTCTGGCCGCTGGTGGGCTATCTTGCGGGCAAGGTGTCGCCCGATCGCATTCCGCTGCTGCGCGGCCTTGCGCCGGCGCAGCCCGGCACGGACGAGTTGAAGGCCCTTTGCGCGGCTTTCGGCACCACCTCGGGCGCGGCGATGCTGCATGTCGAGGCCGTCACGCCCGAGGCCGAACTGATCGCCGACGATGCCGATCATTGCCGGATCACGCATGCCGACCTGGAGGATGGCTGGCGGCTTTTGAACGACGGTCCCGAGGATGTCGACCTTGTGGCCCTGGGCAGTCCCCACGCCTCGCTGAACGAATGCCGTGCCCTGGCACGAGGGCTTGCGGGGGACAGGGTCGTCATCCCCACCATCCTGACCACCGGCCGCGACACGCTCGCGCTGGCCCGCGCCGAGGGGGTGCTGGCAATGCTCGAGGCAAGCGGCGTGACGGTTCTGCCCGATCTGTGCTGGTGCTCGATCTCCGAGCCGGTCTTTCCGGTCCAGACGCATGCCGTGATGACCAATTCCGGGAAGTATGCCCATTACGGGCCGGGGCTGTCCGGTCGCGCCGTCAGGTTCGGCAACCTTGCGCAATGCGTTCGGGCGGCGCTGACGGGTAAGGCGCCCGGGATCATGCCGGACTGGATGCGGAAACCGGGCCGGCCATAAGACCAGAGAGCGGCGAGCCCTGCGCCCCCGGCACTGGCTTTCGGCTTTGGTGCAGCATGGCCATCGCCGATGCTGGCAGTATGTTTCCTTCAACCCGGGCGCCCGGTTGTGCCGGGGTTCAGCGGTGCTTGGCCTCTCGGCAGGGTATCCGATCCCCTCGGTCCGCTTGGCTCATCCGGGTTCCCGGCGGCTGTAGTGCGCCCTGGGGCCGCTGCGATCCGGACGGTCTTGCGGTGCGGCTGGCAGGCCGGATCGGCCGGCACGGCGTTTCTTGCCGGGCAGAGAATCTCTGGCTGAATTGCGCGATTTGGACTATCATCGCCGTATTGCAATGCGGGGCGGCAAAGATGCGTATCATTCTGGCCCTAACTCTCTCGACAGCAACAATTGCGCTTGTTTCCGGTTGTGAGGAAGTCCCTTCCGCATCCGAACCCGGTCAGCAATCGCAGGCGACGATCTCCTCGACAGGGTCCGGCGGCGGCTCGGGCGGCGGTCGCGGCGGTGGAACCGGCGGCGGCGGCACCGGCGGCAGCAACAGCGGTGGCTCGGGCAGCGGGTCCGGTGGAGGAAGCACCGGCGGCGGTTCCAGCGGCGGTTCCAGCGGCGGCGGCAGTGACGGCGGCTCGGGCGACGGGTCCGGCGGTGGCGACAGCGGCGGAGGTGGCGACGACGGGGGCGGCGGCGATGATGGGGGCGACGACGGTGGAGGAGGCTGGGGCTAGCGATGTCCGTCGGGCGACCAGCAAGGTCCCTGCTGCTGCTGGCGGCGGCGGTATCGCTGGGCCTGACGACACTGGCCGAGGCCGAAGGCGCCCGCATCGCGCTGGTCGTCGGCAACGGGAATTACCAGCGTATCCCGGCCCTGGACAACGCCGTGCGCGACGCCCGCGACATCGCCGACATGCTGCGCGACTTCGGCTTTACCGTGCAGGAGTCCCACGACCTTGACAGGGCGGGCTTCGAAACCTTCCTGCGCACGGCCCTGCTGAACATTCCCGAAGGATCGGAGCTGGTCTTTTTCTATGCGGGCCACGGCATCCAGATCGGGCGCCGGAACTATCTGCTGCCGACCGATGTGGCCTTTGAAAGCGTCTATGACCTGCCGGTGCAGTCCATTACCCTGGACCGGGTGGTCGAGTTGCTTTCGGCCCGCGGCTCAAGCCATGTCGCCATGATCGACGCTTGCCGCGAAAATCCGTTTCCGAACCTGCGCCTGGCGGCAAACCTTGATGCGACGCTGTTCGAGGCCAAGTCCGGCTTCGAGGTCTTTTCGACCCCCATCAACTCGCTGGTCGCCTTTTCGACCTCGCCCGGGCAGGTGGCCTATGACGGCGAAGCGGGCGGAAACGGGCCCTATACGCAGGCGATCCTGGCCTCGGCAGGGCAATATTCGGATGAGAACATTCTGACGATGCTGGCCGATGTGCGCCAGCGCGTCTACCAATCGACCAGCGGCCGCCAGGTGCCCTGGGAAAGCTCGACCCTGGTGCAGCCCTTCTATCTGGTCCAGGGCGGGGCGGTTTCCACTCCGGCCCCCTCGGATTCCACGACCTCCCAGCCCAACCGCAGCGCAGCGCCGGTGCAGGAAATTGCGGTCGATCTGGCGATGCCCTTCGCGCGCGAACTGCCGCTGGACGACAGGCTTGCCGGGCAGATCGGCGGGTTTCAGGGTGATGTCTCGGTGATCGAGGCCCCGCAGCATGGGCAGCTGGATCTTGCCGGCGGTGCCCTGACCTATCGCCCGCACCTGGCCGAGACCTCGATGGCGGGCAAGAGGGAATATGCCGTCCGCGACCGCTTCGGCCTTGGCATCGGCGGGGCGGAGCCGCGCATCCTGAACGTCTCGGTCGAGATGACGGCCCTGGCCTGCGACGTCCAGGCGGGCGATGCGCTGGATCTTCAGGGCGTGGGCCTTTACCGGCTGCCGAACCAGATCGAACCCCGGCGCGCATTGGCCGATTGCACGCAGGCCGTGACCGAAAATCCCGGCATTGCGCGGCTGCTCTACCAGCTGGGCCGCGCCCAGCAGGCTTCGGGCGACCTGAAATCGGCCTATGACAGTTTTCGCGCCGCCGCCGCGGCCGGCCATATCCGCGCCGGTCATGCGGCTGCCATGCTGCTGCTCAGCCCACGCGTGGACCGCGCGGCAGTGCCCATTCCGCTGGACGAGGCGCAGGGCAATGCGCTTCTGGACCAGGCCATCGCCAGCGGCGACCCCTTCGCCATGCATAGCCGCGGCCTGCGATTGCTGCGCAACGGACCTGCGGAGGACGATCGCCAGCGCGGCTTCGAATTGCTCGAGCGTGCGGCCGAGCTTGGCCATACCTATTCCATGAACGAGTTGGGCGCCTATTTCCTTGATCCCGACAGCCGCTGGTTCCGGCCGGAACGCGGGCTGACCTATCTGCGCGCCTCGGCCGAGCGCAAGGATATCTATGGCTACAACAACCTGGGGCTGGTGGCGCTGCGCGGCTATGAGGATGTGAAGCCGGACCATGCCGCCGCCCGGGACTGGTTCGAGCGCGCTGCCCAGGGCGGGCATCCCTTTGCGCCTTCGAATCTGGGGCGGATGATCATGCGCGGCCAGTTGGGCAAGCCCGATCCGCGTGCGGCGGTGCGCTGGTATGACATGGGGCTGGCGCGCGGCGACGGCTGGGGCGGCGCCAATGCCGCCGGTATCATCCTGAAGGGCGATGCCCGGCCCTTGGGCCCTGCCGATGCCGCCCTGCGCGCCGCCAAGGCGCTGTATCTGCCGGCGCCCGACGCGGCCGGCCGGGCGCGTGAACTGCTGGACGGGATTGCCGCCGCCGATCTGGACCGGGCCACGCAGATGATCCTGAACGAGTTGGGCGAAGCGGTCGCCGTGGACGGGCGGGCCGGTCCCGCCACCATCGAGGCGCTGGTCCGGGCCGGCAATCGGGCAGGGCTGGGGGCACTGCCTGCCGATGCGGGGGCGCAAGAGCGCCTGCTGATGGGGGCCCGGGCCTGGTGGGTGCAAAACCCGCCGCGCGTCGATCTGTTCTGAGGCGGGCAGCGCAAGTCCGGTCGCGCCGCAATTCTCGCGCATCCGTCCGGCGCATCTGAGGCGGGCAAGGCGGCCCGGCGGACCAGCGCCGTCCCCGATCAGGCAGAAAGCCGCCTGCCGCCATGGCAGGTGGCGGCCGCGCGAGACCTCCCCCGATGGCGCAGCGTAGCCGTGTCTCACGATTCGGTTGGCGCTGCCTGCGCGCCTTGCGCCGCTTGGTCCTCATTGTCAGATCGCTCCGGGCAGCACGCGGCTCCTTGCGCGTCGCGGGGATGATTTCACTTTGAAATCAAAGAGGTTTCTATCAATGGATCACAATGATACTTCGCGAACAAACTTTAAATTTGACACGCGTAAAATATGTAAGTAGCGTCACCTGGACCGCCATAGGGGAGGGGCTTTGGCGGCGAGTCGGGTTTTTCCCCGGCACCATCTCCTCGAAATCGAGATCCTGGGAGGACTCCATGAGTTTCAAGAAAGCGCTTTCGGCGCTGCTGACGACTGTTGCCCTGAGCGCGGGCGGCGCGGCCCATGCCGATGGCATCGGCGCCTCGCTGCTGACCCAGCAGCACCCGTTCTACATCGAGCTTGCCGATGCGATGAAAGCCGAGGCGGAAGCCAAGGGCGTGCCGCTGGAGATCAGCATCGCCAACCAGGACCTGAACAAGCAACTGGCCGATGTCGAGGATTTCATCGTCAAGGGCGTCGACGTGATCGTCATCTCGCCGGTGGACAGCCAGGGGGTGATGGCCGCCATTGCCAAGGCGGATACGGCGGGGATCAAGGTCATCACGGTGGACGTGCCCGCCGCGAATGCCAAGGTGACCTCGCATATCGGCACCGACAACTATACCGGCGGCGTCAAGGCCGGCGAGTTGATGGCCGAGGTTCTGGGCGGCAAGGGCAAGGTCGCGATCATCGATTATCCGACCGTGCAATCGGTGGTCGCGCGGGTCGAGG
Source organism: Paracoccus sp. SSJ (assembly GCF_030234105.1). Classification (NCBI taxonomy): domain Bacteria; kingdom Pseudomonadati; phylum Pseudomonadota; class Alphaproteobacteria; order Rhodobacterales; family Paracoccaceae; genus Paracoccus; species Paracoccus sp. SSJ. The sequence goes on along the minus strand of NZ_JASSPE010000001.1, from coordinate 259,560 downwards.
GCTTCAGGAAGGCCCTGGAGGCGCACCCGGAAATCGAGATCGTCGCCCAGCAGACCGGCATCACCCGGGCCGAGGCGCTGGCTGTCGCGCAGAACATGCTGCAGGCCAACCCTGACATCGCCGGCATCTTCGGCTTCGGCGACGATGCCGCGCTGGCCGCTGCCGTGGCGGTGAAGTCTGCGGGACTTGAAGGCCAGGTCAAGGTGATCGGCTTCGACGGCATGGAAGAGGCCCGCAACGCGGTCGACGCCAATCCGGTCATGGTCGGCGTGATCCAGCAATTCCCCGACCAGATGGGCAAGACCGCCGTGGATACCGCCGCGGCGGTCATCGAAGGCCAGGACGTGCCTGCCGAGCAGCCCATCGTTCCGGGCGTCTACGTCAAGGAATGAACCGCCGCGCCGCAGGGCGTCGGGGATGCCTTGCGGTGTGGTCACGGGGGAGTGGAGCGGATGAACCAGGCGGCGGAATTCGTGCTGTCCTTGCGCGATATAAGAAAGAGCTTCGGCCCGGTCGAGGCCCTGAAATCCATGCGGCTGGATGTCCGGCCGGGCCGCGTGCACACGATCCTGGGCGAGAACGGTGCAGGCAAGTCGACCTTGATGAAGATCCTGGTCGGCGTGCATCAGCCGTCGGGCGGGGAAATGGTGCTGGATGGGCGGCCTTACGCGCCGCACAGTCCGAAAGACGCCGCCGCCCAGGGGCTGGCGATCGTCTTTCAGGAACTCAGCCTGTGCAACAACCTGTCCGTCGCCGAGAACATCATGGCGACGCATGAACCCGCACGCCTCGGCTTCATCAACGACCGGAAGCTGCGGGCGGAAGCGAGGGCACTGGTCCGGGACCTGGGCCTGCCCGTGGATGTGGGCGCGAAGGTCGGGCACCTGTCGATTGCGCAGCGCCAGCTTGTCGAGATCGCCAAGGGTCTCAGCCAGCCCGCCAAGGTGCTGATCCTGGACGAGCCCACCTCGTCCCTGTCGGATTCCGAGGCCGAGATCCTGTTCGGCATCATCGACCGCCTCAAGGCGCGGGGCACCGCCATCCTCTATATCTCGCACCGCATGGAAGAGATCATGCGGCTATCCGACGACATCACCGTCATCCGGGACGGCGCCTATGTCGCGATGCGCAAGCGCGACGAGACCTCCATCGAGGAGCTTATCGCGCTGATGGTCGGCCGCAGGATGGATGAGATCTATCCGCCGCGTCTTGCGCCCGCGCCCGGCGCGGATGTTCGACCTGTTCTGGACGTGCGGGGCCTGTCCTGTGCGGGACGGTTCAGGGATGTCGGCTTCGAGGTTCGCCCCGGCGAGATTCTGGGCTTTTTCGGCCTGATCGGGTCCGGCCGCTCGGATGTGATGAACGCCCTGTTCGGAATGCGATCCACGAGCGGGGATATCCGCGTCGACGGCAAACCCGTCCGGCTGCGCAATCCGGCCGACGCCATCGCGGCCGGGATCGGCTTCGTGACCGAGAACCGCAAGGAAGAGGGGCTGGCCCTGGACGCGCCTGTGCGGTCGAATATCTCCATGGCCGCGCTGGACGGCTTTGCCGGGAAAGCCGGCTTCCTCCGCTTCGGCAAGGAACGCCGGGCGGCCAGGGCGGAGGTGCAGCGCCTCTGGGTTCGCACCAGTTCGCTTGAAACGCTCGCGGGGAAACTGTCCGGCGGCAACCAGCAAAAGGTCGTGCTGGCGAAATGGCTGTTGACCAGGCCGCGCGTCCTGATCCTGGACGAGCCGACGCGCGGCGTCGATGTCGGCGCGAAATTCGAGATCTATCGCATCATCCGCGAACTTGCCGCCGAGGGGACCGCGATCCTGCTGGTCTCATCGGAACTGCCCGAGGTGCTCGGGCTGGCGGATCGCATCGCCATCATGGCCGAGGGTGAACTGAAGGCCACGGTCGCGCGCGGCGACCTGACGCCCGAGCTTGTCATGGCCCATGCAACGGGAACGCATCAATGACCCAGACAACCGACACGACCATCAGCGCCGGGCGAGAGCAGCTGCGCGCCGCCTTGCATCAATATGGCGGCATCCTCGTCTCGCTCATCGTGCTTTGCGTGATCTTCACGGTTCTGAACGAACGCTTCATGACGGTCGCCAACCTGACCAACATCCTGCAACAGGTGGCGGTGGTCGCCATTGCCGCCTTCGGCATGACCTGGGTCATCCTGCTTGGGGAAATCGACCTCTCCATCGGCTCGATCATCGCGGTGGCGGGGATGGCGGGCGCGCAGGCACTGGCCTTCGGCTGGGGCTTCGCGCCGGCGCTGCTGTTCACGCTGGCGGCGGGCGCGGCGATGGGCCTGGTGAACGGCGTGCTGACCGCCAAGCTGATGCTGCCCTCCTTCATCGTGACGGTGGCGACGATGGGCATCTATCGCGGCTTGGTCAGCCTGCCGACCAACGGCGCGCCGGCGATGATCTCGGACCCGGCATGGACGGCGATCGGCGGCAGCAACTGGCTCGGCCTGCCGATCATCATCTGGATCGTCGTGGCCCTGTTCCTGTTCAACCATATCCTGCTGTCGCGCACGACCTTCGGCCGGCGCGCCTATCTGACCGGCGGCAATCGCGAGGCCGCACTTTATTCCGGCATCAAGGTGGACCGGCTGAAGATCGCCATCTTCACCCTGTCCGGCGTCATGGCGGCGGTGTCGGGGATCCTGCTTTCCTCGCGCCTCTATTCGGCGCAGACCAATGCCGGGATGAGCTATGAGCTCGACGCCATCGCGGCGGCGGTGCTGGGCGGCACCAGCCTGGCGGGCGGCGTCGGCACCATGGTCGGCACGCTGATCGGTGCGCTGATCATCGGGGTGATGAACAACGGCATGAACATGCTGTCGGTGCCCTATTTCTACCAGCTGATCGTCAAGGGCCTGGTGATCCTGATCGCCGTCTGGCTGGACGTGCGTGCCAAGCAGCGGCGGAGCTGAGAAGATGCGCAAGGTTCTGACCATCGGCGAGGTTCTCGTCGAGATCGTGGCGACCACCCGCGGCAACGGCTTTCTCAAGGCGCAACCGCTGGTCGGCCCTTTCCCCTCGGGCGCGCCGGCGATCTTCATCGACCAGGTCGGCAAGATGGGCACGCCCTGCGCCATCGTCTCGCGCGTGGGCGACGACGATTTCGGCCGCGTGAACATCGAACGGCTGCGGTCCGACGGCGTGGATGTCTCCGGCATCGAGGTGGCGCCGGGCGAAAGCACCGGCAGCGCCTTCGTGCGCTATCGCGACGATGGCAGCCGCGCCTTCGTCTACAACATCCGCCATGCCGCCTGCGGCAAGCTGCGACCGACCGCGGCGTCCGAGGCGCTGGTCGAAAGCTGCACTCACCTGCATGTCATGGGCTCGGCCTTTTCGGCGCCGGAACTGGGCGCGATGGTGATGGATGCGGCGCGGCGGATCAAGGCGCGGGGCGGCACGATCTCGTTCGATCCGAACCTGCGGCCCGAACTCTTGGACGTGCCCGGCATGCGCGCGGCGCTGGATGCGGTGCTGGCGATGACGGACCTGTTCATGCCTTCGGGCGAGGAATTGTTCCTGTTCGATACGGCCCGGGATGAGGCCGCCGTGATCGCCGCCCTGCTGGATCGCGGCATCCGCACCGTGGTCGTCAAGCGCGGCGCGGCCGGCGCCAGCCTGTTCGAGCGGGGCTTGCGCCTCGATGCCATGCCGCTGGCTGTCGATGAGGTCGACCCGACGGGTGCCGGCGACACCTTCGGCGGCGCCTTCCTCAGCCTGTGGCTGGCCGGTTCCGACCCGGCCGAGGCGCTGCGCCTTGCCAATGCCGCAGGCGCCCGCGCCGTGACCCGGCTGGGACCGATGGAGGGAACCTCGACCCGCGCGGAACTGGACGCGCTGCTTTCGGAACGGAAAGGCTGAGACCCATGACCGACAATCCCCTGAAATCCATCGCCGAATGGCGCGACCGACCCGGCCCCTCGGGCATCCCCTCGATCTGCACCGCGCATCCCATGGCGATCGAGGCGGCGATGCGCTGCACCGCGCCGACCCCCCTGCCGCTGCTGATCGAGGCGACCTGCAACCAGGTCAACCAGGATGGCGGCTATACCGGCATGACCCCCGCCGATTTCCGCCGCTTCGTCGAGGAAATCGCGGCCCGCACGGGTTTTCCGTTGGAGCGCCTGATCCTGGGCGGCGATCACCTTGGTCCGAACCCTTGGAAAAGCCTGCCTGCCGATCAGGCGATGGCAAAGGCCGAGGTGATGATCCGCGCCTTTGCCGCGGCAGGCTTCACCAAGCTGCATCTGGACTGCTCCATGGGCTGCGCCGGCGAGCCGGCGGCGCTGGACGATGCGCAGACGGCGGCGCGCGCGGCGCGGCTGGCGGCGGCGGCCGAGGAGGCGCGACCCCAAGGCGGCATCGCCCCGGTCTATGTCATCGGCACCGAGGTTCCGATCCCCGGCGGCGCGATGGAAGAGATCGAGGGGCTGGAACTGACCAGCCCCGGCGCGGCCCTGGCCACATTCCAGGTGCATTGCCGGGCTTTCGCGGATGCCGGACAGCAGGATGCCTTCACCCGCGTCGTCGGACTGGTGGTCCAGCCCGGCGTCGAGTTCGGAAATCACAATGTCATCGACTATGACCCGGCGGCGGCGCGCGACCTCTCCGCCGTGCTGGCGCAGATGCCGGGCGTGGTGTTCGAGGCGCATTCGACCGACTACCAGACCCGCGGGGCGCTGACCGCCCTGGTTCGCGACGGCTTTGCCATCCTCAAGGTCGGGCCGGGCCTGACCTTCGTGCTGCGCGAGGCGCTGTATGGGCTGGACGCCATCGCCGAGGAACTGTTCCCCGGCCGGCGCCGGCGCAGCCTGCGCCAGGCGACGGAGGCGGTGATGCTGGAGGCGCCCGGCAACTGGGACCGCTACTATCACGGGCCAGAGGCCGAGCGCGCCTTGCAGCGGCATTTCTCCTATAGCGACCGCATCCGCTATTACTGGCCGCAGCCGGCGGCCGAACGTGCGGTGGACGAGCTTTTTGCGCTGCTGGACGGGGTGGAACTGCCCGAGACGCTGATCGCGCAATATCTGGGCGGGCTTTATCCCGAAGTCCGGGCCGGTCGCCTGCCGCCGCGCGCCAGGGATCTGGCGCTGGCGGCGGTCGAGCGGCTGGCGCAGGATTATGTCGCGGCCTGCTGTTCCTGAACGGCCCTGCCGGCTTTTGGAAGGGCCGGGATCCTCCCGGCCCTTGCGTCGTTCCCGCCATGTCGCATCGGGTCGGGGATCGCCGCTATTGACCCTCGCCGCCTCGCGGCCGATATTGTCAAGATAAGTCTTTACGCGAGACAATATATTGCTTTCGGACGCGTTCCGAAGGGGAGGCGGCATGGAAGAGCAGAAGATCAAGAACATGGAAGAGTTCTCGGCGGTCAGCGGCATCTCGCGGCCGACGATCTCGAAATACTTCAACGACCCGTCCAGCGTCCGCCGCTCGACCCGCGAGCGGATCGAGGAGGCCATCGCCCGCTACGGCTACCGGCCGAACCTGTTCGCCATCAACCAGAACCGCAAGTTCACCAAGAACATCGGCATCGTCGTCCCGCATATCGTCGATCCGTTCTATGCCGAGATCGTCCGCCAGATCGAGACGCGCTGCATCGAGGCGGGGTATTGGGCCATCGTCCTGGGCTCGCACGGCGATGCCGAGCGCGAGCTGAGTGCTATCGAGATGCTGTATTCCCTGCGCATCGCCGGCGCCATCATCGCGCCCTTGGGGGACACGTCGGTCTCGGATCGCATCCGGCGACTTGCCGCGGACATCCCCACGGTGATCTTCGACAACCATATGAACGGGGACGAGATTTTCGTCGGCACCGACAATTTCCAAAGCGTCGGCTTGATGGTCGACTACCTGTGCCGCAGTGGTGAGCCGCCCTGCTTCCTGGACATGCCGGCCGTCAATACCAACGCCCGTGAACGCCGCGAAGCCTATGTCCGCGCCATGGAGGAGCAGGGCTTCCAGCCGCATGTGATCCCGGCCGAATCGGCCGGCTGGGATTTCGAGGAACTGGGCTACAATGCCGGGCTGCGGCTGCTGCCTGCGCATCAACTGCCGACGAACACCGTGCTTTGCGCCAATGACCGCATGGCGATCGGCCTGATCGCGGCGGCGTTTGAAAAGGGGCTGCGGGTGGGGCGCGGCGCCGCCACGGCGCTGCGCGTGGCCGGCCATGACGACCATCCGATGGCCCGCTTTACCGCGCCGGCCCTGACCACTGTTGCGCAAGACTATGTTTCCATTGCGGAAAGCAGCGTCTCCACGCTTTTCGGCATGATCGAAAACGGGGTTCGTCCCGCCAGCCCGCTGCGGCGGCTTGAAGGCAAGTTGATCCTGCGGGCATCGGCATGATTATTGGTTCGCGACCTCTATAAATTTTTCGCGCGTAAAAATATTGATTGACCCGTTACATGTGAATCCGTAACTTCCTTGGCAACAGCTTCACCGAGGGAGGACAAGGATGAAACTGAGAACGGCGTTTCTGGCCGTGACGGCGACTGCCCTGACGGGTGCCGCACAGGCCGAGGAACTGACCATCGCCACCGTGAACAACGGCGACATGATCATCATGCAGAAACTGGCCCCCGAATGGGAAAAGGCCACGGGGCACAGGATCAACTGGGTGATCCTGGAAGAAAACGTCCTGCGCCAAAGGGTGACGACCGACATCGCCACCAGGGGCGGGCAGTTCGACATCATGACCGTCGGCTCCTACGAGGCGCCGATCTGGGGCAAGCAGGGCTGGCTGATGCCGCTGGACGACCTGGGCGAAGACTACGACTATGCCGACCTGATCCCCTCGGTCGCCGCCGGGCTTTCGGCGGACGGCAAGCTGGTCGCGGCGCCGTTCTATGCGGAAAGCTCGTTCACCATGTATCGCAAGGATCTGTTCGAGGCGGCGGGGCTGACCATGCCCGAACAGCCGACCTACGGCCAGATCGCGGAATTCGTCGAAAAGCTGACCGACAAGTCCAGGGAGCAATATGGCATCTGCCTGCGCGGCAAGCCGGGCTGGGGCGAGAACATGGCCTTTCTCGGCACCTTGGTGAACACCTATGGCGGCCAGTGGTTCGACATGGACTGGCAGCCGCAGATCGACAGCCAGCCCTGGCAGGAGGCCATCTCCTATTACGTCGAGCTGATGACCAAATACGGGCCCCCCGGCGCGGTCAGCAATGGCTTCAACGAGAACCAGGCGCTGTTCCAGACCGGAAAATGCGCGATCTGGATCGACGCCACCTCGGCTGCGGGCCGGGTCTATGACCCCAAGCAAAGCGAGGTCGCCGACAAGATCGCCTTCGCGCCCGCGCCGCAGGCGGTCACCCCGGCGGGTTCGGCCTGGTTCTGGGCCTGGTCGCTGGCCATCCCCACCAGCTCGACCAAGGCCGATGTGGCCAAGTCCTTCATCGCCTGGGCGACCTCGAAGGATTACGTCAAGCTGGTCGGCGAGAAGGAGGGTTGGGTCGCCGTGCCGCCGGGCACGCGCCTTTCGACCTATGAATTGCCCGAATATCAGGAGGCTGCGCCCTTTGCCGCGACCGTCCTGGCCTCGATCGAGGCCACGGACCCGGCCAGGCCCACGAAGGATCCGGTGCCCTATACCGGCATCCAATATGTGACGATCCCCGAGTTCCAGGGCATCGGCACCGTCGTCGGCCAGCAGATCTCGGCCGCGCTGGCCGGGCAGACGAGCGTCGAAGCGGCCCTGAAGGCCGCGCAGGACTACGCGGCCCGGGAAATGTCCCGCGCGGGCTATCCCAAGTAACGGCTCCTCCCCGGAGGGGGGCGGGGAAGCAATCTCCGCCCCTTTTCGACAGCGGTCGATTTCTCCGGCCCATACGCGCCGATCTTTTTCCATAGGAGACACGCATGGCCACCGCGCATTCGCGCGCGCTTGCGCGCCTGATGGTCTCGCCCTCGGTCATCCTGCTGCTGATGTGGATGATCGTTCCCCTGGGCATGACCCTGTATTTCAGCTTCCTGCGCTACAATCTGCTCATGCCGGGCATGGAGACCTGGGCGGGTTTCGACAATTATTACTACTTCATCCAGCAGCCCTCGTTCTGGATCGCCCTGACGAATACGCTGGTCCTGGTGCTGGGCGTGCTTTGCATCACCGTGATCGGTGGCATCGCCCTGGCCTTGCTGCTGAACCAGCCCTTCTGGGGGCAGGGCATCGTCCGGGTCATGGTGATCGCGCCCTTTTTCGTCATGCCCACCGTTTCGGCGCTGGTGTGGAAGAACTTCTTCATGAACCCGGTCAACGGCATGTTCGCCCATCTGGCCAAGGCGCTGGGGTTCGCGCCGCTGGACTTCCTGTCGCAGGCGCCGCTGGCCTCGATCATCCTGATCGTTTCCTGGAGCTGGCTGCCCTTTGCCACGCTGATCCTGCTGACCGCGCTGCAGTCGCTGGACAGCGAGCAGATGGAGGCGGCCGAGATGGACGGTGCCGGCTGGCTTTCGCGCTTTCGCTACCTGACGCTGCCGCATCTGACGCGCTCGATCACCGTGGTGGTGCTGATCCAGACCATCTTCCTGCTGTCGATCTTTGCCGAGATTCTGGTGACCACCAATGGCGGCCCCGGCGTCGCCTCCACCAACCTGCCGTTCCTGGTCTATTCGCAGTCGCTGCTGTCCTTCGACGTGGGCGGCGGCTCGGCCGGGGGCATCATCGCGGTCATCCTGGCCAATATCGTGGCGATCTTCCTGATGCGGATGATCGGCAAGAACCTGGACGCATGAGGAAGCCATGGCACGCAAGACTTCCCCGACCCGACAGGCCGTCGTCACCGTGGCGGCATGGAGCATCGGTTTCCTGATCTTCCTGCCGATCCTGTGGACCGTCATCCTCAGCTTCAAGTCGGAAACAGACGCGATCCGCACGCCCTTGCAGGTGCTGTCGGCGCCCTGGACGACGGCGAGCTATGCCGAGGTGCAAGGCCGTTCGAACTACGGCGCGCATTTCATGAACTCGGTGATCATCTCGCTGGGCTCGACGGTGCTGGCGTTGCTGGTCGCCATCCCGGCGGCCTGGGCCATGGCCTTCCAGCCCGGCCGGCGGACCAAGGACCTGCTGATGTGGATGCTCTCCACCAAGATGATGCCGGCCGTGGGCGTGCTGATCCCCATCTATCTGATGTTTCGCGATTTCGGGCTGCTGGATACGCGCATCGGGCTGACGGTGGTGATGACGCTGATCAACCTGCCGATCGTGGTCTGGATGCTCTACACCTATTTCCGCGAGATCCCGTCCGAGATCCTGGAGGCGGCGCGGATGGACGGCGCCAGCCTGACGAAAGAGATCGTCCATGTGCTGACGCCGATGGCGGTTCCGGGCATCGCCTCGACGCTGCTGCTGAACGTCATCCTGGCTTGGAACGAGGCGTTCTGGACGCTGCAGCTGACCACCTCCAAGGCGGCGCCGCTGACGGCCTTCATCGCCAGCTATTCCTCGCCCGAGGGGCTTTTCTACGCGAAACTGTCGGCGGCCTCGACCATGGCCATCGCACCCATCCTGATCCTTGGCTGGTTCAGCCAGAAGCAACTGGTCCGCGGCCTGACCTTCGGCGCGGTGAAATGAGGTAGACATGGGACAGATTACCCTGACCAAGGTGCGCAAGGCCTTCGGCGAGGCCGAGGTCATTCCCGGCATCGACCTGCAGATCGACCACGGCGAGTTCGTGGTCTTCGTCGGCCCCTCGGGCTGCGGCAAGTCCACGCTGCTGCGGCTGATCGCCGGGCTGGAGGACATCAGTTCGGGCAATATCGTCATCGACGGGCGCGAGGCCAGCAACGCCCCGCCGGGCGAGCGCGGGCTGGCGATGGTGTTCCAAAGCTATGCGCTTTACCCGCATATGTCGGTGCGCAGGAACATCGCCTTTCCGCTGAAGATGGCGGGCATGGCGCAGGCCGAACAGGACCGCAAGGTCGAGGACGCGGCGCGCATCCTGAACCTGACGGGCTACCTGGACCGCCGCCCCGGTCAGCTTTCGGGCGGCCAGCGCCAGCGCGTCGCCATCGGCCGCGCCATCGTGCGCGAGCCGGCGGCGTTCCTGTTCGACGAGCCGCTGTCGAACCTTGATGCGGCGCTGCGCGTGACCATGCGCCACGAGATCAGCGAATTGCACCAGAAGCTGAAGACGACGATGATCTACGTCACCCACGACCAGGTCGAGGCGATGACCATGGCCGACAAGATCGTCGTCTTGCATGCCGGTCGGATCGAGCAGGTCGGCAGCCCGCTGGAACTTTACAACGCGCCCGCGAACCTATTCGTCGCGGGCTTCATCGGCAGCCCGAAGATGAACTTCGTCACCGGCCCCGAGGCGGCAAGGCACGGTGCCCATACCATCGGCATCCGCCCCGAGCATCTGGAGATCGTCGCCGAGGGCGGCTGGCAGGGCAGGGTGCATCTGGCCGAGCATCTGGGATCGGACACCTTCCTCAAGGTGGACAGTCCCGAGTTGGGCGAGCTGACCGTCCGCGTCAGCGGCGAACGCGGGCTGAACCCCGGCGACGAGCTGCGGCTGATGCCGCGCCCCGAACGGATTTATCGTTTCTCTGAAGATGGAAGGTCCATGACATGAGACTGCAAGGCAAAACCGCCCTGATCACCGGCGCGGCCCGCGGCATCGGGCTGGAATTCGCCCGTGCCTATATCGCCGAGGGCGCCCGCGTCGCGCTGGCCGACATCAATGCCGACGCCGTGCGCGCCGCCGCCGAAAGCCTTGGCCCGCAGGCCGTCGCCGTGCAGATGGACGTGACCCGGCAGGACAGCATCGACGCCGGATTCGCCGAGGTGATCGGCACGTTCGGCCGTCTGGATATCCTGGTCAACAACGCCGCGCTGTTCACCGCCGCGCCGGTCGAGGAGGTCACCCGCGCCGATTACGACCGTGTCATGGCGGTGAACATGACCGGTGCCTTCTTCTGCATGCAGGCGGCGGCGAAGCACATGATCGCCCGCGGCAAGGGCGGCAAGATCATCAACATGGCATCTCAGGCCGGCCGCCGGGGCGAGCCCCTGGTCGCGGTCTATTGCGCCGGCAAGGCCGCCGTCATCAGCATGACCCAAAGCGCCGGCCTCGGCCTGATCCGCCACGGCATCAACGTCAACGCCATCGCCCCGGGCGTGGTGGACGGTGAGCATTGGGACGTGGTGGACGAGCATTTCGCCCGCTTCGAGGGCCTGAAGCCGGGCGAGAAGAAAAAGCTGGTCGGCGCGGCCGTGCCCTTCGGCCGCATGGGCGTGGCCTCGGACCTGACCGGCATGGCGATCTTTCTTGCCACGGCCGAGGCCGAATACATCGTCGGCCAGACCTTCGGCGTCGACGGCGGCAACTGGCTGGCCTGAGATTTCACCTTCGCGGTTCCGGCGATCGTCGGGGCCGCCGCATCATCCGGGATCCACATGCAAGCCATCGTCTTTCGCCAGGGCGGCCAGGTAGCCGTCGAAACCCTGGCCGATCCCGAACCCGGTCCGGGCGAGGTGCTGATCGCGGTCCGCGCCAGCGGCATCTGCCACACCGATATCGAGATCCTGCGGGGCAATTACGGCGCCTCGGCCTTTCCGCTTGTGCCGGGCCACGAATATGCCGGCGAGGTGCTGGCCCTGGGCGCGGGTGTCACCGGCTTCGCTGCCGGCGATCTGGTCGTGGTCGATCCGAACATCGGTTGCGGCACCTGTCCCGGTTGCCGCGCCGGCCGGGTCAACCTGTGCGAAAGCCTTGGCGCCTATGGCGTCACCCGCAACGGCGGCTTTGCCGAGCGTTGCGTGGTGCGGGCCGATGCCCTGGTGCCTGCGCCCGGCATGGACCCGGCGCTGGCGGCGTTGGCCGAGCCGATGGGCTGCGTGCTGAACGGCCTGTCGCCCCTGGCCGGACGCCGGATCGACCGGGCGCTGGTCTTTGGCGCCGGACCCATCGGCATGCTGATGGGCATCGCCCTGCGTCAGCGCGGGGCCGAGGCGATCATGGTCGATCTGGACGAGGATCGGCTGGCGATGGCCGCCGAGTTCGGCCTTGGCGCTCTGGCCCAGGGCACGGCCGAGCTGGATCGGTTGCGCCATGGCTGCGATCTGGCGGTGGACGCGACCGGCGTGCCCGCGGTGGCGGCGCGCCTGCCGGAATACGCCGCGAATGGCGGCAATATGCTTTATTTCGGCGTATGCCCGCCCGCGGCGCGGATCGAGATTTCCCCGTTCGAGATCTTCCGCCGCCAGCTTTCGCTGTTCGGCACGCATTCCCTGAACCACAACATCGCCGAGGCGCTGGAGGTCATCCAGGCTTGCGGCCCGGGCCTGGGCAGGCTGATCACCCACCGGCTGCCGCTGCCCGAGGTCGCCAGGCTCTTCGGCGCCGGCACGCCGCGGGGCGCCATGAAGGTGTTGATGGATACGGAATGACCGGGAGGGGCGGGGATTTGCGATCGGGTCCAAACTGGTCCAGACAAGGAATGAGAAACCTGGCGGGATGACGGAATTGAAGCACGCCCCTGCAAGCTACGCGGCATTCCTGTTCGACATGGATGGAACGCTGCTGACGTCGATCCCGGTCGTCGAGCGGGTCTGGACCGAATGGGCGCGCCGTGTCGGCGTGCCCGTCGCCGATGTCCTTGCCTATCTGCACGGCCGCCGCGCCGTCGACACCGTTCGCCGTTTCGCCCCGCCGCATGCGCTTATCGATGAAGAGGTCGCCTGGGTCGAGGCACGCGAGATCGAGGATGTCGATGGGGTCGTCGCAATCGCAGGCGCTGTCGAACTGCTTGCGTCGCTTGCGCACGAGCGATGGGCTGTCGTGACCTCGGCAAGCCGCAAGCTCGCATTGCGCCGCATGGAGGCCGCGGCACTTCCGCTGCCCCGGTTCATGATCACCTCGGACGACGTCTCGCAAGGCAAGCCGGACCCGGAAGGCTATCGCCGGGGGGCCGGGCTTCTGGGCGTGGATATCGCCCGCTGCCTGGTTTTCGAGGATACGGAAGCCGGTCTGCTGGCCGGGCGGGCTGCGGGGGCGCAGGTGATCCGTATCGCAGGGCCGCATACTGCGCCTCAGGGCGTGGGTGTGCCGACGATCAGCGACTACGATGGGCTTCGTGTCCTGTCCCGCCCCGATGGCATGACGCTGAGCTGCGCCAGCATGGGCCCCGCCGTCCCCTGAAAATGCGGCGACGGGCTGCGTGGGCAGGCACGGACCCCTTTCCGCCTATGCGAGATGCTCTTCGAAAAAGGATTGCAGGCTGTCGAAGGGGATCGCGTCCATGTGGTCGTAGAGATCGACGTGATCGGCGCCCTCGAGGATCATCAGCTCCTTCGGCTCGGCCGCGGCCTTGCAGGCGTCCTCGCTCAAATAGCGCGAATGGGCGTTCTCGCCCGCCTTCAGGATCATTGTCGATGCGCTGAGGCATCGGGGCAGGGCGGGTTACCGGAGCATTTGACGAAGGCGGCAACGCCGGCACGATTGCAGGCGACCTGCTTTGCAAAGTCAGGCGAAGCGCCTTGCCCCCGCGACGCAGGCGACCACGATCACGGTCGATGCGATCATGGTCCATGCGATGGGCTCCCTGAGGAAGATCGCGGCAAGCACGAACCCGAAGAAGGGTTGGAGAAGCTGCAATTGCCCTACGCCGGCTATGCCGCCCAGGGCAAGACCCGCGATACCAGAAGATGAATCCCACCATCATGCTGAAGACCGACACATAGGCGAGGCCGGTCCAGCCCGGGAGCGTGACGTCGCCGAAGCTGTCGGGCCAGGTGACGAGGGTCAGGACGCCCATGACCGGCAACGACAGGATCAGGGACCAGGAGATGACCTGCCAGCCGCCCAGGCGGCGCGACAAGGTGGCGCCTTCGGCATAGCCGAGGCCGCAAACGACGACCGCCGCGACCATGAGCAGGTCGCCGGCCACCGTGCCGCCGCCGCTGCCGTGCAGGGCGAAGCCCGCGACCGCCGCCGCGCCGATGATCGAGAAGGCCCAGAACGGCGCATGCGGACGCTCGCCGCCGCGCAACACGCCGAAGATGGCGGTCGCCAGCGGCAGCAGGCCGATGAAGACGATGGAATGGGCGGCGGTGATGTGCCGAAGCGCCAGCGCGGTCAGCAAGGGAAAGCCGACGACCACGCCGATGGCGACGAGCGCCAGGGGCAGGATGTCCCCGCGCCCGGGCCGGGGCTGGCGTAGTGCAACGAGAAAGATTGCGCCCAACAGTGCGGCCAGCAGCGCCCGCGCCGAGGTCAGGAAGATCGGGGTGAAGTCCGCCACCGCCACCCGCGTGGCCGGCAGCGAGCCGCTGAAGATGATGACCCCGATCAGGCCGCTGCCCCATCCTGCTGATTTCATGCCCATGCACCCTTGCTTGCAGGGATGTTCCATAGCGCCTTGATGCTCGCGCGGACAGAAACAGTGCGATACGATTATCCAGATCCGTATGGCATGAATTACCCATACAGTTTGTGGGGAGTTGATCGTGGCAGATGACGACATGACGCGGACAGGGGCGCTGATGCGCGCGGTCCGCACGAGGATTGCCAGCCGGGCACTGGTGCCGGGCGACCGCCTGCCATCGGTCCGGGGGTTTGCCAGGACCATGGGCGTGTCGCCCTCGACGGTGGTCGAGGCCTATGCCCGCCTGGAAGCCGAAGGCGTCATCCGCGCGCGACGCGGCTCGGGCTTCTATGTCACCGGCGCCGATCTGCCGCCGATGGCGCTGGCAGAGATGGGGCCACGCCGCGAACGCGATATCGATCCTTTCTGGGTGTCGCGGCAGTCGCTCGATGCCGATCCCGCCGTCCTGAAGCCCGGCTGCGGCTGGCTTCCGGCCGACTGGATGCCGAATGCCGCGCTGCGGAAGGGGTTGCGGGCGCTCGGCCGCGCCAATGACGCGCTGCTGTCGGATTACGGCGGCACGCGGGGCTCGATCGAGCTGCGCCGCCTGCTGATCGCCCGCTTCGCCGATCAGGGCATCAACGCGACGGCGGACCAGATCCTGCTGACGGGCTCGGGGACGCAGGCCATCGACCTGATCTGCCGGTTGCTTCTGCGTCCGGGGGACGCGGTTCTGGTCGACGATCCCTGCTATTTCAATTTCCACGCCTTGCTGCGCGCCCATCAGGTGCGCATCGTCGGCGTTCCTTTCACGCCTGTGGGACCGGACATTGCCGCCTTCGAGCAGGCGCTGATCGACGAGAACCCGCGCCTCTACATCACCAATTCCGCGCTGCACAACCCGACCGGCGCCAGCATCTCGTCCCAGATCGCGCATCGGGTGCTCAGTGCCGCCGCCGCCCACGGGCTGACCATCGTCGAGGACGACATCTTCGCGGATTTCGAGCCGACGCCGTCGCCACGCCTCGCCATCCTCGACGGCCTCCAGCGGGTGATCAGGATCGGAAGCTTTTCCAAGACGCTCTCGGCCTCGCTGCGCTGCGGCTATATCGCGGCCCGGGCGGACTGGATCGAAAGCCTGGTCGACCTGCAGGTCGCGACCAGTTTCGGCGGTCCCAGCCCGGTCTCGACCGAACTGATCGTCGGCATCCTGGCCGGGGGAAGCTATCGCAGGCATATGGACGATGTGCGCCAGCGGATGGCGCATGCGAGGATCGAGGTGGCGGAACGGCTGGCGCAACTGGGCATCGTTCCGTGGATCATGCCGCGGGGCGGCTTCTACCTTTGGTGCCGGCTGCCGGATGGATTGGACTCGGCGGTCGTCGCCCGGCGCTGCATGGAGCGCAATGTCGTGCTTGCGCCCGGAAACGCCTTCAGCGCCTCGCAATCGGCGGCGCCGTTCGTTCGCTTCAACGTCGCGCAGATGGGGGACCCACGGATCATCCCGATCCTGGAGGGCGCGATGAACGAAGGCGGGACCGCTGCGGCAAGGGGGTGATGCATCACCTTCCTTCGGGTTCGCGCAGGTCGGGCAGCCATGCGGTGAGGATGCCGAAGACCGGCAGGCAGGAGCAAACCAGGAAGACGAAGGAGATGCCCTTCAGGTCGGCCAGGACACCCAGCAGGGCGGCGCCGATGCCGCCGATCCCGAAGATGAAGCCGAAGAACAGGCCCGAGACCATGCCCACACGGCCCGGCATCAGCTCCTGGCCGTAGACCACGATGGCGGGAAAGGCCGAGGACATCAGAAGCCCGATCACCACGCTGAGGATCACCGTCGCCGCCAGCCCGGCATGGGGCAGAAGCAGCGTGAACGGCAGGACGCCGAGGATCGAGACCCAGATGACCGGCTTGCGTCCCAGCCTGTCGCCGATGGGTCCGCCCGCGATGGTGCCGGCAGCGACCGAGGCGAAGAACACGAATTGCAGGATCTGCGCCGTTGCGATGGAAACGCCGAAGCGATCCATCAGGTAAAAGGTGTAATAGCTCGTGAAGCTCGCCAGATAGATATACTTGGAAAAGAGCAGCGCGATCAGAATGGCCATCGCCCGGGAAACCTGCGGTCGCGAGAGCCAGGCATGTCGTTCCGGCACCTTCCTGCCGCTGGGCCGGGCGTGGCCGTTCCGGCGATACCAGTTGCCCAGCCCGGTCAGGACGGCGATGCCCAGCAGGGCGACAAGCGCGAACCAGGCCAAGCTGGCCTGGCCAAGCGGCAGGACGATCAGCGCCGCTGCAAGCGGTCCGAGCGCCGAGCCGAAATTGCCGCCCACCTGGAACAGCGACTGCGCGAGGCCATGCGAGCCGCCGGATGCGAGGCGCGCGATCCGCGAGGATTCCGGGTGAAAGATGGACGAGCCGATGCCCAGCATCATGCCGCCGGCAAGCAGCATTCCGTAATTCGGCGCAAAGGCCAGGGTCAGCAGCCCCGCCATGGATGCCGCCATGCCGAACGGCAGCGAATAGGGCATCGCCCCCGTGCCGGCCAGCACCTGGCGCGCCATCGCATAGCAGGGGTTCTCGATCGCGAAGGCATCGCCCGGATCGAGGATCAGCCGCGCGCAAAGGTCGAGCCCCTGCTGCGAGCCGTTGACGATGACGATCTGGTCCGGCTCGCAGACCAGTTGCCGCGCCCGCCAGAGATAGCCTTGCAGCGCGGCGCGCAGCCGCGGCGTGCCGCGGGGGTCGGCATAGGTCAGGCGCTCGGGCTGCCGGGACATGGCGGCGGACATGGAGCGCTTCCAGAGGGTCGCGGGAAAATCGCCGCCGGCCATGTCGCCATAGCGGAAATCGGCCAGCAGCCTGCTTCCGGCATGGCTGGGCGCGGGGTGGAACCGGCGGATGCGCTCGCCCCAGGCCGACAGCCGGACCGGCGGGGGATGGCCGGGACTGTCCTTTCGCCGCGATGGTTCGGCGAGATCGGGGGCGACGCGGGCGCGGCTGCCCTGCCGGACCTCGATGAAACCCTCGGCCAGGAGCTATTCATAGGCCGCGGTGACCGTGGTCCTGGACACCCCCAGCTCATGGGCAAGCGCGCGGGACGAGGGCAAGCGCCCCGCGGCCCCGAAGACGCCGCCGGCGATCTGCTCGCGCAGTGCCTCGTAGATCTGCCTTGCGCCCATGGCGGGCGGGTGGCCGGGGTCTTTTCGCAACTGGACCATTGTTTTTCTTGGAAACTGGACGTTCCTGACAAACCAGACTGACGGTATCCCATCGGGAAATCAACGCCCGGGGCATGTCGGCCCCTTTCGCACAGGACCAGCCATGTATGTCCCGCCGCATTTCGAGGAATCCCGCATCCCGGTCCTGCACGACCTGATCGAGCGCAACCCGCTGGGCGTCCTGGTCACGCAGGGCAAGGCCGGACTCGACGCCAACCACATCCCCTTCCATCTGGAGCGCGGCCCGGGGCCTGGCATCCTGACCTGTCATGTCGCGCGCGCCAATCCGGTCTGGCAGGATGTCTCCACGGGCGACGAGGTCCTGGTCGTGTTCCGCGAGGCGGATGCCTATGTCTCGCCGCAATGGTATCCGAGCAAGCAGGACCATCACCGCCAGATGCCGACATGGAACTATCTCGTGGCCCATGCCCATGGCCGGGTCACGGTGCATGACGACGAGCGCTTCGTGCGCCGCAATGTCGCCCTGCTGACCCGGACGCACGAGGCCGCGCAGCCGGTGCCCTGGAAGATGGGGGATGCGCCGCGCGACTTCACCGACATGATGCTGAAGGCCATCGTCGGGCTGAGGATCGAGATCACCCGCCTGGTGGGCAAGGCCAAGCTGAGCCAGAACAAGGAGACCCGCGACATCCGCAGCGCCGGCGAGATCCTGGGCGCGCAGGGTGATGGGGTGATCGGTGTGGCGATGTGCGCGGCGGCGGAGGCCAGGGGGCGGGAATGAGGGCCGCCCAACCGTGCGTTGCAAGAAGGCTGCACCGGCATGATCCCGACAGGTTCGCAGGGGATGTTTCCGGGCCGCGTTGTTTCTTCATCATATGCTCGACCTCTGGCGCGGGGACGAAGCACCAGTTCCTGCGCGGCCCTGCCATGACGTTGAGGTAGCAGCGCTCGAAGCCAGGGGGTGCCGCAGGGGTGGTGGCCGCGGGGGACCAGGGCGACGTCGCCGCCAGAGCCTCGTCGGACCCGCAGCACCGTCCAGCCGATGGCCGGGTTCAGGCGGTGGTAACAGGTCTCCTGCAGATGGTTGATGCGGGGAAAACCGTCCTCGTCGTGGCGGAGACTGGGAAAGCTCGACCGATGGCCGCGGGGGTAAAGACCGGCTGTCGCAATAATCCTCGCTCTCCATGGCGATGTTGTTGATGAAGCGGCTGTTGGTGCGCTCGCCTTGCGTGGTCAGGGGCAGAACCCCTTCCTCATCCCCGCTGGCGGGCCAGCAGGACAATGAAGAACAACCCACCGATCAGCCCGGTCACGACGCCGATGGGCATGTCGTTGGGCGCGGTCAGCCGTCGCGCCAGGACATCGGCCAGAACCAGGAAGATCGCCCCCAGCAAGGCGCTGGCCGGCAAGACCCGCCGGTTGTCGCCGCCGATCAGAAGCCGCGCGACATGCGGCATCATCAGCCCAACGAAGCCGATCATCCCGGAAAAGGCGACCAGAACGCCGGTCAGGAAGGCGCTGACCGTCAGCATCGCGATCCGCAGCCGCCGCACGTCGACGCCAAGCGTGGCGGCGCTTTCGTCCCCCATGGTCAGCGCGTTCAGCTGTTCGGCGCAGCGCAGGAACACCGCCCCGCTGAGCAGCAGGGCCAAGGCCGGAAAGGCCAGGTTGTTCCATTGCGCGAAGCCAAAGCCACCAAGCATCCAGAACACGACCGAACTGATCGCGCGCGGATCGGCCAGCATGATCAGCACGTTGCTGCCCGCGGCGATGACGAAGGACACGGCAAGTCCCGCCAGCACCAGCCGCGTGGGGCCGGTGCTGTGGGTAAGGCCCGCCACGGACACGACGATGGCCGTCGCCGCCAGCGCGCCGGCAAAGGCGAAAAGCGGCACGGTCAGGACGCCCAGCAGGTTGCCGACTGCCAGCATCGCCAGATTGGCCCCGAAACCCGCCCCGGCCGAAACCCCCAGCAGATGCGGGTCGGCCAGGGGATTGCGGGTCACGCCTTGCATCACCGCCCCCGCGATCCCCAGCCCGGCGCCGACCGTGGCCGCCAGCAGGGCGCGGGGCAGCCGCAGATCCCAGACGATGTTCTCGCGCCCCGCGCTCCAGTCCGGCGTGACCGGAAGCAGCGACAGCTTGTGCAGCACGATCGACCAGACCGTGCCGGCGGGGATCCGGGTCGAGCCGATGCTGACCGACAGCGTGATCGAAAGCAGGCAGAGCGCCAGCCCGGTGATGCAGGTCGCAAGGAAATGCCGCCGCAGGAAGCCCATCCCGTCCCCCTATTCGCCGTGCAGGAAATCGGCCAGCCGCTCGACCGCGTGGATATTGCGGGGGCCGGGGGTCAGGTCGTCATAGCCCAGCACCAGAAAGCGGTCGCCGCGCACCGCATCGATATGGGCGAAGGCGGGATGTTCCTTCATGAAGGCGATCTTTTCCGCGGCCGCGACCTCGCCGTAATCGACGATCACCACGGCCTGGGGATTGCGCTCGGCCACGGTTTCCCAGTCGATGCGCACCCAGTTGCTTTCGATATCCTCGGCGATGTTGCGGCCGCCGGCTGCGTCGATGATGGCCTGGGGCATGGCATAGCCGCCGGCCGTGAGGGGCACCTTGTCGCCGGAATCGTAGACGAAGACGCGCGGGCGGTCCGTCTTGCCGGCAAGCCTTGCCCGCACGCGGTCCAGCCGCACGCGATAATCCGCGATCAGTGCCTCGGCCCGTTCGGGAACGCCGAATATCGCCGCCAGGTTTTCCAGGTCACGGAACAGATAGTCGAAGCCGGGCCGATTCTTCTGTCCCAGGCGGATGCAGGATTCCGACAGCTCGTAGACCGGGATGCCATAGCGGCCGAGCGTGTCGGGCGTGACCTCTCCGCCGACGCGCATCCCGTAGCTCCAGCCCGCGAAATAGAAATCGGCGCCCTCCTCCAGCAGCATCTCCAGCGTCGGATAGTCGCGCTGAAGGGGACGCAGCTTGGCGGCAGCGGGGAACAGGTCGGTCGCCGCCCGAACCCGCTCGATCCGGCCGCTATAGCCCAGCATCCGGTCCTCGAGCCCCAGCGCCAGCATGATCTCGACAAGGTTCGAGCCATGGGCGACGGCGCGGGCGGGCGCTGCGTCAAAGGCGATCTCGCGGCCGCAGCTGGTCACGGCGACCGGAAACTCGCCCCCCGCCGCAGGTTGTGCGGCCAGAAGCGGGACGGTGAAGGCAAGGGAAAGCGTCAGGCGGTGCATGTCGGGCCTTTCAGGACGGCAGATCGAAGGAAAAGCGGGGCCGGCCGGTGCGGGGATGGCGGTCCATGTCGGCCTCGACATCGAAGGCCGCGCGAATGGTATCGGGCGTCAGCACCGCCAGCGGCGGACCAAGCGCGCAGATGCGGCCGGCGCGCATCACCAGCACCTGGTCGGCCAGTGCCGCCGCAAGGTTCAGGTCGTGCAGCGTGACCAGAACGGTCATGTCCAGGCGGCGCAGCATGTCGATGATTTCAAGCTGGTGGCGGATATCCAGGTGGTTGGTCGGCTCGTCCAGGACGATCAGCCGCGGCTGCTGGACGATGGCGCGGGCCAGCAGGGCGCGCTGCTTTTCACCGCCCGACAGGCCGCTGAACGGCCGGTCGGCGAGATCCGCCAGCTCGAAATCGGCCAGAGCCTGATCGATGATCGCATCGTCGCCCATGCTGTGCGAAAACGGGCCGCTGCGATGCGGGATGCGTCCCATGGCCACCACCTCGCGCACCGTAAAGGCGAAATCCGGTGCGATCTCTTGCAGCACCGCCGCGATCAGGCGCGAGACATCGCGGGCGGGCATCTGCCAGATGTCGCGCCCGCCCGCGCATACCTGGCCGGCGGTCGGGCGGTTGCGGCGATAGATGCTGCGCAGCAGCGTGGACTTTCCCGCCCCGTTCGCGCCGACGATCACCGTGGTCGAGCCGGCGGACACGTCGAAGCTGATCGCCTCGATGATCCGCCGGCCCGGATCGGGACCCCAGCAGAGGTCCCGCACCTTCAGGTCCACCGCCATCCTAGAAGGCGATGCGCAGATCGAGCGTCGCGCTGCGCGGCGGAGCCAGCAGCCACTGGTTCGACCCGCCCGAGGTCGCATAGAGCCGGTCGGTCAGGTTGTAGATGTTGAGATCAAGGCTCATGTTGTCGCGTGGCACCCATTGCAGCCCGGCATTGACGACCGTGTAGGACGGGCGCGAGGTCGTGTTGGCGTCGTTGGTGAACACCTCGCCCACGTAATGGGCACCGGCCCGCACCGTCCAGTCCTCGGCAAAGGCCCAGGAGCCCCAGATATTGGCGACGCGGCGCGGTGCATTGGGCGGGCGATTGCCGGAATAGTCGCCGCCGGACTGGACATAATCGTCATAGCGCGGAGACAGCAGCGCGCCGTTCACGTCGATGCGCAGGTTCGGGGCGACGTCGAACCCGACCGCCGCCTCGATCCCCTTCGAGCTTTGCTGGCCGATCTGCCGGGTGATCGCCGGATCGTCGGGATCGCGGGCCAGCAGGTCGTTCTTGACGATCCGATAGGCCGACAGCGTGGCATCGCCGCGTCCGTCCAGAAAGGCGAATTTCACCCCGATTTCCTGCTGGCGCGCCTTGGCCAGCTTCAGATCCGCCTGCGACTGGGATAGCGACAGGACATTGCCGATCGGCTCGGCCGCGCGGGAATACTGGGCATAGATCGCCACGTCCGGCAGCGGGCTGTAGACCGCGCCCAGGCGCCAGCTGACGGAATCGAAGCTGCGGGTGAAGGCGGGCTCGACGCGGGTGACGCGCAGATTGTCATGGCGCAGCCCGCCGACGACCGACCATTGCTCGTTGATCTTCAGCCGGTTGTCGAGAAACAGCGCATATTGATCGGTAGTCAGGTCAGCCGTCGTCGCCATCTGATGCGGGCCGAAGAGGCCGGGTCGCGGGTTCGGGAAATCCACCACCGACTCGCCCGGATAAGGCGAATTGTTGGTATTCCTGAACGTGATCCGGTTCACGTCGAAGCCGATCGTCGTGGTGTTTTCCATTCCGCCGGGCGTGGTGCTGATGGTGGCGTCGGTGCGGTTGCCGACCTGCTCCAGATCGTGGTTGATCGCGATGTAGAACTGGCGCAGCACATCGCCCGTATCCGGTCGATAGAGGTAATCCTCGACATTGCGCCAATTGCGGTCGCTGGCCAGGTAATAGCTGTTGCTGCGGATCGTCACGTTGTCGGCCGGCGTCCATTCGGCCCGCAACTGCGTATAGCTGTCCTTGTAGCGGACCAGGGCGTCCTCGACGTTGAAGTTCCGGCGGCGCACGCGCTCGTCGATCCGGCCATCGACAAGCGGCGTTCCGAAATAGGTGCCGGGCCGGTTGTCGCCATGGTCATGCGACAGGGTCAGCGCCAGGTCCTCGGTCGCCTGCCAGCGCAGCGCTGCCGACAGCGCGCGGCTGGACGTGTCGTTGCGATCCAGCCAGCCGTCCGACGCGGTGCCGCTGACATCGATGCTGTAGGCCAGGACCTCGTTGATCGGCCCGGCGCTGCCCAAGGCCAGCCCGCGCTGGCCATCCGTGCCAAGCGTCGCGCGGATCTCGTTCCGGCTGCGGTCGGTCAGGGGCCGTTTCGGGACGATATTGATCGCGCCGCCGACGGCGCCTTCGCCATACAGCACCGAGGAGGGACCGTTCAGGACCTCGATGCGCTCCACGCTCCAGCTGTCGAAGGGAAAGGAGATGGTGCCCGACGCGGGATAAAGCCGCGTGCCGTCGTAAAGCCGCGTCACCGACCCGTGCCCGTTGAAACCGCGCATGCTGAGCGAGGTGCCGCCATTGCCGGGGGATCCGTGAAAGCTGATGCCGGTCCCGTTCTGGACGATGGCCTGGTTGACGTCGCGCTGGCCGCGCTGGCGGATTGTTTCGGCCTCGATCACCTGCACGCTGGCCGGCGTCTGCAACACGCTCAGCCCCAGGCGGCTGCCGGCGTTCGAATGCGCCCGAAGATCCAGACCCGAGCCAAGGGACAGGCCCTTGACGGTGATCGGGTCCAGCATTACCTCGCCGGCGTTCCGGGTTGCGGCCTGCTGCGCAGAGGCGGGCAGGGCCGCCACGGCCAGCAAGACCGATAGAAGCGCCGTGCCGCGGCTGCGGCGGATGGCATGGCGGGACAGGCTGTCCTGCGCGTCGCGACGCGCGGACGGGGAATGGATATGATCGCGCACGAATGTGGCTCCAGCGACAATTTCACCGTCACCGCAAACGCGACATCCTGTTATCCGCTGACAGCGGACGGATGGCTACCCACCGGGGCACCCCGCCCGATGTGTTCACGCGTGACAACGGCTGACGGCAGGTCTCCTGGCTCGCGGGTCGTCGCCTGTCGCCGCCTTCCCGGGGTCGCACCCAGTGGCCGTTGGCAAAGGCTATCCGCCTACAGTTGCGGGGGCAGCCGCAGCATGGGACCGGCTGGTCCGCACTGCGTTCCCTTTTCATTCCGAAATCGGAAACCGTCACCCGACCGTGTAGTGACGCGATTCCGGCGCGTCAACTCCGTTGGCGGGCCGGTCTCGACGACGGAGGGCCGGCGTTGCCCGATCACCTCTCCGGCCGGGCCGATTCAGGCTTGCCGGCGACAGCGTCCAGAGCAAGATGGGCCGGCGATGAGCGGAGACCACCATGCGCCCATTTCCCTGCCTGCTTGTCCTGGTGCTGATCCTTGCGGCAAGCGTCGCGCTGGCCGATTGCAGGACCGAGACGCTGATTTCCTGCGACATCGGCGATGGCAGGCATCTCGAGGTCTGCATCGAACCGGGGGATTTTCAGGGCGAGGGGGCCTTCACCTATGCTTTCGGCCCCAAGGGCCGGCCCAAGCTGACCCTGCGCGAGACGTTCGCGGCCGGAACCGCCACCCCCTGGAGCGGCGTCGGCAGGGCGATCTGGGAAAGCGTGGCCTTTCGCAACGACGGCCATGTCTACGAGGCATGGCACAGCGTCGACCGGCTGGACGAGGACATGCCGCTGGAAGCCGGCGTCACCATCCTGCGCGGCGAGGCGTTCCTGGCCGCACTGTCCTGCAAAAGCGGACCTGCGACCGTGATCGCGCCCCTGTTCACCATCCAGGACACGATGGCGGCCGCGGGCTTTTGCCGCGACCTGAACCGCCATGAATGGCGGCGCGGCAGCTGCGGCTGAACGGCTCCGATCCCCGGTCGCCGCTTGCCGGACGCGGCGTCCGCTCCGGGCGGAGTTGATCGGCGCCGCGCGGTCGGGCAACATCGACGGCGCGCGCGCCCATCGGCCAGGCGCCCTTGCGGGTCGCCGCCACGGAGATGTCATGGAGAAGAGGACCGAGTTCCACATCTGGTATTGGATCCTGGCCTTCCTGGCCGTGATCCTGATCCAGGACCTGGTGTCCGGCGCGCGCGACATCGCGCCGATCAGCTACAGCCAGTTCGAAACCTATCTGCAACAGGGCCGCATCTCGTCCGTGGCGGTGGGCGGCGACCGGATCACCGGCAGCTTCAGCACCCCGGTCGATGGCCGCAACCAGTTCGTCACCACGCTGGTCGATCCGGCGATCCTGGAGCGCATCGACCAGGCCGGGGTCGAGATCAGCGGTGTGCCGCAGAACACCTGGCTCGGCACGCTGCTGTCCTGGGTGGTGCCGGTGGTGCTGTTCCTGGCGCTGTGGATGTTCGTGTTCCGCAAGTTTGCCGAGCGTCAGGGCCTGGGCGGCTTCATGCAGGTCGGCAAGAGCCGGGCCAAGGTCTATATGGAAAAGGAAACCGGCGTGACCTTTGCCGACGTGGCCGGCGTGGACGAGGCCAAGGCCGAACTCGAAGAGATCATCGCCTTCCTGCGCGACCCCGAGGGCTATGGCCGCCTTGGCGCGCGCATCCCCAAGGGGGTGCTGCTGGTCGGCCCGCCCGGCACCGGCAAGACTCTGCTGGCGCGGGCCGTGGCGGGCGAGGCGGGGGTGACCTTCCTGTCGATCTCGGGCTCGGAATTCGTCGAGCTGTTCGTCGGCGTCGGCGCCGCCCGGGTGCGCGACCTGTTCGAGCAGGCCCGCAAGAGCGCGCCGGCCATCATCTTCATCGACGAACTCGATGCGCTTGGCCGCGCCCGCAACTCGGGCCAGTTCACCGGCGGCAACGACGAGCGCGAGCAGACGCTGAACCAGTTGCTGTCCGAGCTGGACGGCTTCGACCACTCGTCGGGCGTCGTGCTGTTGGCCGCGACCAACCGGCCCGAGATCCTGGACCCCGCGCTGCTGCGTGCCGGCCGCTTCGACCGGCAGGTGCTGGTGGACAAGCCCGACAAAAAGGGCCGCATCGACATCCTGCGCGTGCATATGAAAAAGGTGCGGCTGGCCCCGGATGTCGAGGTCGAGCAGGTCGCGGCGCTGACCCCGGGCTTTTCCGGCGCCGACCTGGCCAATCTGGTGAACGAGGCGGCGCTGCTGGCCACCCGGCGCAGTGCCGATTCCGTCGCCATGGCCGATTTCAACCATGCGGTCGAGCGCATCCTTGCCGGGCTGGAAAAGCGTAACCGCCTGCTGAACCCGCGCGAACGCGAGATCGTCGCCTGCCACGAGATGGGCCATGCGCTGGTCGCCATGGCGCTGCCCGGCGTCGATGTGGTCCACAAGGTCTCGATCATCCCGCGCGGCATCGGCGCGCTCGGCTATACCATCCAGCGCCCGACCGAGGATCGCTTCCTGATGACCCGCGACGAGCTGGAGAACAAGATCGCCGTGCTGCTGGGCGGGCGCGCGGCCGAGAGCATCGTCTTCGGCCATCTCTCGACCGGCGCGGCGGACGATCTGGTCAAGGCGACCGACATCGCCCGCGCCATGGTCACGCGCTATGGCATGGACCACGACCTGGGCCATGTCAGCTACGACAGCGAGCGCCCCGGCTTCCTGGGCGAGAACGAGCAGGGCTCATGGCTGAGCCGGCGCTATTCCGAGGCGACGGCGCAAAGGATCGACGCGGCGGTCAAGCAGATCACCGGCGACATCTTCGCCCGCACCGTGGCGCTGCTGGAGGCCAATCGCGAACTGCTGGAGCAATCCTCGCGCGAATTGCTGGAGCGCGAGACGCTGGAGGATGCCGAGCTGCGCGCCTTTGCGGCAAGGGTGCGGCCGCCGTCCCCGGCCGCCGCCTGACGCGAAGGCGGCGGTTCAGGCGAGTTGGGCCGCCATCTCCCGCACCCTTGCCAGCGCCCGGGCGTTCAGGGTCCGGGCGGCTTCCTCGGTTTCGGCCTCGGTATAAAGCCGCAGTTCCGGCGCGTTGCCCGAGGGGCGCAGGTGGATGATCGCGCCGTCCTCGAAGGTCATGCGCAGCCCGTCGGTCTGGTCGATCCGCCCCAGCCTGCCGGCCAGCGCGCCGAATTGCGCCTCGATCCGCGCCCGGCTCTCTGCCTCGCTGCCCGAGGTCAGCCATGCCAGGATCGCCTGCGAGTCCCGGGTCGGGAAATCCTTGAGCCGGTCGCTGAAGGTCGCTCGTTGCGGCAGGTCGGCGCAAAGCTCGGCCAGCGGCCGCGCCTTGGCCGCCGCCAGCACCGCGATCACCGGCAGGACCGCATCGCGCGTCGGCAGGGCCGAGAGGCGCCGGCCGTCCCGCACGATCTCGCTGCCCAGCAGAAAGCCGCCATTCGCCTCGTAGCCGCAGACGGGGCCGAGGGTCTCGCACGCCGCCTCGTCCATGGCGGCGATGACATGGGGCGAGCCGATGCGGGTGCGGATGGTGCGGGCGAATGCGCCGCTCAGCTCCAGCGCGGTATTGCTGCTGACCGGGGTGACGACGCATTCCGCGCCCAGTTCGCGGGCGCAGATCAGCCCCAGGATGTCGCCGCGCAGCCACTCGCCCCGGTGATCGGCCAGAAGCGGACGGTCGGAATCGCCGTCGGTCGAGACGATGGCGTCCAGCCGGTGCTCGGCCGCCCAGCCGCGCGCCAGTTCGATGTCCTCGGGCCGCAGCGCCTCGGTATCGACGGGGATGAAGCGGTCCGAGCGGCCAAGCGGCAGCACCTCGGCGCCAAGCGCGCGCAGGATGCGGGCGATGAGGTCGCGGCCGACGGCGGAATGCTGGTAAAGGCCTAGCACCAGCCCCGAAAGCGCGTCCTTGCCGAAGAAGTCCAGATAGCGGCGCAGGTAACCGTCCTGAATGTCTTGCGGCTCGGGCAGGGGGGCGGCATCGACCAGCCCGCCGTCGGGGCCGAAGCGGGCGGGGTCCAGCGCCAGCGCCTGCCGGGCCATGCCGGCTTCGTCGGATTTCAGGATCTCGCCCCCGGGGCGGTGGAACTTGATGCCGTTGCGGTCATCGGGAATATGGCTGCCCGTGACCATCAGCGAGGGGATGGCCCGGCCAAAGGCGTAATGCGCCAGCGCGGGCGTGGGTACATGGCCGCAGAATACCGGCTGCCCGCCCGTGTCGCGGATCGCCTGGGCGCAGGCCCGCAGGATGCGCGGGGTCGAAGGGCGCAGGTCGCCCGCCAGCGCCACCGCGGTCCCCGGGGCGAATTCGCCGATCTCGCGCAGGTAGTGCAGGAAGCCCTGGGTATAGCCATGGGCCACCCGGTCGGTCAGCGCGCTGACCAGCCCGCGCGCGCCGCTGGTGCCGAAGGCGACGCCGCTTTCCGCGATCAGGTCGCGGATGGTGAGGGTTCCTGTCTGGGTCATGCTGGACGCTCGCTGTATGGAAAGACGATCATGCAGGCGAGGCGGGCGGTTCGTCCAGTGCCGCCGGCCGGGTTCCGCGCCTTCACCGTTCTCCAAATACTCGAAAGCTTGCGCCGGGCCGATGCTCGCGGCGCTGGCAAGCCGCTGAAAGCGGTGGCAGAATGCGCCGATGCACCAGGACCAGGTTCTCAGTCGCCTTGCCGTGTCGCTGGCCATCGGCCTGCTGGTCGGGCTCGAGCGCGGCTGGCGCACCCGGGACGAACGCGAGCACCAGCGCGCCGCGGGGCTGCGGACCTTTGCGCTGGCAGGGTTGACCGGCGGGGCGACCGGCGTCCTGGCGCTGGATTACGGCGGCGTGGTGATCGGCATCGTGTTCTGCGGCTTTGCGCTGGTCTTTGCCGCCTTCCAATGGCTGGAATCGCGGCTGGACCGGGATGTCAGCGCCACCTCGGCGGTGGCGGGGATGCTGGTCTTTCTGCTGGGGGCGCTGGCCGTCACCGGGCCGCTGGTTCCCGCCGTTGCCGCCGCCGTGGCGATGACGCTGCTCTTGGCGGGGCGCGAGCATCTGCACCGCTGGGTCGCCGCGCTGAGCTGGGCCGAGATCCGGGCGATCCTGACGCTGGCGGCGATGTCCTTCCTGCTGCTGCCGGTCATCCCCGATCGCAGCATCGATCCCTGGGACGCGGTCAACCTGCGCGAGATCTGGCTGCTGGCGATCCTGATCGCGGGGATTTCCTTTGTCGGCTATGTCGCGGTCCGGGTGTTCGGCGATCGACTGGGGATCGTGGTGATGGCGGCCGCCGGGGGGCTGGCATCCTCGACCGCGACCACGCTGGCCTTCGCCCGGCTGGGCAAGGCCGAGCCCGGCGCGGCCCGGCTGCTGGCCGCAGGCATCCTGATTTCCGGCGTCGTCATGCTGGTCCGCGTGGGCGTCGTCACCGTGGGGCTGAACCGTGCGCTGCTGGGGCATCTGGCCCTGCCGCTGGCGGCGGCGGCGGTGGTGATGGCCGGTGGTGCGGCGGCCATCCTGCTGCGTCGGCGTCAGGCGCAGGCCGGCCCGGTCCTGCCGATCAACAATCCGCTGGCGGTGGGCACGGCGCTGAAGATCGCCGGCTTCATCGCCGCCGTGCTGCTGGCGGCCGAGATCCTGCGCCGGCAATATGGCGATGTCGGCGTGCTGATCATCGCCGCGATCTCGGGCATTGCCGATGTGGATGCGGTGTCGATCTCGATGGCGCGGCTGGGCGGCGGCGACCTGGCCGTTCCCGTGGCGGCGCAGGCGATCCTGATCGCGGTGGCGGTGAACACCGTCTCCAAGGCGGTGCTGGCCGGCCTGGTCGGCGGACGGCGGATCGGGATCACCGTCGCCGGGCTCAGCGCGCTGGCACTCGCCGCCGGGCTGGCGGCGGTCTGGGCGCAGGCGGCCTGGACTGGGGCGTGAGGCCGCGGCGGGAGCGCCTGCCGCGCGGAAACGCCTAGGCCGGCTCGTTCTCGCGCCGCAGCGCCGGCAGGCCGACGCCGGTGGCGTCGAAGCCTCCATCCACCGCCAGCGTCTGGCCCGAGACGAAGCTGGCCTTGTCCGAGCACAGGAACACGATGGCCTCGGCGATCTCGCGCGCCTCGCCATAGCGGTTCAGCGGGATGGCGTCGTAATAGGCCGAGATGATCTCGGGCGCATGCACCGCCATGGCCAGCTTGGTCCTGACCGGGCCGGGGGCGACGCAATTGACGCGGATGCCCTGTTCGCCCAGTTCGGCGGCGAATTGCTTGGTCAGGTGGATCACCGCCGCCTTCGATGTGCCATAGGCCACTCGCAGGGTCGAGGCGCGCAGCCCCGAGATCGAGGCGATGTTGACGATGGCGCCGCCGGTTTTCGCCAGTTCCGGCGCCGTGGCCTGGGTGCACAGGAACACGCCGTCCAGGTTCGTCGCCATCACCTCGCGCCATTCCTCGAAACTGGTGCGCCCGGCATGCGAGAACAGCGCCACGCCGGCATTGTTCACCAGCGCATCGATGCGGCCGAGGCCGGCGACGGTCTCGGCCACCATGCGCTCGACCTGGTCGGGGTCCGAGACGTCGGCCTCGACCGCCAGCACGTTTTCCATGCCGTCCGCGACCCGGTGCAGTTCCCGGGTGTCGCGGTCGACCATGGCGACGCGCCAGCCCTGTTCCAGGAAGATCTCGGTGGCGGCCAGGCCGATGCCGCGGCAGCCCCCGGTGACGATGGCGGTTTTCATGGCGTTTCCCCTGTCGGTTCGATGATGAGCTCCAGCGTCACGCCGACGGGGTTTGCGCCCCGCGCCAGCGTGCCGCGCGCGATATGGCCGTGGATGTCCACGACCTCGATGGGGACATGCGCCGTGCCCCGGGCCAGCCGGGCACCGGCAAAGCGCAGCTCGGTGGCCAGGCAATCCATGCGGTGCCCCTCGGCAAAGCGGATATGGTCGATGCTGCCCACCGCATGCAGCCGCGCGTCCCGGATGCCGTGGCGGGCGGCAAGCGTTTCGATGGCCGCGACCACATCCTCGCCCGGCAGGATACGGGCGAAAAGGCCGGGACCGTCGCCGCCGCCCTGCGGGGTGAACAGCGTGAAGGCGGTTTCCTGATCGGGCAGCGCCTCGAACCATGTCTCCGCCGCGCCCAGCCCCTCGACCGCCACGTCCTCGGCGACGGTCGAGTCGAAGGGCAGCAGGTGGCCCATCGCCCTGTCGTGCTCATCCGACCAGATGCCGTGGCAATGCAGGAAGGGCGCGCCGTCTTTCCAGCCGACCGTCGCGGTGGCGCTTTCGACGGTCCAGCGGCCCTCGGGCGCGTGGGTGTCGGAATACCAGGCCGCGTGCAGCCCGTCGGTCGAAAGCGCCGGCAGGACATAGCGCATCGGCTCGCAGCGCAGGCCGGCCAGCGAGACCACGCCGCCCTTGCAACCGTGATCCGCGAACAGCGTGCCCACCGCCTGCATGACCGTCTGCCCCGCACGCAACCTGCCTGCGACGGGGCGCAGCAGCGCGGGCCGCGCCTGCATGCGGTCGGGTGCGCACGGGCCCGGATGGATCATGTTCATGCCGGGGCCTGCTCCAGCAGGCCGCGCGCCTCCAGCTCTTCGCGGATCATCTTCTTGGTGATCTTGCCATAGGCCGATTTCGGCAGGCCGTCCCAGAACAGGAAGCGCCTGGGCAGCTTGTAGCGCGAAAGCTTGGGCGCGACGAACGCCGCCAGTTCCTCCTCGGTCACCGGCGCGCCGGCCACGCAGATCGCCCAGCCGACCTCGCCCCAAAGCGGATCGGGCACGCCCAGCACCGCGACCTCGGAAATGGCGGGATGGGTGAGGATCTTTTCCTCGATCTCGCGCGGATAGACGTTCGAGCCGCCCGAGATGAACATGTCCGACTCGCGCCCGGTGATATACAGGAACCCCGCCTCGTCCATGTGGCCCAGGTCGCCGGTGCGGAACCAGCCGTCGCGAAAGGCTTTCGCATTGGCCTGCGGGTTCCGGTAGTAGCCGGCAAAGACGGCGGGGCCGATCACGCAGATCTCTCCGGTCTGGCCGGGCGGCAGTTCGCGGCCCTGATCGTCCTGGATCTGGATCTCGATCCCGGTGCGGGCATGGCCGCAGGTGCCGATGCGGGTGGTCGGGCCGTCCTCGGCATCGTGCAGATGCGCAGGCAGCACGGTGATGTTGCCGGTGCATTCGCCCAGGCCGAAATATTGCACAAGCACCTTGCCCAAGGTGCGCAGCGCCCTTTGCTGGTCCACCCGATACATCGGCGCGCCGGCATAGATCACATAGCGCAAGGACGAGGTGTCGGCGCCTGCCGTCGCGGGATGCTCGACCAGCAGCTTCAGGATCGTCGGCACGGTGAACATGGTGGACACCCGCCATTCCCGCACCAGATCCCAGACCTGCGCCACGTCGAAACGCTCGGTCGGCAGCAGCACCGTTTTCACCCCGCGCGCCACCTGTGTGAGCTGATGCACCCCCGCGCCATGCGACAAGGGCGCCACCACCAGCGAGGCATCCTCGCCCGTCAGGCCCGGCATCAGGTCCGCCAGGTGGTTCGTCACCACGAAGGCCATCTGGCCATGGGTCAGCACCGATGCCTTGGGCCGGCCCGTGGTGCCTGAGGTGAAGAAGAACCAGCAGGGATCGTCGCGATCCACCACCGCGACCTGCGGGCGGCTTCCCAGGTGTTCGGCGGTGATCGCCTGCACCGAGGGGCCGAAATCGGCCGCGCCGAAAGCCAGCGTCGTTACCCCGCAGGCTGCCGCATGGTCGGGAAAGGCGGCGTTGCACAGCATCAGCCGTGCGCCCGAGGCTTCGGTCAGCCAGGCCACCTCCTCGGGGGTCTGGCGAAAGTTCGCGGGCACCCAGATGCCGCCCGCGCGCCAGGTGGCGAACATGGCCTGCATCATCTCCATGCAGTTCTGCGACTGGCACATCACCCGGTCGCCCTTTTGCAGCCCGAAGCGGGTTTGCAGCGCATGGGCCAGCGCGTCGGTGCGGGCCTCGAACTCGGCCCATGTCCAGCACGCCTCGCCCATGACCAGCGCGATACCGTCCGGGTCGCGCCGCGCGGCCTGGGTCAGGAAGGTGGCAAGGTTCATCACCCGGGTCGAGACCGGGATCACGCCGCCGGCCGGTTCGGTGGCGGGCTCGGTCATTTTACGCGCTCCAGGATCGAGCAATAGCTGGCCACCGCCGCGCCGCCCATGTTGAAGACGCCGCCCAATGTCGCGTCCTGCACCTGCATGGCCCCGGCATCGCCGGCCAGTTGCATGGCCACCATGACATGCTGCGACACGCCCGTGGCGCCGATGGGATGGCCGCGCGACTTGAGCCCGCCCGAGGGGTTCACCGGCAGCGCGCCGTCGAACCGGGTCACGCCGTCGCGGATGGCGCGCCAGCCCTGGCCGCGCGGGGCAAGGCCCATGGCCTCGTATTCGATCATCTCGGCGGTGGTGAAGCAGTCATGCGTCTCGACCAGCGACAGGTCCATGATGCCGAGCCCGGCCTGATCCAGCGCCGCAGCCCAGGCACGATGCGGCCCGCCGAAGGCGATGGGATCACGCCGCGACAGCGCCAGAAGGTCGCCCGCCTGCGCACGGGCGCGGAAACGGATGGCGCGTTGCAGTTCCGCCGCCAGTTCGGGCGCGGCCAGAACCAGCGCCGCCGCCCCGTCCGAGACCAGCGAGCAATCCGTCCGCCGCAGCGGCCCGGCGACGCGCGGGTTCTTGTCCGAGATGGTGTTGCAGAACGCCAGGTCGAAGGGCTTCTGCATATGCGCATAGGGGTTGCGCATGCCGTTTTCGTGGTTCTTGGCGGCGATCATCGCCAGCTCCTCGGAGCGGTCGCCGTGGCGCTGGAAATAATTCTCGGTGATGCGGCCGAAAACGCCGGCGAACCCGCCGGGGATCTCGCCCTCCTCGGGGACGTAGCTGGCGGACAGCAGGATGTCGCCGACCTGGTCGCCGGGCGTCGCGCTCATCTTTTCGGCGCCGATCACCAGCGCCACCTTACCACGCCCCGAGGCGATGAAATCCGCTGCCGAATACAGCGCGGCCGAGCCGGTGGCGCAGGCGTTTTCGGTGCGCATGAAGGGCACGCCCGCCAGTTCCGGCGTGCCCATGGCGACCAGCGCGCCCTGGAAATCCTGCCGTGAGAAACCGTTGTTGTAGACGCCGACGAAGATGCCGTCGACGGCATCGGCAGGCAGGCCCGCATGGTCCAGCGCGGGCCGTGCGACCTCGGCCATCAGGGCCAGCGTGTCGGGGGCCTCGGACTTGCCGAATTTCGTGTGTGCCCAGCCGACGATCAGCGGATCGGTCATGCGATGTTCCTTTTCGGTTGCGTCTCAAGTGCGGCAAGGCGGGTCGCGACCAGCTGCGCCTCGCGGTGCAGCAGGACGGCCAGTTCGGCGCGCCTCGCCTCGCCCATGCGGTTCTCGATGGCGGCGATGGACAGCGCGCCTGCCGGCCGGCCGTCGGGCCACAGGATCGCGACGCCCAGGCCCCAGGAACCCGGCACCACCCGGCCGGGGTTCAGCGCATGACCGGCCGCGCGTGCGTGCGCCAGATCCTCGGCCAGTGCCGGGGCAAGGCCGGGGGCCAGCGCCTCGGCCTGCGGCGCCGTCTGCCGCAGCAGGGCATCGGCCTCGGGCGCGGGCAGGGCGGCAAGGATCGCCAGGGCACCGGCGCCGACGCCCGCAGGCTTGCGGTCGCCGCGCATCAGCGCATGGGTGCGGATCGGGAAATCGCCCTCGATCCGCTCCAGGCACAGCGTATGGTCGCCCTGCGGCACGGTCAGCAGCAGGGCGTCGCCGGTCTCGCGCGCCAGCCGCAGCATGGATTCGCGTGCGTGGTGCAGGATGCCGTGGCGCTCGGCGGCGAATGTGCCCAGCAGATAAGCCTCGGGGCCCAGGTGATAGCGCCGGGTGCGGCGGTCCTGCTCGACCATGCGCGCCGCGGCCAGGGCCAGCAGCAGCCGCCGCACCGTGGGCCTTGTCAGCCCCGATGCGGCGGCCAGTTGTCCCAGTGCCAGCCCCTCGCCGCCGCCCCTGCCGACCAGCGACAGCAGCGACAGCGCCCGCGCAACCGCCTGCGCGCCGCCGCTGGCCGGTTCGGCAAGGGCGGGTTCGGCGGGTGCGTTGGCCGGCGTTTCCGTCATCAGGCGAGCTTTCGTCCGATGGCGGCTTCCAGGATCTCCCATGCCTCGTCGCCATAGGTCTTTTTCCACTCGGCATAGAAGCCGGCCTCGCGCAGCTTGTCCTCGAAGGGCTGCGGGTCCACGTCGTTGAAGACGAAGCCGTGCTCTTCGAGGTCGCCGCGCAGGGTGGCGTTCAGCGCCATCACGTCCTCGCGCTGCCTGTCCGCGCCTTCGTTGAAGTGCTTGGCGACGACCTGCTGCGCATCCTCGGGCAGCGCGCCCCAGGCGCGGCGGTTGCCCAGCAGCCAGAACCCGTCCCACATGTGGTTGGTCATGGACAGGTATTTCTGCACCTCCCACAGCTTGGCCACCTTCATGATCGCCAGCGGGTTTTCCTGCCCGTCGACGATGCCGGTCTGCAGCGCGGTATAGACCTCGGCGAAGTTGATCGAGGCGGGCGCAGCGCCGAAGGCCGAGAAGAGCGAGGTCCAGAGCGGGCTGACCGGCACGCGGATCTTGAAGCCTTGCAGATCCTCGGGCGCCTGGATCGGCTTGGTCGAGGTTGTGGTCTGCCGAAAGCCGTTGTCCCAGATCTTGTCCATCGCCACCAGGCCGGCATTCTCGATCTGGCCGCGGGCATAGGCGCCCAGTTCGCCGTCCATCGCCTTCCAGACCGTGTCGTAGTCGGGAAAGGCGAAGCCCACGCCGTTGATCGAGGCGTTCGGCACCAGAGTCGACAGGATCACCGGCGAAAGCTGGAAGAACTCGACCCCGCCCGAACGCAGCTGGCCCAGCACGTCGGTATCGGCGCCAAGCTGGTTCGAGGGGAAGATCTGGATGTCCACCGCGCCCGAGGTTTCTTCCAGGATTGCCTTGACCGCCTCGGCTAGCCGGACGTTGCTGGGATGTTCGAGCGGCTGGTTGTTCGCGATCTTGTAGCTGAATTCGGCGGCGCGGGCGGCGCCCGGCCGGATGAAGGGCGCGGCCAGCGCCCCTGCGGCGGCACCCATCAGGACGCTGCGGCGGGTGATTGTCATGTTTTCCTCCTCCCCGAAGGCTGTTGAAATCAAAGCAAGGCGGTCGAGAACCAGGGCACGGCGGCGATGACCAGCAGGCCGATCACCAGCGCCGCCAGATAGGGCCAGATCCGGCGCATCACCTGGTCGGCGGGCACATTGGCGATCTTGCAGGCGATGTAGAAACCGATGCCGATGGGCGGCGCCATCAGCCCGATGTTCATCGCCGTGACGATGACCATGGCATAATGGATGTCGTGGATGCCCAGGCCGCGCGCGATGGGGAACATGATCGGCGCCAGCAGGACGATGGCCGGCAGCCCCTCGAGCACGCAGCCCAGGATCAGGAAGATCAGGATGGAGGCCAGCATGAACACCACCCAGCCGCCCGGCAGACCGGTGACGACGGCCATCAGGTCGCGGGCGAAGCCCGATTGCGTCAGCGCCCAGGCCATCGCGGATGCGGCGCCCAGGATCAGCAGGATCGCGCCCGACATGGCGGCGGTTTCGACCAGCATGGTGCCCAGCCTGCGGATCGGGATGCCGCCGTAAAGCACGACGCCGATCGCGAAGGCATAGACCACGGCGATGGTCGAGACTTCGGTCGCGGTCGCCACGCCGCCGCCGACCAGGCTGCGGATCATGAAGGGCAGCACCAGCGCCGGCGCGGCGATCACCGCCATCCTGCCGATCAGCGGCAAGGTGGCGCGGCTGACGCCCGACATGTCCTCGCCCCGCGCCTTCCAGCGCGCCAGCACCGCCAGCACGACCAGCAGCACCATGGCGATGACGAAGCCCGAGGTGAACAGCCCGGCAATGGATACGCCCGCGACCGAGCCCAGCACGATCAGCACGATCGAGGGCGGCACCGTATCGGCCATCGCCGCGCCGGTGGCCAGCAGCGCCGTCATCTCGGGCGCGGAATGGCCGCGACGGCGCATCTCGGGGAACAGCGCCGGGGCCACCGTCGCCATGTCCGAGACCTTGGAGCCGGAAATCCCCGAAACCAGGAACATCGAGCCCAGGAGCACATAGCTCATCCCCGCCTTTACATGGCCCAGAAGCGAGGCGAGGAAATTGACGATGGCCTTGCCCATGCCGGTGGCGTCGAGGATGCAGCCCAGAAGCACGAAGACCGGCACCGACAGCAGGATCAGCGAGGACATGCCCTCGTCGATGCGGCCCATCATCACGAAGATCGGCGCATGGCTGGCGAAGGTCAGATAGGCCAGCGTCCCCAGAGCAAAGCAGAAGGCGATGGGGACGCCGATGCACAGAAGCACCGCCACCAGCAGGCCCAGCCAGATCGGCAGGTTCCAGTTGCCGATGGACAAGAGCGCCGGCCGCGCGAACCACAACAGCGCCACCGCCGCGGCCGTCACCGCCAGCGTCGCGGCGATGATGCGCCATTCGCGCGAGCGCAGGACCGAAAGCACCGCCAGCACCGACATCAGCCCGATCCCGGCGGGCAGGGCCGAGGCGCGGTACGACATCGGCAGCCCCAGCGCGGGCGACCTGACGAAGCTTTCCTCATAGGCGTATTCCACCGCGACCGGCAAAAGCCGCAGCAGCAGGACGCAGACCAGCACCTGGCCCGCCACCTCGGCCACCCGCGCCAGCCGCTCGGGCAGCAGCGGCAGGAGCACGGTCAGGCGCATATGCTCGTGCCGGTCCACCGCCAGCGCCGCGCCCAGCATCGCCATCCAGATGAAGCTGATCGAGGCCACTTCGTCGCCCCAGATCAGCGGCTTGGCCAACACATAGCGGAAGAACACATTGGCCAGCACGGTGACGATCATCACCACCAGAAGGCCGGCGGCCAGGATTTCGACCGGACGCATCCATCGCTCGGCGCGCTTGGGCTCGGCCAGCGCCTCGATACCGCCAAGGGCCAGCTCGCCCTCGGGCTGGGTGTCGGTCAATTGCATCTCATCCCTCCCATGGCGGCGGGCTCTCCCCTTCCCTCGCCATCGATCCACAATGTGGATGTGGTGGCTGCCGCATTTCGGGAAATTTCTGGACGATTCGCGAAATAGTGCAAGAAGAAATTGCCAGATGCCGTCGTTTCGGCCATATCCCGCAATCATCTGCAGGGTATTTATTCCATAAAGTGGAACATGAATGGCCGTGTTCGGGCGGCAATCGTTCCCCGAAGCTCGCGGATCAACTTGTTTTGCGGGCAAGGCCGCCTGTCAGCCCGCGGCCCAAGGCGTCACAGAAAGCCGATCCAGCGCCCCGCCAGCAGCACGGACAGCCAGATCGCCAGCGAAAGCGCCGCAAGAATGCGCGCACCGGGGCCGGGGGTTCCGGTCTCGACCGCCCGGTGCCAGCCCTTGCCGGCATGTTGCAGGGCGACGATCACGAGGCCAAGGACGATCAGGGCCAACTTCCAGCGAAAGGCGGCATTCGCCAGATAGTCGCGGGCCCCGACCGACCACAGGACCGGGCCGGTCGCAAGGGCGATGCCAAGCCCGACGCCCGCCGCACGCGACAGGAACGGCGCCAGGACATGCAGCGCGCCGCCGCGGACGATCCCGACAAGGCGCAGGTCCAGCGGAACGATCGCCCCCAGCAGCAGCGCGATTCCCAGGATATGCGTGGCGTTCAGCACCATGTAGAGGTGCCACGACCGCCGCAGCGCCGCCGCCAGGGCGGTGCCCTCGGCCCAGGCCGCGAAGTCCTGCATCGCTCAGTCCTGGATGCGCTCGGGATACATGTCGTAATTCTGCCCGTCGATCACGATGCGGACGGCCTTCATATGCGCGCTTTGGTCCTGGTTGCGATTGCCGATCACCGTGATCGCATCGCCCGGCTGCGCCGTGTCGGCGGCAAAGCCCGAGCGCGCCGTCTGGTTGGGATTGCCCAGATCGACCTGCCAGACCGTGCCCTGGGCGTCGCGGACCTGGATCGTGGGATGGGGCGGGTTCATCGAGACGCTTTCGATGGTTCCCTCCAGCGTCGTCTGCTCGCCCTCGGCCCATGACCAGCCGTGATGCGCAAGCATGGGCGTGCCGCCAAGCGCCAGGACAGCGGCGAGGACGAGGGATGGAAAGGTGCGGGCGTGGATATGCATGTCGGACCTCTTTTCGGATGTTGGTCGGGACTGCCGCGCGGTGGATGGCCGCCCCACCATGATCCGCCAGCGCGCGCCGGTCTGCGCTGACAATCGCGTGAGCGCCGGGATCGGGATGCGTGATTTTGAGCGATCGGCTTTCATTAATTGACCGACCGAACGGTTAACTATAACCATGGCAACGCGCCGGAGGAGGCGCCTACACCCGGAGGAGAATCACATGTCCAGGTCCTTGCTTGGCCGCCTGTTGCTGTCGGCCGGCCTTTCCGTCCTTGTTGCCTGTCCGGCGCTGGCCGATACCCAGGTCGAGATCGTGCGCGACAACTGGGGCGTGCCGCATGTCTATGCCGACGACGTGCACGGCCTTTACGCGGGCTTCGGCTACAGCGTGGCGCAGGACCGGCTGTTCCAGATGGAGATGGCGCGGCGCTCGGTCCTGGGCGAGGTGGCCGAGGTGCTGGGCATCGAGCGGCTGCCCTTCGACATCCAGACCCGGGCCATGTTCGACCATGCCGATATCCGCAGCCAGATCGAGGCGCTGGCCCCGGAAGAGCGCGACATCCTGCGCGGCTATGCGGCGGGCTTCAACCTGTGGGTGGACCGGGTTCTGGCCGATCCGGCCAAGCTGATGCCCAGGCAGTTCAACGATTTCGGCTTCAAGCCCCGCCGCTGGACCGAGTTCGACGTGGCGATGATCTATGTCGGGACCATGGCCGGCCGCTTTTCGGGCTATAGCGCCGAACTGGGCAATGCCAAGACGCTGGCCGAGCTCGAGGCGCAATTCGGCCCTGAAAAGGCGCGCGTGCTTTTCGACCAGATGTTCTGGAACGAGGATCCGCTGGCCCCGACCACTGTGCCCGAGGGCGGGCAATACCAGCGCAAGGCCGGGCTGGCCCCGTCCGAGCCCGGCCGCTTTGCCGAATTGCTGCACGCGGGCGGGCTGCCCGGCGACGACGACCGCCCGCGCGCCAGTAATCTGTGGATCGCCGGGCCGCAAAAGACCACCGATGGCAGCACCATCCTGATCAACGGCCCGCAATTCGGCAATTTCAACCCGTCCTATGTCTTCAGCATCGGCCTGCATGGCGCCGGGTTCGACCTGACCGGCAACACGCCCTTTGCCGTGCCCAACGTCCTTTTCGGCACCAACGGCACCATCGCCTGGGGCGCCACGGCCGGGCCGCGCGACGTGAACGACTATTACCGGCTGGAGTTGAACCCCGAGAATCCGCGGCAATACCGCGCCCACGACGGCTGGAAGGAGATGACGGCCCGCCGCGAGACCTTCCGCGTCAAGGGCCAGCCCGAGGTCGAGACCACGGTCTGGGAAAGCGAATACGGCGTGGTCGGCCAGATCGATCCAGGGACGGCGACCGCCTATGCCTTCAACCGCGCCTGGAAGGGACAGGAGATCTCGACGCTCATGGCCTGGGTGGACTCGACCAAGGCGCAGAATTACGAAGAATGGCTGGACCAGGCGGAAAAGGTCGCGACCACGATCAACTGGTATTACGCCGACCGGGACGGCAATATCGGCTATGTCTCGCCCGGCCATGTCCCCGTCCGCGCCGAAGGCCACGACCAGCGGCTTCCGGCCCGGCCGGGCAAGGACGACTGGCAGGGCGTGCGGCCCTTTGCCGATGCGCCCAAGGCCTATAACCCCAGCCAGGGCTGGATCGCGAACTGGAACAACCGCTCGGCCAGGGGCGATGCCGCGAATTTCGAGGCCACGCCCTGGGGCAGCGCCGACCGGGTGGTCGAGATCATGGCGCGGCTCGACGCCAGGGAAAAGCTGACGCCCGACGAGATCTGGGACATCAACCGCGAGATCAGCTTTCTCGACATCAACGCGCGCTATTTCCTGCCCTTCATCCTTGATGCGGCCG
Source organism: Paracoccus sp. SSJ (assembly GCF_030234105.1). Classification (NCBI taxonomy): domain Bacteria; kingdom Pseudomonadati; phylum Pseudomonadota; class Alphaproteobacteria; order Rhodobacterales; family Paracoccaceae; genus Paracoccus; species Paracoccus sp. SSJ. Next base: position 218,762 of record NZ_JASSPE010000001.1, on the reverse strand, counting down.
AGGGCATCGACCCGCAAAGCCAGCGCGCCGAACTGGTCGAGATCCTGCGCAATTGGGACGGGCAACAGATCCGGGCCGAGGACGGCCGCGCGACCACCTCGGCCGTGGGGCTGTTCCAGGCCTGGCTGGACGTGATGGTCGAGGACGTGCTGCGCGACGACAATCCGGCGATCCCGCCGGCGATCCTTTACAACCGCATCTCACGCACCGCGCAGATGCTGCACAACGCGCTGCTGGGCGAGCGGGCCGGCGTGCCGCAGACCCATGATTTCTTCAACGGCGCCGACGAGGCGGGCCGCAAGGAGATCATCCTTGCCTCGCTGGACAAGGCGGCCGCGCGGCTGGCCGACAGGTTCGGCAGCCAGGAGCCCGCCGACTGGCGCATCGAGATCAAGCAGCATGTGTTCGAGACCAGCAACTACCTGGGCATCCCTCAGGCCGGCGAGGACGAGGTTCGCGCCATCGGCACCTCGATGAACCGCGGCACCGAGAACAACCGGATCACCTTTCGCGAAGGCAAGGCCGAGTTCTGCGCGGTGACGCCGCCGGGCCAGAGCGGCTTCATCAGCCCCTCGGGCGAGGCTTCCCCGCATTACGAGGACCAGTTGGCGCTTTACGAGGGTTTCGATTGCCGCCCGCAGGCGCTGACCCGCGACGAGGTCGAGGCGGTGGCGGTGTCGCGCGAAACCCTTGCCGTTCCGCGGTAGGGGGATGGCCGGCATCCGCAGCCGGATGGTTGCGGCCCGGGCAAGCCGCATTGCGCATGACCGCTTTCCCGGCTTCAATGGCGGCGGTTGCGAATAGCGAGGACGGATGCGGCAGGGCGAGATGGCCGAGCGCGGGCTGATCGACGGGATATTGGAGGGGATGGCGCTGCGTTCGGCCGCGTTCATCGTCACCGTCTATGGCGATGTGGTCGTGCCGCGCGGCGGCGTGTTGTGGACCGGCACGCTGATCGAGGTCTGCGAGCGGGTCGGCATCAGCGAATCGCTGGTGCGCACCGCCGTCTCGCGCCTTGTCGCCGCCCACCGGCTGCGGGGGGAGCGGCTGGGGCGGCGCAGCTATTACCGGCTGGACGCCTCGGCCCAGCGGGAGTTCGACCAGGCGGCGCGGTTGCTTTACAAACCCGAGGTTCCGGCGCGCGGCTGGCAGATCCTGCACGCCCCCGACCTCACCGAGGACGAGGCCCGCCACCAGCGCATGGGCCATATGGGCGGGGCGGTCTTCATCCGTCCCGATCGCGGCCAGCCGGTGCCCGAGGGCGCGCTGCCTTTCCTTGCCTCGGACCCGCCCGAACTGGGCCGGATCGGGCAGTTCTGGGATCTCTCGGCGCTGCATCAGCGTTATCTCGACATGCTGGTGCGCTTTGCGCCGCTGGCCGAGGCAGGGGCGGCGCTGTCGGACGAGATGGCGCTGATCGCCCGGCTGCTCTTGGTGCATGATTATCGCGGCGTCCTGCTGCGCGATCCGCGCCTGCCGCAGCCCGCCCTGCCACCGGACTGGCAGGGGCATGAAGCGCGGGCGCTGTTCCGCCGCCTCTATCGCCAGCTTTCGCCGGCGGCGGAGCGCTGGATCGGGACGCATTTCGAGGGCAGCGGCGGCTTCCTGCCCGAGAAAACCGCCGAAAGCGAGGCGAGGCTGGCCGATCTGTTCAAGGCAACAGATTGAATTAAATGGTTTATTTCGCGCATCCTCAAACATTACACAGAGGCCCAAGATTTTTCTTTATTTGTGATGTTTGGGGCGGTATAAATTGACCAATCGGTCGGTGAATTGGAGAATCACCTGCCGTTGCCAAACAAGGGGAGAGAGCATGCAGGACGCCTTCATCTGTGATGCGGTGCGCACGCCGATCGGTCGCTATGGCGGGGCGCTGGCCTCGGTCCGGGCGGACGACCTGGCCGCGGTGCCGCTGAAAGCGCTGATGGAGCGCAATCCGGGCGTGGATTGGTCGGCGGTGGACGACCTGATCTATGGCTGCGCCAACCAGGCGGGCGAGGACAATCGCAATGTCGGGCGCATGGCGGTGCTGCTGGCCGGGATGCCGGTGGGCGTGCCGGGGACGACGGTGAACCGGCTTTGCGGCTCGGGCATGGATGCGGTCGGCATGGCGGCCCGCGCCATCAAGGCGGGCGATTGCGATTTCGTCATCGCCGGCGGCGTCGAAAGCATGACCCGCGCCCCCTTCGTGATGCCCAAGGCGGAAACCGCCTTTTCCCGCGCCAATGCGGTCTATGACACCACCATCGGCTGGCGCTTCGTCAATCCGGCGATGAAGGCGCGGTTCGGCATCGACTCGATGCCCCAGACCGCCGACAACGTGGCCGCCGATTTCAGCATCAGCCGCGCCGATCAGGACGCTTTCGCCGCCCGCAGCCAGGCCCGCTGGGAAGCGGCGCAGAAGGCGGGCGTCTTTGCCGACGAGATCGTGCCGGTCATCGTGCCGCAGAAGAAGGGCGAGCCCGTCGTGGTCGATACCGACGAGCATCCCCGCCCCGGCACTACGGCCGAGACGCTGGCCAAGCTCAGGGGCGTGAACGGTCCCGACCTGACGGTGACGGCCGGCAATGCCTCGGGCGTGAACGACGGCGCTGCCGCCTTGGCGATCCTGTCGGGTGCGGCGGCGGAACGGCACGGCCTGGTGCCGAAGGCGCGCATCGTCGCCATGGCGGCGGCGGGCGTCGAGCCGCGCATCATGGGCATCGGCCCGGCGCCGGCGGCGAAAAAGGTCTTGGCGCGCGCGGGGCTGACCATCGGGCAGATGGATGTGATAGAATTGAACGAGGCCTTCGCCAGCCAGGCGCTGGCGACCCTGCGCGATCTTGGCCTGCCCGACGATGCCGCCCATGTGAACCCGAACGGCGGCGCCATCGCGATCGGCCATCCGCTTGGCATGTCGGGGGCCCGGCTTGTGACGACGGCGATGTATCAGTTGCATCGCACCGGAGGGCGCTATGCGCTTTGCACCATGTGCATCGGCGTGGGACAGGGCATCGCCCTCATCATCGAACGCGTTTGACCCAGGGAGAAGTTTGCCATGTATGCCCAGCTTGTGAAGTCCGAAGGGATGAAGGCCCGCGAGGAGATGACCCCCCAGGAGATTGCCTTCCAGGAGCGCATCGACCGCGGCGAGAAGATCGAGCCCAAGGAGTGGATGCCCGAAGGTTACCGCAAGACGCTGGTCCGCCAGATCGGCCAGCACGCGCATAGCGAGATCGTCGGCCAGCTGCCCGAGGGCAACTGGATCACCCGCGCCCCCACGCTGGAGCGCAAGGCGATCCTGCTGGCCAAGGTGCAGGACGAGGCCGGGCACGGGCTGTATCTCTATTCGGCGGCCGAGACGCTGGGCGTGTCGCGCGACGAGCTGATGGAGCTGCTGCATGCCGGCAAGATGAAATATTCCTCGATCTTCAACTATCCGACGCTGACCTGGGCCGATATGGGCGCGGTGGGCTGGCTGGTCGACGGCGCGGCGATCATGAACCAGGTGCCGCTGCAACGCACCTCCTACGGTCCCTATTCCCGCGCCATGATCCGCATCTGCAAGGAGGAAAGCTTCCACCAGCGCCAGGGCTATGCGGTGATGATGAAGCTTGCGGAGGGCACCCTCGCGCAGAAGCGGATGGCGCAGGACGCGCTGAACCGCTTCTGGTATCCGGCGCTGATGATGTTCGGCCCTTCGGACAAGGACTCGGTGCATTCGGCGCAGTCCATGGCCTGGAAGATCAAGATCAACACCAATGACGAGTTGCGGCAGAAATTCGTCGACCAGACCGTGCCGCAGGCGGAGTATCTGGGCCTGACCGTCCCCGACCCGGACCTGAAGTGGAACGAGGAAAAGGGCGGCTACGATTTCAGCGAGCCGGACTGGTCGGAATTCTTCGACGTGATCGCCGGCAACGGGCCTTGCAACAAGGACCGGCTGGGCGCTCGCGTCAAGGCCTGGGAGGACGGCGCCTGGTTCCGCGAGGGGCTGATGGCGCATGCCGAGAAAGCCGCCGCCCGCCGCGCGCAAGCCGCCGAATAAGCCCGCAATCGCCAGGAACAGCGCTGCCGGTCAATGGGGTTCGGGGCGCAACCAAGTTTAGGGAGAGAACCATGTCCAAGGAATGGCCGCTCTGGGAAGTCTTCATCCGGGGCCAGCACGGGCTGAACCACCGCCATGTCGGCAGCCTGCACGCGCCCGACGCCGAAATGGCGATCATGAACGCCCGCGACGTCTATACCCGCCGCAACGAAGGCGTGTCGATCTGGGTCGTGCCTTCGGCGCAGATCACCGCCTCCAGCCCCTCGGAAAAGGGGCCGCTTTTCGAGCCTTCGAACGCCAAGGTCTATCGCCACCCGACCTTTTTCGACATTCCCGAAGAAGTGGGGCATATGTGATGCCGTCGCTGCCTGACATGACCACGCCCCAGGTGGCGGAACTGGCCCGGCGCGAGGCCGAGGCCCATCCGGCCCACCCGACCGTGCCCCAGCCCGATGCCGGGCAGGAGGCGTTCTTCGAGATGCTGCTGCGCATCGGCGACTCGGCGCTGGTCCTTGGCCATCGCGTGTCCGAATGGTGCGGCCATTCGCCGGCGCTGGAAGAGGACATCGCGCTGGCCAACGTGGCGCTGGACCTGATCGGCCAGACGCAGCTTTGGCTGGGCCTGGCCGGCGAGGTCGAGGGGCAGGGCCGCTCGGCCGACGACCTGGCCTATCTGCGCGACGCCTGGGATTTCCGCAACCTGCTGATCTGCGAGCGTCCGAACGGCGATTTCGGCCATACGCTGATGCGGCAGTTCCTGTTCGACGCCTGGCACTACGAGTTGTTGAAGGGGCTGGCGGCTTCGTCGGACCCGCGCGTGGCCGAGATTGCGGCCAAGGCGGGCAAGGAGGTGGCCTATCACCTGGAGCGCTCGTCCGACCTGGTGGTGCGGCTGGGCGACGGGACCGAGGAAAGCCATCGCCGGATGCAGGAGGCGCTGGACGCGCTTTGGCCCTATGCCGGCGAGATGTTCATCGGCGACGACAAGGACGCCGAGCTTGCCACGCGCGGTATCGCCCCCGATCCGGCCAGCCTGCGTGCCGGCTGGGACGCCACGCTGCGCCATGTGCTGGGCGAGGCGACCTTGCAGATCCCAGACAGCGACTTTGCGCATAAGGGCGGCAAGCAGGGCATCCATACCGAACACCTGGGCTATATCCTGGCCGAGATGCAGTTCCTGCAACGCGCCTATCCCGGCGCAAGCTGGTAAAGCGCCATGGCCGCTGCGATCCATCCCAGCGTCGAGGAGGTCTGGGGCTGGCTTTCGGAGGTGCCCGACCCGGAGATCCCGGTGATCAGCCTGACCGACCTGGGCATCATCCGCGGCGTCGAATGGCAGGGCGACACGCTGGTCGTCAGGGTCACGCCGACCTATTCCGGCTGCCCCGCGACCAGCATCATCAACCTGGACATCGAGACCGCGCTGCGCGGCCGCGGCATCGAAAAGCTGCGGCTGGAACGCCAGCTGACCCCGCCCTGGACCACCGACTGGATCACCGAGGCGGGGCGGGAAAAGCTGCGTGCCTATGGCATCGCGCCGCCCATCGACGGCACGGCGGCGGACGGTGTGCTGGCCGGACGCATCGCCCGGATGACCGGCGCGAACCTGACCATCGCCTGCCCGCGCTGCGGCTCGACCAATACCGAAAAGATCAGCCAGTTCGGCTCGACTCCCTGCAAGGCGAATTATCGCTGCAAGGACTGTCTGGAACCCTTCGACTATTTCAAATGCCTCTGAGAAGGCACTCCGCTTCAGGAAGGATACCCACATGGCACGCTTCCATCCGCTGAAGGTCACCGACGTGCGCCGCGAGACGCGCGACGCGGTGGTCGTCACCCTTGCCCCTCGCGACGAGGACCGCGCGCTGTTCGACTTTACCCAGGGCCAATACCTGACCTTTCGCCGCGATTTCGACGGCGAGGAATTGCGCCGCTCCTATTCGATCTGCGCCGGCAAGGACGAGGGCGCGCTGCGCGTCGGCATCAAGCGCGTCGATGGCGGTGCCTTCAGCACCTGGGTGAACGAGAACCTGGCGCCCGGCGACGAGATCGAGGCGATGCCGCCGATGGGCAAGTTCTTTACCCCGATCGATCCCGGGGCGGAAAAGCAGTATCTGGGCTTTGCCGCCGGCTCGGGCATCACGCCGGTCCTGTCGATCATCAAGACCGTCTTGGCGCGCGAGCCGCGCTCGCGGTTCACGCTGGTCTATGCCAACCGCCAGATCAACACCATCATGTTCCGCGAGGAGTTGGAGGATCTGAAGAACCTGCATCTCGGCCGGTTCTCGGTGATCCATGTGCTGGAGCAGGAAGGGCAGGAGATCGACCTGTTCACCGGCCGCATCGACGAGGGCAAGATGGCGGCGATGTTCCAGCATTGGCTGGATGCCGAGGCCGTGGATACCGCCTTCATCTGCGGGCCCGAGCCGATGATGCTGACCGTGGCGGCAAGTCTGCGCGAACACGGGCTGCGCGACGAACAGATCAAGTTCGAGCTTTTCGCCTCCAGCCAGCCGGGCCGGGCCAAGGCCCGCGCCGTCTCGCGCGAGGCGGTCAAGGCCGGCGAGGGCGTTGCCGCCACGGTGACGCTGGACGGCGCCACCCGCAGCTTCCAGATGCCGCGCGAGGGCGAGACGATCCTGGAGGCGGCCTTGGCCAACAGCATGGACGCGCCCTATTCCTGCAAGGCGGGCGTCTGTTCGACCTGCCGCTGCAAGGTGGTGGAGGGCGAGGTCGAGATGGCCGTGAACCACGCGCTGGAGGATTACGAGGTCCGCGCCGGCTATGTGCTGAGCTGCCAGGCCTATCCGATCAGCGACCGCGTGGTCGTCACCTATGACGAATGATCAGGGCGCAGGGGAGGAACCGATGTCCGACACCATGAATATCGAGGACTATCTGGCGCAGGGCGGCGTTCTGACCGCGCCCGGCAACGTGCCCGCCCGCTATCGCGGCGAGCTTTTGCGGCTGATGTCGTCCTTTGTCGACAGCGAGCTTGCCGCCTCGGCCGGCTTTGCCAATGCGATCAACTTCGCCCCCGGCATCAAGGAGCGCATCGCCGCCAGCCGCATCACGCTGGAAAAGGCCGATCATGCCGAGCGCGTGCTGCGGGTGATGGGCGAGTTCGGCACCGATGTCGCGCGCTACCAGACCAGCCACGACTGGGCCGCGCGGGTCGAGCGGGATGCCGATCTGGGCACCGCGCGCCGGCCCGGCGACATGCGGCTGTCGGTGTTCCACTATCCCGTCGCCGGCTGGACCGATGCGGTGGTGATGAACGTGCTGCAAGGGCTGGCGACCGGGGTGCAGATGACCGAGCTGACCCGCGTCTCCTACGGCCCCTTGGCCGAGGTGTTCCGCGAGATCGCCCCGCGCGAGGCGCGTCATGCCGAGCTGGGTCTTGAGGGGCTGGAGCAGATCGCTGCGACCGAAGAGGGGCGCGAGGAAGCCCGCGCCGCCGTCGCCTATTGGCGGCCCCGCGTCGCGGCGGGCTTCGGCCTGACCCATTCGGACCGCTACGACACGCTGGCGCGCTTTGGCCTGCGCCACAGTCCGAACGAGGCGCTGCTGGCCCGCTGGGAGGCGCTGGCCTCGGAACATCTGGCCGCGCTCGGCCTCTAATCGGCGCCGTCGGCCGCGTCCCTTGGGGCGCGGCCTGCCGCCTGACCAAAACGAAGACTGACCAAGGAAACGCCAATGACCACTCCGCGCCGTCTTGAAAGCTATGTCTGCGGCCGCTGGACCCCCGGCAGCCAGCAAGGCCAGACCCTGCTGGATGCCGCCACCGGCGAGCCGGTCGCCCTGATCGATTCAAGCGGCATCGACTTTGCCGCCGCGCTGGCCCATGGCCGCGACGTGGCCGGGCCGAAGCTGCGCGCCATGTCGTTTCACGAACGCGCCGGCATGCTCAAGGCCCTGGGCCTGGCGTTGATGGCGCAGAAAGAGGAATTCTACGCCGAAAGCCTGCATACCGGCGCCACCCGTACCGACGGCTGGGTCGATATCGAGGGCGGGATCGGCACCATGCTGACCTATGCCTCCAAGGGGCGCCGCGAACTGCCCAACACCCGCGTGCTGACCGATGGCGAGGTCGAGCCGCTGTCCAAAGACGGCAGCTTCAGCGCCCAGCATATCCTGACGCCGCTGCACGGTGTCGCGGTGCATATCAACGCTTTCAACTTTCCGATCTGGGGGATGCTGGAAAAGATCGCGCCGACGCTGCTGGCCGGCGTGCCCTGCCTGGTGAAACCCGCCAGCCAGACCGCCTATCTGACCGAGCTGATGGTGCGCCGCATCGTCCAGACCGGCATCCTGCCGGAAGGCGCGCTGCAACTGATCTGCGGTTCGGTCGGCGATCTTCTGGATCATGTGACCGAACAGGACGCCGTGACCTTCACCGGCTCGGCCTGGACCGGGCGCAAGCTCAAGTCCCATCCGGCGATCGTCGCCAATTCCGTGCGCTTCACCATGGAGGCGGACAGCCTGAACGCCTCGATCCTGGGGCCGGATGCGGTGGCGGGCACGCCCGAGTTCGACCTGTTCGTGCGCGAGGTCGCGCGCGAGATGACGGTCAAGGCCGGGCAGAAATGCACCGCCATCCGCCGCGTTATCGCGCCCCGCGCGCAGGTCGATGCGCTGGTTGCCGCACTGGACGAGCGGCTGGGCAAGACCGCGCTTGGCCTGCCGGGCGACGAGGGGGTGCGCATGGGTCCGCTCGCGAGCCTCGACCAGCGCGAGGAAGTGCGCGAGCGCATCCGCGACCTGCAGGCCGCGGCCGAGATCGTCGCCGGCGACCCGGACGCGGTGCGCGTGACCTCGGGCGATGCCGCCAAGGGCGCCTTCCTGAACCCGGTGCTGATGTATGCCGCCAAGCCCTTCGAGGCCGCGGCTGTGCATGAGGTCGAGGCGTTCGGTCCCGTCTCCACGGTCATGCCCTATGACGAGTTGGACGAGGCGGTGGCGCTGGCGCGGCTGGGCAAGGGCTCGCTGGTCACATCGGTCTTTACCGACGATCCCGAGGTCGCCGAGCAGGCGGTTCTGGGCGTGGCGCCGTGGCATGGCCGGGTGATGATCGGCAACCGGGCCTCGGCCAAGTCCTCGACCGGGCATGGCTCGCCCCTGGCGCCGCTGGTCCATGGCGGTCCGGGTCGCGCCGGCGGCGGTGAAGAGATGGGCGGCATCCGCGGTGTCAAGCATTACATGCAACGCACGGCGGTGCAGGGTGCGCCGCGGCTCTTGTCGGCGGTCACGGGGCGCTGGATCGAGGGCGCGGATGCGCAGCAGGGCATCCACCCCTTCCGCAAGTCGCTGGCCGAGTTGCGCATCGGCGACCAGTTGGTCACGGCCAAGCGCACCGTCACCCGCGAGGATGTCGAGCATTTCGCGCATTTCACCGGCGACACCTTCTATGCCCATATGGACGAGGCGGCGGCCAAGGCGAACCCGTTCTTTGACGACCGCGTGGCGCATGGCTACCTGATCGCCAGCTTTGCAGCGGGCCTGTTCGTCGAGCCGAACCCCGGCCCGGTTCTGGCCAATTACGGCGTGGACAACCTGCGCTTCCTGACCCCGGTTTATTTCGGCGACAGCTTGCAGGTGCGGCTGACCTGCAAGGAGATCAACCCGCGCGAGAATGCCGGCCATGGCGAGGTGCGCTGGGATTGCCAGGTCACCAACCAGAAGGGCGAGGTCGTGGCGCAATACGACGTGCTGACCATGGTGGCCAAGGAATGGCCGCTGGCGCAGGCGGCGGAGTGAGATGAAGGGGCGGTGCTTCGGCACCGCCCCAGCGCCAGGCGGGTGGAAGCGTCCGAACCTTGTCTTTTGGTATCCGATCCTGTCAGGCGGATTTGAGCCCAACGCGGTCATTTGAGGGAATCGGGATCAAGGTCGATTACTGCCTTGGAAGATAATTGGCCGACATCGACATCAGGCAGAAGTACCACGAGAAGATCGCTGCCATACTGCTTCCTGCGCTTCACGAGCGCGGGACCAACATAAGCGGTCGTTCCTTGGTCCGCAACGCGGCACTCACCGCGATACTCTTGATCTGAAACGAGTTTTTTTATGATCGGCATAGGGCAGTTGACGGGCCAAATAAGGTGGCCGCGTGGGATCGAATCTCCTCCGGGGATAAACATCGCGTCTCCGATATGTAAGCGCATCGAGTTCCCTAGAGAGAGTAAGCAGGCAAAGATCTTCCGACAGATCTGGTGGGACGGCAAGTGACTGCATTGTCCCGCAAACCTGCCGCCCTCGTCAACCGCCGGCGCGCCGGGGCCGCTTCACCGCACGGCCTTGATGCCCTCGAGGATCAGCGTCGTCGCCACGTCGGCGTAATCCTCGCGCGTGATGCGGCCGCCGTCGCGGAACCACATGTAGACCCAGTTCATCATCCCGAACAGCGACATGGTCACCGGGGTCAGCAGCGGGCGCTGCGGATCGTCCAGGTCGGGGTTGATCTCGCGCAGGACGGCGGCGAAGCGCTTGACGATGCGCCGCTCGACGCCAAGGATCTCGGCCTTCTGCTCGTCGCCCAGGGCAGGGGTGGCGTTCAGCTGCACCTTGTGCTGGTTGTCCGCGCCGCGATAACGCTCCAGCACCGTGCCCACCAGCTGGCGCAGGCGCTGCTGCGGCGGCAGGCCGGGATCGTCGGTTTCCTCGATGGCCGCGTCGAGCTCTTCCAGATGGGTGATGATGATGGCAAAGATCAGCGCGTCCTTGCTGGGATAGTAATGGTAAAGCAGCGCCTTGGACACCTGGCTGTGTGCGGCGATCTGCGCCATGGATGCCTTTTCCATGCCCAGTTCGGCAAAGACCTCGGCCGCCTTGTCCAGAAGGCCGCGTTGCTTTTCCTCGAAATCCACTGCCCGTGTCCGAGCCATGCCATCCTCATCAGATCATTTGTTCGCCCGCAGTCGAGAGGCGAGAAAAACAAGGGGGCACGCGGCCCCCTAACGACTTAGCGGGTTTGCGACCGCATGTCATGCTGGTTGCCGCGATGCGGCATCATGTCTTGGGCCGGTTGTCAAGCACCCGCTTGGCCTTGCCTTCCGAACGGGCAATGGCGTTGGGGTCCTTGACCTCGATCCGGGTCGAGACGCCGACCACGCTTTTGATGTGATGCGCCAGCTCCTTGGCGGATTTGGCGCGGGCGGCCTCGTCGGTCATGTCGGGGGCGCATTCGACATGCACGGTCATGCTGTCCATGCGGCCCGAGCGGCTCAGTTCGATCTGGAAATGCGGCGCGAGGCCCTGGCATTTCAGGATCTGCTCCTCGATCTGGGTCGGGAAGACGTTGACGCCGCGCAGGATGATCATGTCGTCGCTGCGGCCCGTGATCTTTTCGATCCGGCGCATGGAACGCGCGGTGCCGGGCAGCAGGCGGGTCAGGTCGCGGGTGCGATAGCGCACCATCGGCAGCCCTTCCTTGGTCAGCGTGGTAAAGACCAGCTCGCCGATCTCGCCGTCCGGCAGCACCTCGCCCGTGACCGGGTCGATGATCTCGGGATAGAAATGATCCTCCCAGATATGCAGCCCGTCCTTGGTCTCGACGCATTCCATGGCGACGCCGGGACCCATCACCTCGGAAAGGCCGTAGATGTCGACGGCGTGCATGTCGAACGCCTCTTCGATCTCCTGCCGCATGGCGTTGGTCCAGGGTTCGGCGCCGAAGATGCCGATCTTCAGCGAGGATTGCCGCGGGTCCAGGCCCTGGCGGCGGAACTCGTCCAGGATCGACAGCATGTAGCTGGGCGTCACCATGATGATGCGCGGCTTGAAATCGTCGATCAGCGTCACCTGCCGCTCGGTCATGCCGCCCGAGATCGGCACCACGGTGCAGCCCAGCCGTTCGGCCCCGTAATGCGCGCCAAGGCCCCCGGTGAACAGCCCGTAGCCATAGGCGTTGTGCAGGATGTCGCCCGGCCGGCCGCCGGCAGCGCGGATCGAGCGGGCGATCAGGTTCGCCCAATGGTCGATGTCGGCCTGGGTATAGCCCACCACGGTCGGCTTGCCGGTGGTGCCGGACGAGCCGTGGATGCGCACCAGCTTGGACTGCGGCACGGCGAACATCCCGAAGGGATAGGTGTCGCGTAGGTCCTGCTTGCCGGTAAAGGGGAATTTCGCGATGTCGGTCAGCGACTTCAGGTCCTCGGGATGGACGTCGTGCTCGATGAAGCGGTTGCGGTAGAAGGGCGAATTCTCGAAAGCGTGCTTCAGCGACCGCTTCATGCGGTGGAATTGCAGGGCCTCGATCTCGTCGCGCGAGGCGATCTCGATCGGGTCCAGCTCTTTCCTTTCGGGTGCCAGTGGGTGCATGGATTCCTCCCCTTGCGATGGGTTGCGGTCAGGATTCGACCGGCAGATGGGTGCCCTTGACGGTGCGGGAATGGCCGCGGAACTCGGCCACGTGCTGGCCGTCCTGGTTGGTGATGCGGATGTCGTAGATGCCCGAGCGGCCGCGGCGCGAGACCTCGCGCGCCTCTGCCGTCAGCCGGTCGCCGATGCGGCCCGGCAGCAGATAGGTGACCGAGCAATGCTGCGCGACCACCAGCTGGTTGTAGCTGTTGCAGGCAAAGGCAAAGGCGCTGTCGGCGAGCGTGAAGATATAGCCGCCATGGCAATTGCCGTGCCCGTTCGACATGGCATCGGTGATGGTCATGGAAAGCGTCGCCTCGCCAGGGGCGATATGGTCCAGGCTCATGCCCAGCCGCTGGCTGGCGGAATCGTCGTTCCACATCGCCTTGGCCGAAGCTTCGGCCAGTTCCTGCGGGGTCATCTGGGAAACGGGTTTCATGGATGCGTCTTTCATTGTCCCCTGAACTCCGGCTTGCGCTTTTCCAGGAAGGCGGTGACGCCCTCGGCATAATCGGCACTGCGGCCGGCCTGCCGCTGGCAGTCGCGCTCCATGTCCAGCTGTTCGTCCAGGCTGTTGGTGGCGGCGGCCTGGATCAGCCGCTTGGTCAGGCCCAGCCCCAGCGTCGGACCCGCGGCAAGGGACGCGGCCAGCGCCCGGCTCTCGTCCATCAACGCCTCGTCGTCCACGGCTTTCCAGATCAGGCCCCAATCGGCGGCCTTTTCCGCCATCAGCGGCTCGGCCGTCAGGGCCAGCGCCTTGGCGCGCGGCTCGCCCAGGATGCGGGTCAGGCTGAAGGTGCCGCCCGCGTCCGGGATCAGCCCGATCTTCGAGAAGGCCTGGATGAACTTCGCCGATTTCGCCGCCAGCACGATGTCGCAGGCGAAGGCGATATTGGCCCCGGCCCCGGCCGCGACGCCATTGACCGCGCAGACCACCGGCTTTTCCAGCGCCCGGATCAGCCGCAGCGTCGGGTTGTAGAAGGTCTCCAGCGTCTGGCCCAGGTCGGGGGCGGGACCGCCCTTGCGCGGGTCGCGGTCGCCCAGGTCCTGCCCGGCGCAAAAGCCGCGCCCGGCGCCGGTCAGCAGCACCGCCCGCACCGCCGCATCGTCATGGGCGCGCTGGATGCCGGCGCGCAGCGCCAGGTGCATCTCTTCGTTGAAGGAATTCAGCTTGTCGGGGCGATTGAGCGTCAGCGTCAGCACGCCGTCGGCCAAGGCCGCCAGGACGGTTTCCGTCATCGGTAAAACTCCCTTGCCCCGTTTTCCGAGGCTCCCTGAAAATTTTTGTTGCATAAACCGACCGGCCGGTCAATGATAATCTGGCAAGGTGAGGGGGAACGCCGTGACAGAATTTTTCGACCGCCATCGGCCGATGCTGGACGCCGCGCTGGATGCGCTGCGCCAACGCGCATTCTGGAGCCCGTTTCCCGAGATTCCAAGCGGCAAGATCTATGGCGAAACCGCGCGCGAGGACGGCCAGGCGGGGTTCGAGGCGCTGCGCAATGCCGCCTTCGATCTGCCCGGGCATCCGAATCAGCGGCAACTGGGCGCCGAGGTGTCGCCCTTTGGCGGCGCCTTGGGAATCACCTATCCGGCCGCCGATGCCCAGACACTGGTCGCGGCGGCGCAGGCGGTGCAGCCGGCGCTGGCATCGGCCAGCCCCGAGGCGCGGGTGGGTGTCTGCCTTGAGGCGTTGGCGCGGCTCAACCGCGTCAGCTTCCTGATGGGCCATGCCACGATGCACACCACCGGGCAGGCTTTTGCCATGGCCTTCCAGGCGGGCGGGCCGCATGCGCAGGACCGCGGGCTTGAGGCGGTGGCGATGGCCTGGGACGAGATGACCCGCTTTGCCCCGCAGGCACGCTGGGAAAAGCCGCAGGGCAAGGCGGCGCCGATCCTGCTGGAAAAGCACTGGTCGATCGTGCCGGCGGGCCTGTCGCTGGCGATCGGCTGCAACACCTTCCCGACCTGGAACAGCTATTCCGGCATCTTCGCCAGCCTCGCCACCGGCAATCCGGTGATCGTAAAGCCGCATCCCGCCGCCATCCTGCCGCTGGCACTGACGGTGCGCGTGCTGCGCGAGGTGCTGGCCGAGGCCGGGCTGCCCTCCGATTCGGTGCTGCTGGCCGTGGACGAGCGCGGGGCCGAGATCACGCAGCAGCTTGCGACCCAACCGGCGGTGCGGCTGATCGACTATACCGGCTCGGCCGCTTTCGGGGACTGGCTGCGCGGCCACGCGACGCAGGCGCAGCTGTTCACCGAAGAGGCCGGCGTGAACACCGTCACCATCGCCGCCACCGACGATTTCGCCGGCATGTGCGCCAACCTGGCCTTTTCGCTGGCGCTTTATTCCGGGCAGATGTGCACCGCGCCGCAAAATATCTATGTCCCGGAAGGCGGCATCGATACCGACCAGGGCCGCAAGAGCTTCGATGAGGTCGGGCTGGCGCTGGCCGCGGCCATCGACGCATTGCTGGCCGATCCGGCCCGGGCGGCCGGTATCTGCGGTGCCATCGCCAACCAGGCGACGCTGGAGCGCGTGCAGCAGGCGCGCGGGCTTGGGCGGGTGCTGCGCGATTCGGCGCCGCTGGGGCAGGGGCGCACCGCGACCCCGCTGCTGTTGGCGATGCGGGACGGCGATCCGGCCTGCGAGCGGGAATGCTTCGGCCCCGTCGCCTTCGTCGTCGCGGTGAAGGATGCCGATGCCGCCATCGCCCGCGCCACCGATCTGGCGCGGCGCAAGGGCGCGATCACAGCCGCGCTCTACGACCGGGACGAAGCGCGCATTGCCTGCGCCGCGCAAGCCTTTGCCGCGGCCGGCGTCAACCTGTCGGTGAACCTGACCGGCAATATCTATGTCAACCAATCGGCGGCCTTCAGCGATTTCCACGTCACCGGCGCCAACCCGGCCGGCAATGCCTGCCTGACCGACACCGCCTTCGTCGCCAGCCGGTTCCGGCGTGCCATGTGGCGCCGGCCGGTGGCGGCCTGACCCAACCCAAGTCAACTAGTTCTCTGGGAGGAGACGCACCATGAAAAAGACCCTGACGACGACCGTTCCGGCCGCGCTGATCGCGCTTGGGCTGGCCGGGGCCGCCAGTGCCGAGATCAAGATCGGCGCCTCGGTTTCCGCGACGGGCCCCGCCGCCTTCCTCGGCGATCCCGAGGCCAAGACGCTGGAAATGCTGGTCGAGGAAACCAACGCCAAGGGCGGCATCAACGGCGAGCAGATCGCGCTGGTGCTCTATGACGACGGCGGCGACGCCAACAAGGCGCGCACCTTCGCGACCCGCCTGATCGAGGACGACGAGGTGCAGGCCATCATCGGCGGCACCACCACCGGCACCTCGATGTCGATCCTGTCGGTGGCCGAGGATGCCGAGATCCCCTTCATCTCGCTGGCCGGTGCCATCGACATCATCCAGCCGGTCAAGCCCTTTACCTTCAAGACGCCGCATACCGACCGCATGGCCTGCCAGAAGATCTTCGAGGACATGCGGAAAAGCGGCATCCAGAAAATCGGCATGATCTCGGGCACCGACGGCTTCGGCGCCTCGATGCAGGCGCAGTGCAAGGACGTGGTCGGCGAATACGGCATCGAGATCGCCGCGGACGAGACCTATGATCCCAAGGACGCCGACATGACGGCGCAGCTGACCAAGATCCGCAACACCGCGGGCGTGCAGGCAGTGCTGAACCCGGGCTTCGGACAGGGCCCGTCCATCGTGACGCGCAACTATCGCCAGCTGGGCATCGAGCTGCCGCTTTACCAGTCGCATGGCGTCGCTTCGGACGGGTTCATCGAGCTGGCCGGCAAGGCGGCCGCCGAGGGCGTGCGCCTGCCCGGCACCGCGCTGCTGGTCGCGGACCTGCTGGCCGAGGACGATCCGCAAAAGCCGGTGGTCACCGCCTACAAGGCCGCCTTCGAGGGCAAGTTCAAGGAGCCGGTCGGCACCTTCGGCGGCTATGCCCATGACGGCTTCGCGCTGCTGGTCGATGCGGTGACGCGCGCCGGCTCGGCCGAGCCGGCGGCGATCCGCGATGCGCTGGAGCAGACCTCGGGGCTGGCGGGCACGACCGGCATCTACACCATGTCGCCCGAGGACCATCTGGGCCTGGACCTGTCGGCCTTCCGCATGCTGGAGGTCAAGGACGGCAGCTGGTCCATCGTCGAATGAACCCGCGCGGTCCCCGCAAGGGGACCGCTTCCGCCCGCTCGGGAGAGCCCAGCCAGAGAGCCTCGGCATGTCTGAACTTTTGCAATTCCTGTTTTCAGGGCTGACGGTGGGCGCGGTCTATGCGCTGGTCGCCCTTGGTTTCACGATCATCTACAACGCCTCGGATGTGGTGAACTTCGCCCAGGGCGAGTTCGTCATGCTGGGCGGCATGATCACATGGTTTGCCCATGTTGCCGGGCTGCCGCTGCCGCTGGCGGCGCTGATCGCCATCGTCGCCACCGCCGCGCTGGGGGTCGCGATCAACAAGCTGGCCATCGAGCCGGCGCGCGGCGCGCCCGTCGTCTCGCTCATCATCATCACCATCGGCGCCTCGGTCTTTCTGCAAGGCGCGGCGCAGCTGGTGTTCGACAAGCAGATCCACAGCTTCCCGGCCTTTTCGGGCGACACGCCGCTGCGCATCGGCGGCGCGACGATCCAACCGCAAAGCCTGTGGGTGATCGGCGGCGCGCTGGTGGTCTTTGCCGGCCTGTGGCTGTTCTTCACCCGCACGCTGCTGGGCCGGGCGGTGCTGGCGACCTCGAACAACCGGCTCGCGGCCCAGCTTGTCGGCATCAACACGAATTTCGTCATGACGCTGTCCTTTGCGCTTTCGGCCGGGATCGGTGCCCTGGCGGGGGTGCTGGCGACGCCGATCACGCTGACCGCCTACAATGTCGGCATCGGCTTTGCGCTGAAGGGCTTTGCCGGTGCCATGCTGGGCGGCATGGGCAATCCCAAGGGCGCGCTGGCCGGCGGCTTCCTGATCGGGCTGATCGAGGCGCTGACGGCGGGCTACCTGTCCTCGACCTACAAGGAGGCGGCGGCATTCGTCGTGATCCTGCTGGTCCTGTTCTTCATGCCGCAGGGCCTGTTCGGCCGCAAATCGACGGAGCGGGTGTGATGCCGAGACTGACCGCCAAATCCGCCACGTTGCTGGTGCTGGCCGCGCTGATCGCGGTGACGCCCTTTTTCTTTCCCTCGGGCTATTACTACCGGGTCGGCGCACTGATCTTCGTCAACGGGCTGGCCGTGACCGGCATCGTCATCCTGACCGGCTATGCCGGGCAGATCAGCCTGGGCCATGCCGGTTTCGCCGGTATCGGCGGCTATGCCTGCGCCTTGGCGCCGACGCATCTGGGCCTGCATCCTTCGCTGGCCGTGGTGCTGGGCGCGGCGATCTCGGGCGTGCTGGCCTATCTGGTCGGCCGGCCGATCCTGCGGCTCAAGGGCTATTACCTGGCCGTGGCCACGCTGGGCTTCGGCATCCTCGTCTCGATGGTGCTGAACAACGAGCGCCGGCTCACCGGCGGTCCCGACGGCATCGCGGTGCCCGAGCTGGGCCTGCGCGGGCTGCTCAAGGACTGGGGGCTGGACCTGACCAACGGCCAGTTCTGGTATTTCTTCTGCGGCATCGCGCTGCTGATCGGCGCCTGGATCGCGCTGAACCTGCATCAAAGCCCCAGCGGCCGGGCGCTGCGCGCGCTGCACGGCTCGGAAATCGCCGCCGGCACGGTGGGGATCGACGTGGCGCGGGTCAAGCTGCAGGCCTTTGTCATCTCGGCCGTCTATGCCTCGGTCGCGGGCTCTCTGGTGGCGCTTCAGAACAAGTTCATCACCCCCGACGTCGCCGGCTTCATGCATTCGATCGAGATGGTGACCATGGCTGTGCTGGGCGGGGCCGGTTCGGTCCTGGGCGCGATCTTCGGCGCCGGCATCCTGACGCTGCTGCCGCAGGCGCTGACCGTCTTTGCCGAATACGAGCAACTCGTCCTCGGCCTCGTGATGATGCTGGTGATGATCTTCCTGCGGGAAGGGCTCTTGCCCTCGGTCCTGCGCAAGCTGAGGGGGAGGGGCGAATGACGCTGCTTTCGGTCGAGGGTCTGGGCATCAGCTTCGGCGGCATCAAGGCCGTGCATGATGTCAGCTTCAAGGTCGAGCCGGGCGAGATCGTCTCGGTCATCGGCCCGAACGGCGCCGGCAAGACCACGCTGTTCAACATGATCTCGGGCGTCTATCGGCCCGGCTTGGGCCGCGTGGTGCTGGAGGGCGAGGACGTGACCGGCATGGCGCCGTTCCGGCTGGCGCAGCGGGGCATGTCGCGCACCTTCCAGAACCTGCAGATATTCCAGAACATGACGGTGCTGGAAAACGCCATCTCGGGCTTTCACTTGCAGGAAAAGGGGCCGGTCCTGGCGGATCTCCTGCATCTGCCGTCCTCGCGCCGCCGGGCGCGGGCGGCCGATGCGGGCGCGCGCGCGCTTCTGGCCCGCGTCGGGCTGGAGCGCGCGGCGGATCGCGAGGCGGGGAACCTGTCCTATGGCTCGCTCAAGCGGCTGGAGATCGCCCGCGCGCTGGCGATGAAGCCCAAGGTGCTGTTGCTGGACGAGCCGGCGGCGGGCTGCAACGCCGTCGAGACCGAGGAGATCGACCACCTGATCGCCGAGGTCGCGGCATCCGGCACCGCCATCCTGCTGGTCGAGCACGACATGAAGATGGTCATGCGCATCTCCAGCCACATCGTGGTGCTGGACCATGGCGAAAAGATCGCCGAGGGCTCGCCGGCCGAGGTCAGCCGCAACCCGGCGGTGATCGCCGCCTATCTGGGAACCGAGGAGGGTGCCGATGCTGACGGTTGAGGGCTTGCGCTCGCGCTATGGGCGCATCGAGGTCTTGCACGGCATCGACCTGCATGTCGATTCCGGCGAGATCGTCACCGTGGTCGGCGCCAACGGCGCGGGCAAGACCACGCTGCTGCGCTGCCTGTCGGGCGTGCAGCCGGTCTCGGCCGGCACCATCACCTTCCGCGGCGAGCCGCTGACCCCGGTGCCGGCCTTCAAACGGCTGGCGCGGGGGCTGGCGCAATCGCCCGAGGGGCGGCAGATCTTCACCAACCTGACGGTCGAGGAGAACCTGCGCCTCGGTGCCTTTCTCTACAGCGACGACCGGGTGGAAAAGGACATGGAAGACGCCTTCCAGATGTTCCCGATCCTGAAGCAAAAGCGCAACCTTGCCGCCGGCGGCCTGTCGGGCGGCCAGCAGCAGATGCTGGCCATGGCGCGGGCGCTGATGGGGCGGCCGTCCTGCCTGCTTCTGGACGAGCCGTCGATGGGTCTGGCGCCGATCATCGTCCAGCAGATCTTCGACGTGGTCAGCGGGCTCAAGGCGCTTGGCGTCACCGTGCTGCTGGTCGAGCAGAACGCATTCGGTGCCTTGAAGATCGCCGACCGCGGCTATGTGATGGAAACCGGCCAGATCACCATGCAGGGTCCGGCCGGGGAACTGATCGCCGATCCGCGCATCCGCGAAGCCTATCTGGGGATATGAGGAAATGACCGTAACCATTGCCCGCCAAGGGGAAATCGCTGTCGTCACCGTGGACAACCCGCCCGTCAACGCACTGTCCGCGGCTCTGCGGCAGGGACTGTGGGATGCCGCGGACACGCTGGACGCCGACGCCTCGGTCGCGGCGGTGGTGCTGGTCTGCGCCGGCCGCACCTTCATCGCCGGGGCCGACGTGACCGAATTCGGCAAGCCGCCGGTCCCGCCGCACCTGCCCGATCTGGTCGCGCGGATCGAGGGCGCGCAGAAGCCCTGGACCGCCGCGATCCACGGCTCGGCGCTTGGCGGCGGGCTGGAGGTCGCGCTGGGGTGCCGGTTCCGCGTGGCGGTCCCGGATGCCTCGCTGGGCCTGCCCGAGGTGAGCCTCGGCATCGTTCCCGGCGCCGGCGGCACGGTGCGCACGCCCCGCGTGGTGGGTGTTCCGGCGGCGGTCGATCTGGTGACCTCGGGCCGGCCCATGCGCGCGGCGAAAGCCGCCGAGGCCGGGTTGGTCGATGCGGTGATCCAGGGCGATCTGCTGGAAGGCGCCGTGACCTTCGCGCGGCAGGCGTTGACCCGGCCGCTGCCCGAACCTGCCTCGTCCCGGCCTGTCGCCGCGCCGGATGCCGAGTTCTGGGCCGAGCAGGAGAAAGCCGTGGCCAAGGTCGCCAAGGGTGCCGCCGCGCCGCTGCGGGCGCTCGCCTGTCTGCGCAAGGCGGCCGAGGCGGGCTTTGCCGAGGCCATGGCCTTTGAGCGCGAAACCTTCCTGGAACTGCGCGGCTCGGATCAGGCGGCGGCGCTGCGCCACGTCTTCTTTGCCGAGCGTGCCGCGCCGCGCCCGGCTGCATTGCGCGACGTGGAGCCCTTGCCCCTGCGCCGCACGGCGGTGATCGGCGGCGGCACCATGGGCGCCGGCATTGCCGCGGCCCTGCGCGACGCCGGCCTGCCGGTGGTGCTGGTCGAGCGCGACGACGAGGCGGTGGCGCGCGGCATGGCCAACCTGCGCGGCATCTTCGACGGCGCGGTGCGGCGCGGCAAGCTGACCGAGGCGCAGGCCGCAGACCGGCTGGCGGGCGTCGCCGGGACGACCGATTACGCCGCGCTGGCCGATGCCGACCTGGTCATCGAGGCGGTGTTCGAGGAAATCGGCGTCAAGCGCGCCGTGTTCGAGCAACTCGCCCGGGCCTGCCGCCCGGATGCGGTGCTGGCGACCAATACCTCCTATCTCGACCCGCGCGCCATCGCCGAGGGGCTGCCCAATCCCGGCCGCTTCATCGGCCTGCATTTCTTCAGCCCGGCCAATGTGATGAAGCTCCTGGAGATCGTGCCGGTGCCGGAAACCTCGGACCGCACGCTGGCCACCGGCTTCGCGCTTGCCCGGGCGCTGAAAAAGATCCCGGTCCGCGCCGGCATCTGCGAGGGCTTCATCGGCAACCGCATCCTGAAACGCTATCGCGCGGCGGCCGAGGCGCTGGTCCGCAAGGGCGTGCCGATTGCCGAAATCGACGCCGCCATGCGCGGCCACGGCTTTGCCATGGGTCCGTTCGAGGCGCAGGATCTGGGCGGGCTCGACATCGCCTTCCTGCAACGCGAGGGCGCGCGGGCGGCAGGGCAGGACGTGGCCGAGACGCTGGGCGACATTCTGGTGCGCGCGGGCCGCAAGGGGCAAAAGACCGGCGGCGGCTGGTATGACTATGCCCCGGGTGAGCGCAAGCCGCAGCCCTCGGCCTCGGTGGCAGAGTTGCTGGCCCGCGAAATCGCGCCCGGCGCAGCGATGAGCCGCGACCAGATCGCGCAGGCCCTTGTGGCCGAGATGGCTGCCGAGGGACAGGCGATCCTGGACGAAGGCATCGCCCAGGCGCCCGCCGACATCGATCTGGTGGAAATCCACGGCTATGGCTTCCCGCGCTGGCGCGGCGGGCCGATGTTCGCCACCGGCATCCGGGGCTGAAGGAAGGGGACGGGTAGGCTGGCCGCCCGCCTATCAGCTTCAGGCGGCGCAGCGCAGCCGCGTCGCCGCGGCCCCGGCAAGGTTCAGGAGCAGCGCGCGGCTGTCCTCCCAGCCCAGGCAGCCGTCGGTGATGCTCTGGCCATAGACCGGCACCTGGCCGGGCCGCAGATCCTGCCGCCCCGCCACCAGATGACTTTCCAGCATGACCCCGCGAATGCGGCTGTCGCCCGTGCGGATCCGAGCCGCGACATCGGCGATCACCTCCGGCTGTCGGGCGGGATCCTTGTCGCTGTTGGCGTGGCTGGCGTCGATGACGATACCGGGCTCGATCCCCGCCTTGGCCGCAGCCGCCGCCACTGCCGCGACATGGTCGGCGCCGTAATTCGGCCCGTCATGGCCGCCGCGCAGCACGACGTGGCAGGCATCGTTGCCGGTGGTCGTGGCGATGGCCGCGCGCCCTTCGGCGGTGATCGCGGGAAAGCTGTGCGGCCGCGAAGCCGAGCGGATCGCGTCCAGCGCCACCTGCACCCCGCCGTCGGTGCCGTTCTTGAACCCCACCGGGCAGGACAGGCCCGAGGCCAGCTGGCGATGGATCTGGCTTTCCGTGGTGCGCGCGCCAATCGCGCCCCAGGCGATCAGGTCGGCGAAGTATTGCGGCAGGATCGGGTCCAGGAACTCGGTCGCCGCCGGCAGGCCCATGCGGTTGATCTCCAGCAGCAGGCGGCGGGCCAGGGGCAGCCCGTCCTCGATCCGGTCCGAGCCGTCCAGATGCGGATCGTTGATCAGCCCCTTCCAGCCGACGGTCGTGCGCGGCTTTTCGAAATAGACCCGCATGACGATCTCCAGCCGGTCGGACAGCGCGTGGCGCATCTCGGCCAGGCGCGCGGCGTAATCCAGCGCCGCCGCCGGGTCATGGACCGAACAGGGGCCGGCGACGACCAGCAGCCGGTCGTCGCGCCCGGCCAGGATGGCGCGGATGGCGGCGCGGCTGTCGGCGACGGTGCGGGAGACCGCTTCGTCCCGCGGCAGGGATGCGGCCAGGGCGGCCGGGGCGGGCAGGGGGCGCAATGCGGCGATATGCAGGTTCTCGGTCTGGATGGGCATGGCTCTTTCTTTCTGCAAAGGGCCGGACCGGAAGCGCATGGAAATGAAAAAGCCGCCGGTCTTGGGCCAGCGGCTTGGGGGTCTGTATCGCGTGTTCGCGCTACACCCGGCTCCGCTGGGGACAGCGGAACCAATAAAACGAGATGGTGCAGGGCATTCGATGCGACATGCGCCATCCATAGCCGCTGTGTCGCGTCCTGTCACGCCGAATTCTTTGGGCACGGGCTTTGGCGCCGCGCCGCGCCATGCTATCGTGCCGCGCATGACTAGGATGCAGCCCCCGACGGCCGGACCTGGCGGCGCCGGCCGGGACGACGAGGGCGGCTTTGCCTCGCCCCCCTGTCTTGCCGCGCGGATCGCGCCGGACTACTTCGACCCCTTGGCCGTCGATGCGCAGCAGGCCCGCGATGTGGCACGCTGGCGCAAGGCGCAGCGCGAGGAGTTGCTGGTCCGCCGCGCTGCGCTGAGCATCGCCCAGCGGCAGGCCGCCGCCGCCGCCATCGCCACGGCGCTGGACGAATTGCTGGCCGGGCATTTGCCCGATCTGCGGGGTCGGGTGGTCGCCGGCTATTGGCCGATCCGGTCCGAGCCCGACCTGCGCCCCTGGCTGGCCCGCCTGCATGAGCGGGGCGCCATCCCGGCCCTGCCGGAGGTCGAGCGTCCCGCCAGCCCGCTGGTCTTTCGCCCCTGGCATCCCGGCGCGGCGATGCGGCGCGGCCATTGGAACATCCCGGTTCCCGCGAACACCGAAACGGTCAAGCCGGATGTGGTGCTGGCCCCGCTGGTCGGCTGGGACGGCTCCGGCTATCGGCTGGGCTATGGTGGCGGCTATTTCGACCGAACGCTGGCCGCAGGGCACCCGCTGGCGTTCGGCACCGGCTTGCAGGCGGCCCGGCTGGCGACGATCTATCCGCAGCCCCACGACATCCGGCTGGCCGCCATCGTCACCGAATGCGGCGTGCAATATCGGGGCAGGGCGTGAAAAAATCCCGCCGGGCATGGCGTCGATTTCCTTGCCCGCGACGTTGAGCGTCAGCCGGGGTCGTTCCGCGCGATCTTCGACAGGCAGGAGCAGGAAAGGAAGCACCGATGACCAAGACGATCCTGGGCCTCAGCGGCAGTCTGCGGCGTGCCTCGTTCAACGCCGGGCTTCTGCGTGCGGCGGTCGATCTGGCGCCCGAAGGGACGCGCATCCAGACCGGCTCGATTCGCGAGGTGCCGCTTTACGACGGCGACCTGGAGGCCGCGACGGGCCTGCCCGAGCCGGTGCGCATCCTGCAATCGCAGCTTGCGGCGGCGGACGGGTTGCTGCTGGTGACGCCGGAATACAACAACGGCGTGCCCGGCGTGTTCAAGAACGTCATCGACTGGATGTCGCGCGGCGAGGGGCTGGCAATGTTCGTGGGCAAGCCGGTGGCGGTGATCGGCGCCTCGCCCGGCGGGTTCGGCACGATCCTGGCGCAGAACCACTGGCTGCCGGTGCTGCGCACGCTCAAGGCCGCGCTGTGGACCGAGGGGCGGCTGATGGTGTCGCGCGCGGGGTCGGTCTTCGACGATGAGGGCAACCTGACCGACGACAAGACGCGCGAGCAGTTGCGCGGCTTCCTCGAAGGCTTTGCCGCGCGCCTCTGACGCATCCCGTCCCGCAAACGCAAAAGGCAGCCCGAAGGCTGCCTTAAGGCGTCGGACGCGGCTGAATCACTCGGCCGCGAAGACGGTGGCGAACTGCCCGCACCAATCGTTCGACTTGACGACCGGCCAATAACCCCGGGTGTCCGCATCCTTCTGGTTGACGGGCGGGTTGGCGCGGCACAGGCCGGAATCCGAAAGCGTGCTGGCGGAGTTGGCGACGTGGTCCTCATAGAACGCGCAGGCGCTGCAAGCGGTTTTCGTCATGGCTGTTCTCCTGTCTGGCTGGCTGTTGCTTGGTGGCTGGCTGGCATTGCGGCTGGCTGGCGACCTTGGCCCCGATATAGGGGACGATTCGCGGAAGGTCAATAAATAATCTTGTAAAAACATATAGTTGACAGAATTGCTCGGCGTTTTGTTCCTGATCCGAACACTCGGGTTTCGTTTTTGCGTCCTGTGAAAAACGCTTGGGAAAGGGCGCCGTCCGGCGCGGCAGGCGTCAAGAAAGCTTCACCGGACTGAGCCGATTCCGTCACCGAGGCCGGCTATCAGCGCCCCAACCGCTGATGGAGGGTCGCCTTGCTTGCAGTTCAGAACGTTACCCGCGTCTTTTCCGGGCGCGCCGCGGTGGACGACATCAGCTTTGCCGTGGACGGGCCGGCCTTCGTCGGCATCATCGGCCGCTCGGGGGCGGGCAAGTCGACATTCCTGCGCATGATGAACCGGCTGACCGACGCCTCGGCCGGGCGGATCTGCGTGGACGGGCGCGACATCCTGGCGCTGCGCGGCCGCGACCGCCGGGCCTGGCAAAGCCAATGCGCGATGATCTTCCAGCAGTTCAACCTGGTGCCGCGCATGGACGTGGTCTCGAACGTGCTGCACGGGCTGCTGAACCGCCGTCCGGTGCTGGCCACGCTGTTCAACCTCTGGCCGCGCGCCGACATCCTGCGTGCGCTGGAGATCCTCGACCGGCTCGGTATCGCCGAACAGGCCCCCAAGCGGGCCGAGGCGCTGTCGGGCGGCCAGCAGCAGCGCGTCGCCATCGCCCGCGCGCTGATGCAGGACCCCCGGATCATCCTGGCCGACGAACCCATCGCCAGCCTCGACCCGATGAACGCGCAGATCGTCATGGACACGCTCAAGCGCATCAATGTCGAGGACGGGCGCATGGTCATCGCCAACCTGCACACGCTGGACACGGCGCGGCGCTATTGCGACCGGGTGATCGGCATGCGCGACGGCCGCATCGTCTTCGACGGCACGCCCGCGCAGCTTTCGACCGGCGTCGCCCGCGACATCTATGGTGCGGACCACAGCTTCAACGAGGCCGCGACCTCGACCGCGATTCCCGCCGACGCCTCGGCCGACGCCGCCTATGCCGCGCGGCTGATGGCCTGACGATCCCTGCAATACTCGCAACCCATGGAGAAACCATGAAACCGCTTGCTCTGGCGCTCGTCGCCGCCACCGCCCTGTCCTCGGGCCTGACCTCGGCCGCCTCGGCCCAGCCGATCACCGGCTTCAACATCGGCATCCTCGGCGGCGAGAACGCGCAGGACCGCATGACCTCGAACGAATGCTACCGCGCCGCCATCGAGGCCGAGCTGGGCGTGCCGGTCAAGGTCTTTACCCCGGCCGATTACGACGGCGTCATCCAGGGCCTGCTGGGCGGCACGCTGGACATGGCGTGGCTGGGCGCCTCGGGCTATGCCAAGATCCACCTGACCGATCCCGAGGCGGTCGAGCCGGTGCTGACCAAGCAGAACATGGACGGCTCGACCGGCTATTACGCCATCGGCTTTGCCCGCACGGACAGCGGCATCGCCTCGATCGAGGATGCCAAGGGCAAGACCTTCGCCTTTGCCGAGCCGAACTCGACCTCGGGCTATCTGGTGCCGGGCGCGGAACTGGCCGAGGCCCATGGCAAGCTGGAGGATTTCTTCGGCCAGGTCCGTTTCTCGGGCGGGCATGAGCAGACCATCGTCGGCGTCGCCAATGGTGATTTCGACGCGGGCGTGTCCTATGCCGACGGCCTGGGCGACTGGGAGGACGGCTACAACTCGGGCGCCTTCCGCAAGGCCGCCGATGCCGGGCTGGTCGAGATGAACGACCTGGTCGAGATCTGGAAATCCAAGCTGATCCCGGAAGGGCCGATGGTGGTGCGCAAGGCCCTGCCGCAGGATGTCAGGGACAAGGTGACGAAGCTGACCGCCGACCTGCACGAGGCCGACCGCGCCTGCGCCTATGGCGTCGCCCATGGCGAGGCCAAGGATTTCGTGCCGGTGACGCATGACGCCTATCTGGGCGTGGTCGCCGCCCGCAAGATGCAGGAAGGCGCGCAATAAGCGCCGTCCCCGGCCGCGTCCCCCGGCGGGGCGCGGCATCCGCATGTCACCCGCAGGATTGTCATGGTCGATCTCGCCCCGGCGCATCGCTACGCCTATCTGGAACTTGCCCGCCGGCGCCGCCTCTATGGCGGGCTGCTGCTGGTGATCTTCGTCGCCATGATGGCGGCCGGGTTCCGGCTGGCCGAAAGCCGCAATGCCGGCGGCTTCGTCGACGGGCTGCCGATGATCCTGGCCTTTCCTTCCGAGGTGCTGGCCGAGGCATGGCAGAAGCGTGCGAACCTGCCGGGCCTGCTGATGGCGCACCTGCCCTCGCTGGTCGAGACGCTGAACATCGCCGCCGTCTCGACCCTGCTGGGCGGGCTGGTCGCCATGGGGCTGGCGCTCTTGTCCACGCGCGGGCTGGCGCGCTGGCCGCGGCTGACGGGGGTGTTCCGCCGGCTGATGGACGCGCTGCGCGCCGTGCCCGAGATCGTGATCGCGCTGGTGCTGATCTATATCCTGGGCGGCGGGCCGGTGCCGGCGGTCATCGCCATCTCGCTGCATACCGCCGGCGCGCTTGGCAAGCTGTTTTCCGAAGTGGCCGAGAATGCCGACCTGAAGCCGGTCGAGGGGCTTGCCTCGGTCGGTGCCGGCTGGGGCCAGCAGATGGGGCTGGGCGTCCTGCCGCAGGTCGCGCCGAACTGGCTGTCCTATGCGCTGATGCGGTTCGAGATCAACCTGCGCGCCAGCGCCATCCTGGGCTTCGTCGGCTCGGGCGGCATCGGCTACGACCTGAAGCTGGCGATGCAATGGGGCGGGGGCCGCTATGACGAGGTGGTGGCGATCTTTCTGCTGCTTTTCGTGGCCATCGTCGTGATCGACCGCATCTCGGACCACGCGCGCGGCCGGCTGGTAAGGGGCTGAACCATGACGAAGACCGCCACGCTTTCCCCTGCCCTGACCGGCACCGTGCTGACCCGCTTTGCCCGTCGCCGGCTGGCAGCCTTTGCGGTGCCGCTGGCGATCCTGGCCTATCTGGCCTATGCCGCCGTGGCCTTCGACGTCGCCGGACTGGCCGGCCGGGCGCGGATGGACAATGCCGCCGTGCTGCTGTCGGATTTCTGGCAGCACAAGACCCATGTGACGCGCGACAACCGCACGGGCGCGCTGCGCGTCGCCATCGACGGCGAGGCCAAGGGGGTCTATCCCGCCGACCGCCTGCCGCCATGGATCGCCACCCGTGGCGATGCCACCCGCATCGACCTGGGCCATGGCCATGTCGTCACCTATGACGCGGATGGCGCGCGCTATGACGTGCCGGGCTACGGCCTGATCGACATCCGGCCCCAGGACGGCCAGTTGCACCTGACCGCGCCGCAGCCGCTGCCCGACTGGATCAGCGCGTCGGAGGGCCGGGTCAGCGTCACGACCGAGGCCGGGCGCTTTGCCTATACCCGCTCCAAGGTCGAGACCTTCCGCTATGAGCCGGGCTGGGCGCTGTTCTTCTTTACCCTCGACAGCCCGTTCCACTACATGAGCTGGCCCGAGATCGCCGCCAGTGCGCTTTGGGGGCCGCGCGTCGATCCCGACCTGCCCAACGTCGCCGCCATGGCGCGGGATTTCTGGACCAACGCGATGTGGCGGCATGGCGACGTGATCTGGGCCATGTTCGAGACGGTGCTGATGGCCTTTCTGGGCACGTTCGGCGCGGCGATCCTGGCGCTGCCGCTGGGCTTCATGGCAGCGCGCAACATGATGCCTCTGGGGGCGCTGCGCTTCGGGCTGCGGCGGATCTTCGACTTCATCCGCGGCGTGGACGGGCTGATCTGGACCATCGTGCTGGCCCGCGCCTTCGGCCCCGGACCCATGACCGGCGCGCTGGCGATCCTGCTGACCGATACCGGCAGCTTCGGCAAGATGTTCTCGGAAGCCCTGGAAAACATCGACGAAAAGCAGGTCGAGGGCATCCGCTCGACCGGCGCGGGGGCCGTGCAGCGCGCGCGCTTCGGGGTGATCCCGCAGGTGACGCCTGTGCTGCTGAGCCAGGTGCTGTATTTCCTGGAATCCAACACCCGCGGCGCGACGGTGATCGGCGCCATCGTCGGCGGCGGCATCGGCCTGTTGCTGACCCAGGCGATCCAGACCCAGAAGGACTGGGAGGACGTGGCCTATTACATGGTGCTGATCGTGCTGATGGTGATGGCGATGGACAGCTTTTCGGGCTGGCTGCGCCGCAAGCTGATCAAGGGCTAGCGGCCGTCCTCGGGGCGCAGGGTCAGCGTGACGCGGTCGCCGGCGAACCAAGTGGTGCCGTATTCCACCGGCACGCCGCCCGCGTCGCCCCCCGCGTCCACGTTCACCGCGACCGAGCGCAGCACCGGCGCGCCCTCGGGCACCTCCAGCGCCAACGCCATCACCGCCGGCGCCAGCTCCGCCGTCAGCCGGGTCGAGGCGCGCGTATAGTCCCTCAGCCCGCATTCCGCCAGCGCCGCGGTGACCGAGGGGATGGCCACCACATGCCGCAAGAGGTCAGGAAAGCGCCCCGCATCGAAGACCGAGCGGAACACCGCCACCGGCTGGCCATCGACCAGCGACACGCCCTCGACCACATGCACCGGGCTGCCGGGGTCAAGGTGCAGCGCCTCGGCCTCTTCGGCATTGGCGGCGCGCGTCTCGGTCAGCGTCAGCCGGCGCGAGGGCGCGCGGCCCGAGGCGGTGATGTTCTGGTGAAACCGCACCCGCAGGCCCAGCGGATAATCCGTGGGCCGCGCCGCGACGAAGACCCCGGCGCCGCGGCGCGAGCGCACCGTCCCCGCCTCGGCCAGCGCGGCCAGCGCATGGCGCACGGTGTGGCGATTGACGCCGAAACGCGCGGCCAGCACCGCCTCGGACGGCAGCTTGTCGCCGGGGTGATAGTGGCCGTCGCCGATTTCACTTTCCAAAGTGTCGGCGATGGATTTCCAGATCGGACTGCGGGCCATGCTGCCTCCGTCACCAAAAATTCACGAAGCCGGCCCTTGAGCCGAATCGATGGGCGGGCTATCACTTGTCTAGTTGTATAGAAAACTAGACAAACCCGCAAGCTTGTCGAGGCCCGGAATGTCCCAATCATCCCAACCCGAAACCACTGCGCGCCGCAAATGGATCTCGGCGCTGGCCAAGGCACCGCCGGGCCGGCTGGCGGCGCTGCTGCCCGACTTGCCTGCGCATGAGATGCTGCGCGCGCCCGAGATCGGCACCGTGATGGTGCAGGGCCGCATCGGCGGCACCGGCGCGCCCTTCAACCTGGGCGAGATGACCGTCACCCGCTGCTCGGTCCGGCTGGCCGAGGGCGCGGTGGGCCATGCCTGCGTGCAGGGCCGCGACAAGGCGCATGCCGCCCGCGCCGCCGTCGCCGATGCGCTGATGCAGACCGGGGCCGCGCCGCAGATCGCGACGCAGGTGCTGGCCCCCCTGCGGGCCGAGGCCGCCAGGGTGCGCGCCACCCGCGCCGCCAAGGCCGCCGCCACCCGGGTCGAATTCTTCACCATGCTGCGCGGAGAGGACGCATGAACGCCATCCTGACCGGCGGTTTCGCCGATCCTTCCACCCAATCCGCCCATGCCTTTCGCGCGCTGCTGGAGGCCATGGCCCGGCCCGGCCGCATCTTTACCGTGGCTGGTGCGCAGCCGCCCGCGCCGATCTCGGTCGCCGCCGGGGTGGCGCTGCTGACGCTGACCGACAGCACCACGCCCCTGCATCTGGCCGGCGCCGCGGATTGCGAGGCGCTGCGCGGCTGGATCGGCTTTCACACCGGCGCGCCGCTGGTTCCCGCCGAACAGGCGCAATTCGCGCTTGGCGGCTGGGAGGCGCTGCAACCCGTCACCCGTTTCCGCATCGGCGAGCCGTCCTATCCCGACCGCTCGGCCACGCTGATCGTGGAGCTGGACCGGCTGGAATCCGAGGGCGCCCGCCTGACCGGCCCCGGCATCCAGACCGAGGCACGGCTTTCGCTGCCCGAGACCGCGGCCTTCCGCGCCAACCGGGCGCTGTTCCCGCTGGGCTTCGATTGCATCCTGACCTGCGGCGCGCGCCTTGCCGCCCTGCCGCGCAGCACCATTGTGGAGGACGCCTGATGTATGTCGCCGTCAAAGGGGGCGAGCGCGCCATCGACGCCGCCCATGCCTGGCTGGCCGAGGAGCGCCGGGGCGATCCGTCGGTCCCCGAACTGACCGTCGCCCAGATCCGCGAGCAGATGGCGCTGGCGGTGAACCGGGTGATGGCCGAGGGCTCGCTCTACGATCCCGACCTGGCCGCGCTCGCGATCAAGCAAGCGCGGGGCGACTTGATCGAGGCGGTGTTCCTGATCCGCGCCTATCGCACGACATTGCCGCGTTTCGGTGCCTCGCGCCCGGTCGATACGGCGGCGATGGCGGTCGATCGCCGCGTCTCGGCCACCTTCAAGGACCTGCCGGGCGGGCAGGTGCTGGGGCCGACCTTCGACTATACCCACCGCCTGCTGGATTTCGCGCTGGCAGCCGAAGGCACGCCGCAACCTGCCCCCATGGCGCCTGCGCCGGACGAGCCGGTGCCGCATGTCACCGGCCTGCTGGACCGCGACGGGCTGATCGAGCAGCAGCCGGCGGATGACACGCCCGCCCCCGACCTGACGCGCCAGCCGCTGGAACTGCCGGCCTCGCGCGCGCTGCGCTTGCAGGCGCTGGCGCGGGCGGACGAGGGGTTCACCCTGTCGCTGGCCTATTCCACGCAGCGCGGCTATGGCCGCACCCATGCCTTTGTCGGCGAGCTGCGCATCGGCCGCGTCGCGGTCGAGGTGGAACTGCCCGAGCTGGGCTTTGCCGTCGAGATCGGCGAGGTCGAGCTGACCGAATGCGACACGGTGAACCAGTTCAAGGGCTCGAAGTCCGAGCCGCCGCAATTCACCCGCGGCTATGGCCTGGTCATGGGCCAGTCCGAGCGCAAGGCGATCTCGATGAGCCTGGTGGACCGCGCCCTGCGCTGGCAGGAGCTGGGCGAGGATTTCACCGGCGCTCCCGCACAGGATGAGGAATTCGTGCTAAGCCATTGCGACAACATCCAGGCGACAGGTTTCCTCGAACATATCAAGCTGCCGCATTACGTCGATTTCCAGGCGGAACTGGAACTGGTCCGGCGCATGCGGCGCGAGGCCGTGCAGATGCAGGAGGCGGCGGAATGACCGACCAAGCCTATAACTTCGCCTATCTGGACGAACAGACCAAGCGGATGATCCGCCGCGCGCTTCTGAAGGCGCTGGCGATCCCGGGCTATCAGGTGCCCTTTGCCAGCCGCGAGATGCCCATGCCCTATGGCTGGGGCACAGGCGGCGTGCAGGTGACGGCGGCCTGCCTGACGCCCGAGGACCGGCTGAAGGTCATCGACCAAGGCGCCGACGACACCACCAACGCCGTGTCCATCCGCCGCTTCTTCCAGCGTACGGCGGGGGTCGAGACGACCGAGCGCACCACCGACGCCACGGTGATCCAGACCCGTCACCGCATCCCCGAGCAGCCGCTGGCCGAGGGGCAGATCCTGGTCTATCAGGTGCCGATCCCCGAACCCCTGCGCTTTCTGGAACCGCGCGAGACCGAGACGCGCAAGATGCACGAGCTTGAGGAATACGGACTGATGCACGTCAAGCTTTACGAGGACATCGCCCGCCACGGCGAGATCGCGACCGCCTATGCCTATCCGGTGCGGGTCGAGGGGCGCTATGTCATGGACCCCTCGCCGATCCCGAAATTCGACAATCCGAAACTGGCCGGCAATCCGGCGATCCAGCTTTTCGGCGCCGGGCGCGAGGCGCGCATCCATGCCGTGCCGCCATATTCCGACGTGGTCAGCCTGGATTTCGAGGACCATCCCTTTGCCGCCTCGAAGGCCGATCACGAATGCGACCTCTGCGGCTCGGCCGCCAGCTATCTGGACGAGGTCATCACCGACGACCGGGGCACGCGCATGTTCGTCTGTTCCGATACCGATTTCTGCGCCTCGCGCCAGGCGCAGGGGCATCGCGGCCGCCTGTCGCCGCAAGGAGCCACGCCATGACCCTGATGCAGAACGTCATCACCGCCGCACCGCTGCTGTCGGTGCAGGGCTTGACGAAACGCTACGGCGCGCGGATCGGCTGCGCCGGCGTCGGCTTCGACCTCTATCCCGGCGAGGTGTTGGGTATCGTCGGCGAAAGCGGCTCGGGGAAGTCGACGCTGCTGTCCTGCCTGGCCGGGCACCAGCGCCCGGACGAGGGGCGGATCCTGTTCGACGGCGCCGACGTGCTGGCTTTCTCGGAAGCCGAGCGGCGCCGGCTGTTGCGGGGCGACTGGGCCTATGTCCACCAGAACCCGCGCGACGGGCTGCGCATGGGCGTCTCGGCCGGCGGCAATGTCGGCGAGCGGCTGATGGCCGTGGGCGCGCGCAACTATGCCGCCATCCGCGAAAGCGCGACCGACTGGCTGGGCCGGGTCGAGATCGCGGCGGACCGGATCGACGACCGGCCCTCGGCCTTTTCGGGCGGCATGCAGCAGCGCTTGCAGATCGCGCGCAACCTGGTGACCGGGCCGCGGCTGGTGTTCATGGACGAGCCGACCGGCGGCCTTGACGTCAGCGTCCAGGCGCGGCTTCTGGACCTGTTGCGCGGCCTGGTGCGCGACCTTGGCCTGTCGGTGGTGATCGTGACCCACGACCTGGCCGTAGTGCGGCTGCTGGCCGACCGGCTGATGGTGATGAAATCGGGCAGGGTGGTGGAATGCGGGCTGACCGACCAGGTGCTGGACGATCCGCAGCACGCCTATACCCAGCTTCTCGTGTCCTCTGTCCTTCAGGTGTAGCCCCATGATCGAGATCCGGAACCTTTCGAAAAGCTTTACCCTGCACAATCAGGGTGGCGTGGCGATCCCGGTGATGGCGGGTGCGCATCTGCGCGTGGATCGCGGCGAATGCGTCGGGCTGGTCGGCCGCTCGGGCGCCGGCAAGTCGACGCTGATGCGCATGGTCTATGGCAACTACCTGGCCGGGGGCGGGTCGATCCGCATCGGCGGGCTGGATGTGGTCACGGCCGAGCCGCGCGAGATCCTGGCGCTGCGCCGCGCGGTGCTGGGCCATGTCAGCCAGTTCCTGCGCGTCGTGCCGCGCGTGCCGACGCTGGAGGTGGTGGCCGAGCCGCTGTTGCGCCTTGGCACCCCGGCCCCGCAGGCGCGGGCGCGCGCCGCGGATCTGCTGGCGCGGCTGAACATCCCCGAGCGGCTTTGGGCCTTGTCGCCCACCACCTTCTCGGGTGGCGAGCAGCAGCGGGTCAACATCGCGCGCGGCTTTGCCCATGACTATCCGGCGCTGCTGCTGGACGAGCCGACGGCGAGCCTGGACGCGCAGAACCGCGAGGTGGTCCTGTGCCTGATCGAGGAGGCCAAGGCGCGCGGCGCGGCGATCCTGGGCATCTTTCACGACGAGGGCGCGCGAGAACGGGTCTGCGACCGGCTGGTCGACGTGACCGGCTTCACGCCGGGGCTGGCGGCATGAGCCCTCGGCTGGTCGCGGTGGTCGGCCCCTCGGGCGCGGGCAAGGACACGCTGATGGCGCTGGCCTGCGCCGCGCGGCCCGACATCCGCGCCGCCCGCCGCGTCATTACCCGCCCGGCCGAGGCAGGCGGCGAGGATTTCGAGGGCGTCAGCGAGGCCGAATTCCAGAAACGCCAGCAGGCCGGCGCATTCGCCCTGCATTGGCGCGCGCATGGGCTGGGCTACGGCATCCCGGCCGATGCGCTGGCAGGCGAGGGCACGCTGCTGATCAACGCCAGCCGCACCGTGCTGGCCGAGGCGCAGGCGCGCTTTCCCGGCCTGATGGTGCTGCTGGTGACGGCGCCGTCCGAGGTGCTGGCCCGCCGGCTGGCGGGGCGCGGCCGCGAAAGCGGCGCGGATCAGGCGGCGCGGCTGGCGCGGGCGGGCTTTCCCCTGCCGCCCGGTATCGCGCCGCGCGTGGTGATGAACGACGGCACGCCCGAACAGGGGTTGGCGCGTTTCCTCGCCGCGCTTCAGCCGGAAAGGGTATAGCGATGCAGCAGGTGGAAGCGCCCGTCCTCTGCCTCGCCGAAGAGGCACAGCTCCGAGACCTTGAAGGGCTGCGGCAGGACCGGCGCGAAATGCGCATCCAGGATCCGCGCCGCCTCGCCGGCCAGCGGTTCCTCCAGCCGGTCGGTCAGGGTCAGGTGGAAGCGGAATTCCTCCATGACATAGGGATAGCCCCAAAGCCGCAGCAATTCGCGCTGGCGCGGCGTCAGATGCTCGGGGCGGCGGCGGGCGATCTCGGCCTCGGTCAGCGGCGCGCGAAAGCCGTCGAGCGCCGCCACCACCGTCGCTGCCAACGCTTGCAGCGGCGCGGTGTCGCCCTTGGGCACCAGCGCCAGGAAACCGCCCAGGCTCGCCATCTGCAGGCCGGGCAGGGTGACGGGCGCCAGCCGTCCCGCGAGGTCCGTCATGGCGCGGTGCAGCCCTTCGGCATCCCGGTCCTCGGCCAGCCGGAAGGGCGGCTTCAGCGTGCCGTGAAAGCCGTATTTGCGCGGATCGCGGGTGATCTCCGCGGCCGGCAGGCCCAGCTCGGGCGGGGTCAGGGGCTGGCCGGT
Organism: Paracoccus sp. SSJ; assembly: GCF_030234105.1. Classification (NCBI taxonomy): domain Bacteria; kingdom Pseudomonadati; phylum Pseudomonadota; class Alphaproteobacteria; order Rhodobacterales; family Paracoccaceae; genus Paracoccus; species Paracoccus sp. SSJ. The sequence goes on along the minus strand of NZ_JASSPE010000001.1, from coordinate 183,199 downwards.
GGCCGCATCCCAGCCCAGCCAGGCGCTGGCGCGGCTGGCGAATGTGCCCTCGGGCGGGGCGTAATAGACGGCGTAACGCTTCATCATGTCCATGCGCAGGCTCTTATCGGTTCCGTGTCACAGGCTTGTGATACGGCGCTGGCATTGAGCCCCTCCATGGACCCGGACGCAAGACAGGACGAAGAAAGATGACCGAGACGATCCTAGCCAATGCCACGCTTATCCTGCCGGACGAGGTGATCCGCGGCGCGCTGCGCATGGCGGATGGCCGCATCACCGCCATCGACCAGGGCGGCGCAGTGCCCCCCGGCGCGGTGGATTGCGGGGGCGACCTGGTGATGCCGGGCCTGATCGAGCTGCATACCGACAACCTGGAGCGCCATATCCAGCCCCGCCCCAGGGTGCATTGGCCGCATCAGGCGGCGATCCTGGCCCATGACGGCGAACTGGCCGGCACCGGCATCACTACGGTCTTCGATGCGCTGCGCGTCGGTTCGGTCGTGTCGGACGGCAAGGCGAATTACGGCGAATATGCCCGGGCGCTGGCGAACGAGATCCTGGAACTGCGGGCCATGGGCGCGCTGAAGATCAGCCATTACCTGCACTTGCGGGCCGAGGTCTGTTCCGAGACGCTGGTGGCCGAGATGGCGAAATTCGGCCCCCGGGACCGTATCGGCATCGTCAGCCTGATGGACCACACGCCCGGAGAGCGGCAGTTCCGCGACCTCTCGAAGCTCAAGGAGTATGTCTGCGGCAAGCATGGCCTGTCGGACGAGGGCTTTGCCGACCACGTCGCCAGCCAGCGCGCCCTGCGTGATCGGCTGGGCGCGCTGCACGAGGCGACGGCGGTGGCCGAGGCGCGGCGCTATGGCGCGGTGCTGGCCAGCCATGACGACACCACGGCGGGCCAGGTCGCGGTCTCGGCCGGGCATGGCGCGCATTTCGCCGAATTCCCGACCACGGCCGAGGCGGCAAGCGCCTGCCGCGACCACGGCATCCTCGTGATGATGGGCGCGCCGAACCTGATCCGCGGCGGCAGCCATTCCGGCAATGTCGCGGCGGCGGAACTGGCCGAGGCGGGGCTGCTCGACATCCTGTCCTCGGATTACGTGCCCTCGTCGCTGCTGTCGGCGGCGTTGCTTCTGGGCGATCTCTGGGACGACATGGCGCGCGGCATCGCCACCGTGACCCAGGCCCCGGCCGAGGCGACGGGGCTTGGGGATCGCGGCCGGCTGCAGCACGGGATGCGGGCCGACGTGATCCGCGTGGCCCGCATCGGCGGCGGTGCCGCGTTGCGCGGCGCCTGGGTGCAGGGCCGCCGGGTGGCCTGACCGGCGCGCAATCGGGGGAGGGCGTGGATTTTCTTGCGGGGGGATGTCACATTTCCGGCCGTTGTCTCGTCAAGCCCGTGCAACAGTAGAACGGAGCAACCCGATGACACCCCGCATGACCGATCATTTCGACCGCACCAGGACCGGCTATCGCGCGCTGACAGGCTTCGAGGCAGCGTTGCAGGCCGGCCCGCTGGAGCTGAAGCTGCTGCACCTGGTCAAGCTGCGCGCCTCGCAGATCAATGGCTGCGCCTTCTGCATCCAGATGCACACGGCCGAGGCGTTGCAGGACGGCGAGACGCATCTGCGCCTGCACATGGTTGCCGGCTGGCGCGACAGCCCGCTGTTTTCCGACCGCGAGCGCGCCGCGCTGGCCTGGACCGAGGCGCTGACGCTGATCGCCCAGACCGGGGCGCCGGATGCGGATTGGCAGGCGGTCGAGGAGGCCTTTTCCCCGGACGAGCGCGCCTGGCTGACGCTGGCCATCGGCGCGATCAACCTGTGGAACCGGGTGCAGGTCGGCTTGCGTGCCCCGCATGCGATGGGGCTGCCGGCGGAACGGGCCGATGCGGCCTGACCGCGCCACGGAAACCTTTGAGGCGCAGCGGCCCCGTCTGCTGCGCCTGGCCTATCGCATGCTCGGCAGCCATGCCGAGGCCGAGGACATCCTGCAAGAGGCCTGGCTTCGCTGGGACCGCAGCGACCGGGCGGCCATCGCCGAGCCGACGGCATGGCTGACGCGCGTGGTCTCGCGCCTTTGCCTCGACCAGATGAAATCGGCCCGGGCCCGGCGCGAGTCCTATCCCGGCACCTGGCTGCCCGAGCCGCTGATCGAGCCCCAGGACGACAGCCTGCGCGCCGACAACCTGACGCTGACCCTGATGATGGCGCTGGAGCGGCTGACGCCGCTGGAACGCGCCGCCTTCCTGCTGCACGACGTCTTTGGCGAAGGGCTGGACGAGGTCGCGGAAACCATCGGCCGCAGCCCGGCCGCCACGCGCCAGCTTGCGGCGCGGGCGCGGGCGCATGTGCGCATCGACCGGCCCCGCCACGCCGTTCCGAAAGAGGCCGGCGAAGTGCTGGCCCGGGCCTTTTTCGAGGCTTGCCGGCAGGGCGATCCGGCCGTGCTGGGCCGGATCCTCGCGCGCGACGTGCAGGTCCATTCCGATGGCGGCGGCAAGGTGCTGGCCTTCCTCAACGTCATCGCCGGGGCCGAGCGCGTCGCCCGGCTTTATGCCGGGCTGGCGCGCAAGCCCGGCCCGCGGCCCGAATTCCTGGGCGCCGTCACCATCGACGGCCTGCCGGGTTTCCTCAGCCGCGTCGGCGGCCACCTGCAGACCACCGCCTTGCAGATCAGGGACGACGGCCGCATCGCCGCCATCTTCATCACCCGCAACCCCGACAAGCTGGCGGGGCTGCGGCCGGGCCGTCAGAACGGGCTGTCGGGATAATAGAACTGCTCGGCGTTCTCGGGCGTGATGAGTTGGCTGCTGATGATGAAGCGCCCGGTCATCGGCGCGTTCGACACGAAGTTCAGCGCCGTCATCTCGATGGCCGAAGAGATCAGCGCCGGCGGATAGGTCACGTTCACCGGCAGTTGCTTGTCGCCGTCCATGATGCGCTTGACGATCTCTTTCATGCCGGCGCCGCCGATCACCCACATCTCGTCCTGGCGGTTCGCGGCCGAGATCGCCTCGAGCACGCCGATGGCCATGTCGTCGTCGGCGGCCCAGACCGCGTCGATCTGCGGATATTTCGCCAGATAGTCCTGCATCACCGCAAAGGCGTCGTCGCGGTTCCAGTTGCCGTGCTGCATGTCCAGAATCTGGACCTCGGAGCCCTCCAGCGCCGCCCGGAACGCATCGACGCGCTCGTTGTCCAGCGTGGTCGGAATGCCGCGCAGCACCACGACCTTGGCGCCGGCCGGCAGGGTGTCGCGGAAATATTCCCCGGCCACGCGGCCAAAGGCGGTGTTGTCGCCGGCGACGTAAAGGTCCTCGATCCCCTCCTGGCTCAGCCCGCGGTCCACCACGGTCACGAACTTGCCCGCATCCTTGACCGCCTTGACGGGCGCGGTCAGCGGCTCGGATTCGAAGGGCAGCACCACCAGCGCATCGATGTTGCGCGTGGCCATCATGTCCTCGATGTCGTTGACCTGCTTGGCCGGATCGCCGGCGGTGGAGAGCACGAATTCAAGGTTGGGATAGGCCACGCCCAGCCGCTTGATCGTGTCCTGCGCGTGCCAGTTCAGCCCGCCCATGAAACCATGCGTGGCGGACGGGATCGACACGCCGATGATCTTTTTCTCGGCGTCCTGCGCGACGGCGGGGGCGGCGATCCCCATCGCGGCCATCAGCGCGGCGGCTTTCATCAGGCTTCTGCGTTTCATCTTTTGCTTCCTCCCCAGTCACCGCTCCTCGGCGGTGCGTTTCTCCCGCTGCAAGACGACAGCAAGAACGATGATGACCCCCTGGATCGCCCCGTTCAGATAGGGGCTGACCAGGTCGGCCAGATTCAGGATGTTGTCGATCAGCGACAGGATCAGCACGCCGACCACCGTGCCCCAGACCCGGCCGCGCCCGCCCTTGAGCGCGGTGCCGCCGATGATGACGGCGGCGATGGCCTCAAGCTCCCACAGGACCCCGGTCGAGCCCGAGGCCGAGCCGAGGCGCGGCACGTAAAGCACCACCGCCAGCCCGACCAGCACGCCCAGCAGCACATAGGTCAGAAGCCGCATCCGGTTCACGTCGATGGCCGAATAGCGCGCGACGCGGTCGTTCGAGCCGATGGCCTCGACATGGCGGCCAAAGCGGGAATGGCGCATGGTCCATTCGCCAAGGATCGCGACGATGGCAAAGGTGATGATCGGCCATGTGATCCAGCCGATGCCGCCGTAATAGACCGGCCGGTAAAGCGTGCGCAGCCCGTAGTCGAGGCTCAGCGTGCCGCCGTCGGCCAGCCATGTGACCAGCGAGCGGAAAATGCCCATGGTGCCCAGCGTGACGATGAAGGGCTCGATCCGCGCCTTGGTGACCAGCGCGCCGTTCAGGTATCCGGCAAGGACGCCGCCAAGGATCGCCACGCCCATGCCGATCAGGATCGTGCCCCAGTTCAGGCCGGTCGTCGGCAGGGCGGCGTTCATGGCGATGATGGCGATGCCGGCCAGGAAGGCGGCCATCGAGCCCACCGACAGATCCAGCCCGCCCGCCGTGATGACGAAGGTCATGCCCACCGCAATCAGCCCGATGAAGGCCGAGCGCGCCAGCACGTTGGTGATGTTCGCCGGCGCGAGAAAGGCGCTGTTCAGCGCCGCGCCCAGGATCACCAGGGCGACCAAAGCGACAAGCGGGCCAAGGGTATGCAGGTCGATCTTCATGCGGCTTCTCCGGTCACGCCCATGGCAAGGCGGACGATGCTGTCCTCGGTCATGTCTGCGCCGGCCAGTTCGCCGGCCAGCCGCCCCTCGCGCATCACCAGCACGCGGTCGGCAAGGCCGATCACCTCGGTCATCTCGCTGCTGATGACGATCAGGCTGCGGCCCTCGGCGGCAAGCTTGCGGATGAAGGCATAGATCTGCCGCTTGGTGCCCACGTCGATGCCGCGCGTCGGCTCGTCGATGAGAATGATTCCAGGATCAGGAAGCATCACCTTGGCCAACAACAATTTCTGCTGGTTTCCGCCCGACAGCTTTCCTGCCGGCATGTCGCGGCGCGGGGCGCGGATGTCGAATTCCCGCGTGGCGCGTTCCAGCGCCGCATCCTCGGCGCGGGTGTCCAGCCGCCAGCCGCCGAAGCGTTCCAGCGTCGCCAATGTCAGGTTTTCGCGCAGGCCCTTGTCGAGCAGCAGCCCGGCCTCCTTGCGGTCCTCGGTCAGATAGGCGAGGCTGGCGGCAAAGGCGTCGCGCAGGCTGCGGATGGCGACCTCGCGCCCCTCGACCCGGATATTGCCGGTCGAGGGGCGCAACCCGACCAGCCCCTCGGCCAGTTCGGTGCGACCCGAGCCGACAAGGCCGGCGATGCCCAGCACCTCGCCCCGGCGCAGGGTAAAGCTGACGTCGCGGACCCGGCCGGGCACGGTCAGGCCCCGGACCTCCAGCGCCGGCTGGTCGCCCGGCTGACCCTTGGGCGGATAGAAATCCTGCAACTCGCGGCCGACCATGGCGGTCGCCATGCCGTCCTCGGTCAACTCGCCGCGCAGCGCCTGGCGCACGACGCGGCCGTCGCGCAGGACGGTGATGCGGTCGGCCAGATGCGCCACCTCATCCAGCCGGTGCGAGCAGTAGAGGATCGCCACCCCCTCGGCCCGCAGCCGGTCGATCTGGGCGTAAAGCGCGCCGACCTCGCGATGGGTCAGCACGGCGCTGGGTTCGTCCATGATCAGAACCCGCGCCTTGCGCGACAGGGCCTTGGCGATCTCGACCATCTGGCGGTCGGGCACGGACAGGTCGCGGATGCGCGCGTCCGGGTCGATGCGCGTATCCAGCCGCTTGAGCAGCGCGGCGGTCGCGTCCCGCATGGCGGCATGGTCCAGCCGCCAGCCGCCGATCTCGCGACCCAGGAACACATTCGCCGCCACCGTCAGGTCTGAGGCGAGGTTGAATTCCTGGTGGATGACGACGATGCCCTGCGCCTCGGCCTCGGGCCCGCTGGCGAAATGGACGGGCTCGCCGTCCAGCAGGATCTGGCCCGATGTCGGGTCCAGGAACCCGCCCATGATCTTCATGATCGTGGATTTTCCGGCGCCGTTCTCGCCGATCAGGGCATGGACCTCTCCCGGCTCCAGCGCCAGATCGACGCCATGCAGCACCTCGATCGGGCCGAAGCTTTTCGAGACGTTGTCGAGTGCCAGCACGGTCATGGCGCCACCTCGATCCATGCGCCGTCGCGGGCCGAGGATGCCTGCGCGGCGGTGATGAACGCCATGCCCGACAGTCCGACATCCAGCCCCGGCACGCGATCCAGTAAGCTGGAATCTCCATGAATAATATCCGCTATATCATGGTAGAGGTTTGAGAAACCCTCTAGGTAACCCTCGGGGTGCCCCGGCGGGGTGCGCGATGAGGCGCTGCGGTCCTGTGCCCGGGTCAGGATGCGGGCGGGTCCGTCCTTGGGCGACAGGATCAGCCGTTCGGAATCCGAAAGGCGCCATTCCAGCGCGGCCTGCGTGCCAAAGACGCGCAAGGACAGCCCGTTTTCCTGCCCGACGGCGACCTGGCTGACCCAGATCCCGCCCTTGGCGCCCGAGGCGTAGCGCAGCGCGATCCGCGCATCGTCATCGACCGCGCGGCCCGGCACCATGCTGGACAGATCGGCCGACAGGGACGCGGGCGTCTGGCCGGTGACGAATTGCGCCAGCTGCCAGGCATGCGTGCCGATGTCGCCGATGGCGCCGGCACCGGCGCGGGCGGGATCGGTGCGCCATTCGGCCTGCTTGCTGTCGGTTCGGTCGGCCAGCCAGCCTTGCAGATATTCGGCCTGCACCAGCCGGATGTCCCCCAGTGCGCCCTCGGCCACCAGCGCGCGGGCCTCGCGCACCATGGGCATGGCGCAGTAGTTATGCGTCAGGAAGAACCGCGCGCCGCTGGACCGTGCGGCCTCGGCGATCTCGCGCGCCTGTTCCGGCGTCGCCGCCAGCGGCTTGTCGCAGATCACATGGATGCCGGCGCGCAGGAAGGCCGTGGCCGGGGCGGCGTGCAGGTGGTTCGGAGTGACGATGCTGACCGCCTCGATCCCGTCCTCGCGGGCGGCCTCGGCCCGCGCCATCTGGGCGAAGTCGCCATAGCCGCGGATGCCCAACTCGGCAGCGCTGGCGGCCGCGCGCGCGGGGTCCGAGGACAGCGCCCCCGCGACCAGCACGAACCGGCCGTCCATGCGCGCCGCGATGCGGTGGATGGCGCCGATGAAGGCGCCGCTGCCGCCGCCGACCATGCCCAGGCGAACCGGCCTCATAGCCCCAGCGCCCTGTCGATGGCCGTGCGGTCCACACGGCTGGCGGCGAAATCGTCGAAGGCGTGCGGCGTGACCCGGATGATGTGGTCGCGCACGAAACGCGCGCCCTCGCGCGCACCGTCCTCGGGATGCTTCAGCGCGCATTCCCATTCGACCACCGCCCAGCCGTCGAAACCGTATTGCGTCAGCTTCGAGAACACCGTGCCGAAATCCACCTGCCCGTCGCCGGGACTGCGGAAGCGGCCGGCGCGCTCGGCCCAACCCTGATAGCCGCCATAGACCCCCTGCCGGCCAGTCGGACGGAACTCGGCATCCTTGACGTGGAACATGCGGATGCGGTCGCGATAGATGTCGATGTTCTGCAAGTAATCGAGCTGTTGCAGGACGTAGTGCGAAGGATCGTAAAGCATGTTTGCCCGCGCATGGCCGCCCACCCGGTCCAGGAACATCTCGAATGTCACGCCGTCATGCAGATCCTCGCCCGGATGGATCTCATAGCAGATGTCGATGCCGTGCTCTTCGGCCAGGTCCAGCAGCGGGCGCCAGCGCGCGGCCAGCGTGTCGAAGGCGGCCTCGACCAGCCCCGGCGCGCGTTGCGGCCAGGGGTAGAGGTAAGGCCAGGCCAAGGCGCCCGAGAAGGTCGCCATCCGGTCCAGCCCCAGCAGCCGGCTGACGCGGATCGCGCGGGCGACCTGGTCCGTGGCCCATTCCTGCCGCGCGCGGGGATTACCGCGCAGGGCCGGCGGCGCAAAGGCGTCGAAACCGGCGTCATAGGCCGGATGCACGGCGATCAACTGGCCTTGCAGATGGGTGGAAAGCTCGGTCACCTCGACGCCGTTCTGCCGGGCGATGCCCAGGAATTCGTCGCGATAGTCCTGCGATTGCTCGGCACGCTTCAGGTCCAGGATGCGCGGGTCGCTGGTCGGCACCTGCACGCCCAGATAGCCGCAATCGGCCGCCCAGCGGGTGATGCCGTCCCAACTGTCGAAAGGCGCCGTCTCGCCGATGAACTGCGCCAGAAACAGCGCCGGTCCCTTGATGGTCCGCATGATCCCCTCTCTCCCCAAGGGTCAGGCTGCACTGGTCTGCAATCGATTGCAAACATTTTCTTGCACCGCGCCGCGCGGCGCGCGTAACCTTTGGCGATGGAAAGCCGGACCCCGCCCGGACGGGCCAGATTGTCGGATGTCGCGCAGCGCGCGGGCGTGTCGGCCTCGACCGTCAGCCGGGTGCTGTCCAATCCGGGCGTGGTGGCCGAGGCCACGCGCGAGGCGGTGATGCAGGCGGTGGCCGAGACCGGCTATCGTATGAACCACGCTGCGCGAAACCTGCGCAAGCAGCGGACCGGCTGCGTCGTGGCGCTGGTGCCCAACCTGGGCAACCCGTTCTTTGCCAAGATCCTGGACGGCATGGGCCGCGAACTGGCCGGCGCGGGCTACGACCTGCTGGTCGCCGATACGCTGGAGGACAGCGGCCGGCACACGAGGCTTGATCGCTTCCTCGATCCCTCGCGGGCGGACGGGATCATCCTTCTGGACGGGCTCGCACCCTTCGGCGACCTGGCCGGGCGGGCGGACCTGCCGCCGGTGATCACCGCCTGCGAATGGATCGAGGGCGCGGACATGCCCCGCGTCATGCTGGACAATCGCGAGGGCGGGCGGCTGGCCGTGGCGCATTTGCGCGACCTTGGCCACGCGCATATCGGCCTGATCGGCGGCCCGCCCGGCAACGTGCTGCACAAGGCGCGGCGCGAGGGCGCGATGCAGGCGGCGGGGCAGGCGCGGATCACCGAATTTCCCGGCGACTTCACCCTGCAATCCGGTCAGCAGGCGGCTCTGGCCTGGCGGGCGCTGCCGCCGTCCGACCGCCCGACCGGCATCTTCGCCTTTTCCGACGAGATGGCCTGCGCCTTCATGTCGGGGCTTCAGCGCGCCGGGCATCATGTGCCGCGCGACGTCTCGATCGTCGGCTTCGACGATATCGAGCTGGTGTCGCACCTGGCCCCGGCGCTGACCACGATCCGCCAGCCCAAGCGCGAGATCGGCCGCAAGGCGGCGCGGATCGTGCTGGACCGCATCTCGGGGCGCGAGATCCCGGCCGTGACCCTGCTGGAGCCGCGGCTGATGGAACGCGAAACGACGGCGCCGCCGCCCTGAACGAAAAAGGGCGCCCGCGGCGGGGCGCCCTTGTCGCAATCGTGAGGGGTCGCAATCGTGCGGGGGTCAGTCGGCGCTGGCCTCGTTCAGGCGCAGCCCGGCGGGGGCGCCGTGCAGGTCGTGGATCGGGGCGACCTCACCCCCGGCCTCGCCGCCCAGCACGCGGTCGAACTGCTCGCGGTCCAGCGCGCCTTCCCAGCGGCTGACGACGACGGTCGCCACCGCATTGCCGATGAAGTTGGTGATCGAGCGGCATTCCGACATGAAGCGGTCCACGCCCAGGATCAGCGCCATGCCGGCGACCGGCACGGTCGGCACCACCGAAAGCGTTGCGGCCAGGGTGATGAAGCCCGCGCCGGTCACGCCCGCCGCACCCTTCGACGACAGCATGGCGACGAGCAGCAGCAGGATCTGCTGTTGCAGCGTCAGGTCGGTATTCGTCGCCTGGGCGATGAACAGCGCGGCCAGCGTCATGTAGATGTTGGTGCCGTCTAGGTTGAAGCTGTAGCCGGTGGGCACGACCAGCCCGACGACCGAGCGCTTGCAGCCGGCCTTCTCCATCTTTTCCATCAGCGAGGGCAGCGCCGATTCCGAGGAAGAGGTGCCCAGCACCAGCAGGATCTCGGCCTTGAGATAGGAAATCAGCCGGAAGATCGAAAAGCCGTTGAGCATGCAGACCGTGCCCAGGACCACGATGACGAACAGGGCCGAGGTCAGGTAGAAGGTGCCGACCAGCGTCGCCAGGTTCACCACCGAGGCGATGCCGTATTTGCCGATGGTGAAGGCGAAGGCGCCGAAGGCGCCGATGGGCGCGGCCTTCATCAGGATATCCACCATGCGGAAGACGGCATGGCTGATCGCCTCGAACAGCGCGACGACCGGCTTGCCCTTGTCGCCGATCAGGATCAGGCCGATGCCGAACAGGATGGCGACGAACAGCACTTGCAGGATGTTGCCGTCGACGAAGGCCGAGGTGATCGTGGACGGGATGATGTCCATGACAAAGCCGGTCAGCGACGATTCATGCGCCTTGCTGGCATAGTCGGCGACCTTGCTGGCATCCAGCGACGCCGGGTCGATGTTCATGCCGGCGCCGGGGCGGATGACGTTGGCGGTGATCAGCCCGACCACCAGCGCCAGCGTCGAGAAGGTCAGGAAATAGCCGAAGGCCTTGCCGACGACCGAGCCCACGCCCTTGAGCGTGCCCATCCCGGCCAGCCCGGTGACGATGGTCAGGAAGATGACCGGGGCGATGATCATCTTGACCAGTTTGATGAAGGCATCGCCCAGGGGTTTCAGCGCCTCGCCGGTCTCGGGATAAAAGTGCCCGATCAGCGCGCCGGCGACGATGGCGCAAAGAACCTGGAAATAAAGATGCCTGTAAAAGGGTCGCGGTGCGTGAGCGACCGGCGCGGCCGTGGTGTCGATGTGCATGGGGCCTCCTCCAACCTGCGTATGACGGTGATGTGACCGCCATGATAAATTCGCGGGCCGTGGCGCCCAAAAACCCGGCGCATGACGGCATTGCGTTGTAATCATGGCTTTTTTCTCAAAACCATCGGGTTGATCTGTGTGGTTTCCCGCACAGGTCCGATCTGCTAGTGTGGAAATCCGCACGAACCCGTCCGCAAGGAAAGCCATGGCCGCTACAATCGATTCGCAAGGCGAGGGCTCGCGTCCCATGCTACGGCGGCTGATGGTCGCGGCGGCCGTGGCGCTGGCCATGCTGGCGGCGCTGGCGCTGACCTTTCGGCTGGCCCATGACAATGCCGCCCGCGCCCTGACCGAGCGGCTGGCGGTCAGCGCGCAAAGCCGGGTGCAGACGCTGGAAAGCGTGCTGGCCAAGCAGCGCGCCGTGGCGACGGTGCTGGCCGACGATGCCGCCGTGCTTCAGGCGCTGGCCCAGCCGTCGCAGGCCAACGTCTCGCGCGTGTCGCAAAAGCTGGAGCGGCTGCAGGAACAGACCAGCAGCGCGGTGATCTATCTGCTGAACCGCGACGGCGTGGCCGTCGCCGCCTCGAACTGGCACGATCCCGACAGTTTCGTCGGCTCGGACTACAGCTTCCGCAGCTATTTCAGCGATGCGCTGCTCAGGGGCGAGGCGACGCAATTCGCGCTTGGCACCGTCAGCAAGCGGCCGGGACTTTACCTGTCCCACGACGTGCCGTCCGGGGACGGACCCCTGGGCGTCATCGTGGTGAAGGTAGAGTTCGACGCGATGGAGCAGGGCTGGGCCCGGGCGGCCGAGACCACGCTGGTCACCGACGCCACCGGGCAGGTGATCCTGGCAAGCCGGCCCGGGTTGCGCTTTGCGCCGCTGCCGCCGGTCGGTGCCGGGCAGGTCTCGGCCCGGCGCGAGGTGCCGGGGGCGGGTTGGGAGCTGTGGATCCACGCGCCGGGGGCCGAGGCGGTGCGGGCGGGGCTGCTGGCCGCCGGGACGGTCGGCTTCCTGTTCACGCTGCTGCTGGCCGGTGGGGTTTCGGCGGCGCGCGCCCGCACCCGCGCCACCCGCCGCATCGAGGCCGAGCGCCGCTATCGCGCCGATCTGGAGCGCGCCGTGGCCGAGCGCACCCGCGACCTGTCCGACGAGATGCGCGAGCGCCGCGCGGCCGAGCAGCGGCTGGCACAGTTGCAGGGCGAGATGGTGCAGGCCAACAAGCTGGCGACGCTGGGCCAGATCACCGCCGGCGTCGCGCATGAGGTGAACACGCCGCTGGCTACCATCCGCCTGCTGGCCGAGAACGGCCGGCACATGCTGCCCGAGGACGCCCCCGATCTGGATCGCAACCTGGCCCAGATCCTGCGCATGACCGACCGCATCGCGCAGATCACCACCGAGTTGCGCGGCTTTGCCCGCAAGGCCACGGGCGAGCTGGGTCCGGTGCCGCTCAAGGATGCGCTGGACGCGGCGCTGCTGCTGACCGCCAGCCGGCGGCGGGCGCAGGACATCCGCCTGACCCTGCCCCAGATCCCGCCCGGCCTGCGGGTCATGGCCGAGACGGTGCGGCTGGAACAGATCCTGGTGAACCTGATCCAGAACGCGCAAGAGGCGCTGGAGGGCCGGCCCGACCCGGAAATCCGCATTACCTTGCGGGACGGGCCGGTGCTGCGGCTCAGCATCTCGGACAACGGGCCGGGGCTTTCGCCGCGGATCGCGGCCAATCTTTTCACCCCCTTTGCCACCAGCAAGCCCGAGGGGCTGGGCCTGGGCCTGGTGATCTCGCAAGAGATCGCGCGGGATTTCGGCGGCAGCCTCACGGCCGAGCCGTCGCGTGCCGGCGAGGGTGCGACCTTCCACCTTGACCTGCCGAAAGCCGCATGACCGCCGCCCCCGCCGCCCCGCTCGTCCGTCTTGTCGACGACGATCCCGACCTGCTCGATGCGCAGATGCAGGCGCTGCATCTGGCGGGCTTTCGCGGCGAAGCCTTCACCGACCCGGCCGAGGCATTGGCCGGCCTTGGCCCCGACTGGCCCGGCGTGGTGCTGTCGGACGTGCGCATGCCGGGCATGGACGGGTTCCAGCTGTTCGAGCGCATCCATGCGCTGGACCCCGACCTGCCGGTGATCCTGCTGACCGGGCATGGCGACGTGCCGATGGCGGTCGCGGCGCTGAAACAGGGCGTCTACGACTTCCTGGCCAAGCCGGCCGGCGGCGGGACGCTGGCGGCGGCGCTGGCGCGCGCGGCCTCCAGCCGGGCGCTGGTGCTGGAAAACCGCGCCCTGCGCCGCCAGCAACAGGACAGCGCCGTGCGCGAGACCCGGCTGATCGGGCAAAGCCCGGTCATGCAGCACCTGCGCGAAACCGTCGCGCGGGTGGCCGAGGCGGGGGGCGACGTGCTGATCCTCGGCCCCGGCGGCTCGGGCAAGGAAACCGTCGCCCGCGCCATTCACCGCCAGAGCCCGCGCCGCGCCCGCGCCTTCGTCCATGTCGCCTGCGCCGCGCTGGACGAGGCGCGCTTCGAGGCCGAGATGCTGGGCACCGAGCCGCAGGGCCGCAACCCGCGCACGCCCGGCCGGCTGGAGGCCGCCCATCGCGGCACGCTGTATCTCGACGAGATCGACGCGCTCGCCCCCGCGCTGCAAGCCCGCCTGCTGGCGCTGATCGAGGCGCGCGAGATCCAGCCGTCCGGCACCGCCGCGCCCCGGCCGCTGGACCTGCGCATCATTGCCTCAAGCCGCGCCGATCTGGAACGGTTGATGCGCGAGGGGGCATTTCGCAGCGACCTTTATTACCGGCTGTCGGGGGCCGTCCTGTCCCTGCCGCCGCTGGCCGAGCGGCGCGAGGACATTCCCGAACTGTTCCGGCATTTCCTGCTGGCGGTGGCGTTGCGGCTGGACCTGCCGGTGGCGCCGGTCACCGGGGCGGTCAAGGCGCGGCTGGCCGGTCATGGCTGGCCCGGCAACCTGCGCGAATTGCGGCAGTTCGCCGAAAGCCACGCGCTGGGGCTGACGCCCTTCGATCCGCCGGCCGGTGGCGGCGATGCGCCGGGCCTTTCGGATCTGGTCGCGGAATACGAGGCCGAGCTGATCCGCGAGGCGCTGCGGCTGGCGCAGGGCAATGCCACCCAGGCGATGGCCCGGCTGCGCCTGCCGCGCAAGACCTTCTACGACAAGCTGGCGCGGCACGGCATCAAGCCCGCCGATTTCCGCCCCGGCTAAAGCGCCTCCAGCCGGTCGCGCAGATGCGGCATCCGCTCCAGCGTCGCGGCCAGCCGCGTGCGCCAGGACGGGCCTTGCTCCATGGCCGTCTCATAGGCGTCGCGCAGCTCGTCGGGCCGCTCCTCGGCCAGCGCCTCGATCAGGAATTCGGCCTGCGCCCGGTCCTTGCGCGCCTTCAGCGCCTCCGGCCCCTCGCGCCGGCGGTCGGCGACGATCAGCTTGTGGATGGCATAGCGCTCGGGGCGCGGCACTTGGATCAGGAAACCGGCGCGGTAAAGCAGCGGCACCCGGATCGGATCGGCGATCAGGAAGTTCAGGTAATGCAGGCTCTGCGCCGAGACGCCAAGCGCCGGCAGGTCGCGCAGCCCCTCGGTTCCGTCGAAGCAGGGGGTCAGGAACTCGACCAGCGTCTGCTGCTCGCCCTGGCGCCAGCGCCAGACCCGCTGCCCCTCGACCGAGGGCAGGGGGGCAAAGCGCAGGTCGCGGAACACCTCGGCCAGCGGCTCGGTCACCCGGTCGCCCAGCACCAGCGACAGCCGCTCGAAACTGGCGATGTCGATATCGTCGGTCATCGCGGTATGGTCGAAGCCGATGCGGAGGCCCAATTCGCCTTCGTAGCAGCGGAACGCCTGGGTGCCGACCAGCGTGCCGCCCAGGCGGAACACCCCCGCCCGCGCCATGGCCGAGATCACCTGTCCCGAGCCGCGATCCGTCATCAGGCAACCCTCGGCCCGCAGGATGCGCATCAGGCGCGAGCGTTCGCGCTGGCTTTGCTTCTCGGCCTCGCGCAGGCTTTCCAGCCGGCCCAGGCGCGCGCGCAACTCCTCGCCATCCTCGCCGATATAGCGGTCGACGGTGCGGTCGCCGATGCGGAAATGGTCATACCAGTAGGCCCTTTGCCCGACCTTCTTCAGCCGCGGCACGCCGCGCAGCTCGCTGACCGCCGCATCCTTGAGATGCCGCAGAAGATCGGTCCAGGCCGCCACCGCCACTGGCGAAAGATGCTGCGCCATAAGGAATACCCCACGGATTTTTTCCCGTGGGGCAGAATAATGCCCCAGAGCCTACCCCACAAGGAAATATTTGTGGGGTAAAATTGCCGGAGAACCGCCGCCCCATCTTCTTCGTTCTTCAAATACTCATGAATCGGCGCAGCCTGGCACCGCCAAACCCGGCTCGGCGCCGTGCTCGGCGACCCAGGCCAAGGCCCCGGCCAATACCGCATCATGGACTGCGGCACCGATGGCCTCGCCCAGGGCGGTATGCAACCCGGCGAATGCCACGCCGCCCGCATCGCAGGCCACCGCGATGCAATCGGTGCCGGTGCCGGTCGCGCGGCCCGTCGGCAAGTCGATCCCGGCGGCGATCACGGCGGCGGTGCGGGCCTCGGCCACGATGCTCAGCGCCTCGATCATCGCGGCATCGGTCAGCCCGTCCTCGACCAGCAGGGCGATGTTGATCGTGCCATGGCCGCGCGGCTGCACCATGCGGCGCCGGCCCACCCGCTCGGCATTGCCCAGGCCGACGGTGGCGAGGCAGGCCACGGGCCCGGCATGGGCCAGCCGATGATGGCGCAAGGCGCGCGAGGTCATCATGCCCACGTCCCCGCCATGGCCGATCCGCGCCATCTCGGCCCCCAGCCAGCCCATTGCATCCAGCTTGGGGGTCAGGTCGGCATCGCGAACCTGGCGGATCAGGATATGCCGCGCGCTGCGAAAGCCGGGGCGATGCGGGGCAAAGGACAGCACCCGCCGCACCCGCCCCAGATCGGCCACCAGCCAGGGCGGGGCCAGCGTGACCCGCAAATCCGTCCGTTCCACCGCCATCGCCCGCCCCTTGCCCTGCGCCGGCACGGTTTGCGCCATCGCAGGGCGGCGATCAATGCCCGGCGGCCCTTCTTCAGATATGCAAGGCGTGGCCAAGCGCGCGCAGGCAGGCCTCGTGCAGCGCCTCGCCGTGGGTCGGGTGGGCGTGGATGGTGCCGGCGATGTCCTCCAGGCGTGCGCCCATCTCCAGCGCCAGCGCAAAGCCGCCGGCCATTTCGGCCACGCCGGCGCCGACCGCCTGGATGCCCAGCACCTCATGCGTGCCGGGACGGGCGGTAACGCGGATGAAGCCCGCCTCGTCACCCGCCGTCATCGCCCGGCCGTTCGCGGCAAAGGGGAAGAGGCCGGTCACGACCTCGCGCCCCGCCGCTGCCGCTTCCTCGGGGGAAATGCCGACGCTGACGATCTCGGGGTCGGTAAAGCAGACCGCCGGGATGGCGCGCTTGTCCCAGGCGCGGGGCTGGCCCGCGACCAGTTCGGCCACCATCTCGCCCTGGGCCATGGCGCGATGGGCCAGCATCGGCTCGCCGGTCACGTCGCCGATGGCCAGCACGCCGGTCATCGAGGTCCGGCAGCGCTCGTCGATGCGGATGAAGGGGCCGGCCATGTCCAGCCGCAGCCCGTCCACCCCCGCCGCGGTCGCGCGCGGGCGGCGGCCGACGGTCACCAGCACCTTGTCGGCCTGGATGTCCTCGGCGCCGTCCACGCCGGCGACGCGCAGCGCGCCGCCGTCCGACAGCCCGCCGGCCCGTGCCCCGGTCAGCACCCGGATGCCCAACTGGGTCAGGCGCTGCGCCACCGGGCGCGTCAGCTCGGCATCGTATTGCGGCAGGATGCGCGGCGCGGCCTCGACCACCGTCACCTCGGCGCCCAGCTTGGCATAGGCGATGCCCAGTTCCAGCCCGATATAGCCGCCGCCGACCACGGCGAGGCGACCCGGCACCTCGGTCAACGCCAGCGCATCGGTCGAGGAGATCACCTTGCCGCCAAAGGGCAGGGCGGGCAGTTCGATCGGCTCCGAGCCGGTGGCCAGCACCAGCACCTCGGTGCGGATCTGCACCGGGCCTTCCGGGGTCTCGACCAGCACGGTCTTGCCGTCGCGGATGCTGGCCCGGCCGGTGACCAGCCGCACCTTGGCCTTGCGCAGCAGCGTGGCGACGCCGCCGGTCAGCCGTTCGACGATGCCGTCCTTCCAGGCCATGGTGGCGCCCAGGTCCAGCCGGGCGGGACCGGCCGATATCCCCATCGATGGCGTCGAGGAAAGCTGTGCAAGCCGATGAAATTCATCGGCCGCATGGATCAGCGCCTTGGAGGGGATGCAGCCCACGTTGAGGCAGGTTCCCCCGGGCGGCGCGGCATCGACCACCACCGTGTCGACGCCAAGCTGGCCGGCGCGGATGGCGCAGACATAGCCGCCGGGACCGGCGCCGATGACCAGCAGCCTGCATTGGATCTCGCGCATTCGCTCAGCCCTCCACGAAGATCAGCGCCGGGGTTTCCAGCAGCTCTTTCAGCCGCGCCACGAAGACGGCGGCGTCCCAGCCGTCGATCACCCGGTGGTCGAAGCTGCACGACAGGTTCATCATCTTGCGCGGCTCGAAGGCAGCGCCGTTCCAGAACGGCCTGACCGCCAGCCGGTTGACGCCGACGATGGCGACCTCGGGCACGTTCAGGATCGGGGTCGAGGCGATGGCGCCCAGCGGTCCCAGCGAGGTGATGGTGATGGTCGAGCCGGAAAGCTCGTCGCGCTTGGCCGTGCCTTCCTTGGCGGCATTGCCGATGCGCGAGATCTCGGCCGCGGTCGAGCGCAGGTCCAGCGCCTCGGCATGGCGGACCACCGGCACCATCAGCCCGTTCGGGGTCTGTGCCGCGATGCCCAGATGCACCCCGCCGAAGCGGCGGATCAGTTGCGCCTCGGCGTCGTAATGCGCGTTCATCAGCGGCTGTTCATGCACGGCGCGCACGATGGCGCGGGCGATGAAGGGCAGCAGCGTCAGCCGCACCGCCTTGCCTTGCGCATTCATCCGGCCGCGCAGATCCTCGACCGCCGTGGCGTCGATCTCCTCGACGATGGTGATCTGCGGGATGCTGTTCGCGGCCTGCATCCGCTCGGCGATCTTGCGGCGCAGGCCGATGACGCGGATCTCCTCGACCGAGCCGTCGGGTTGCGGACCCGAGGGGGCCGGGATGCCGCCCGAGGCGATGAAGGCGTCCAGATCCTCATGCCCGATGCGGCCGGCCGGACCCGAACCGCGCACCAGCCGCAGGTCCACCCCGGCCTCGCGCGCCCGCGCCCGGACGGCGGGCGAGGCGATGGGCCTTTCGCCCTCGGGGCGCAGGGGTGCGGAGGCCGCGGCGGCGGGCCGCGCAGGCGGCGCCGGTTCGGGCTGCGGTTCCGGTTTCGGCGCGGGGGGCGCCTCGGGGGCGGGTTCGGCTGCCGGGGTTTCGGCCTTCGGTGCCGGTTCCGGCGCCTTGGCTTCGGCCGGGGCTGCGTCGCCCGCGACATTGCCCGGCCCGTCCACCTCCAGCCGGATCAGTTCGGCGCCGACGGCGATCACGTCGCCGGGCGCCCCGGCCTGCCAGACCACCGTGCCGGTGACCGGGCTCGGGATCTCGACCGTGGCCTTGTCGGTCATGACCGCGACCATCGGGTCGTCCTCGCGCAGGACATCGCCGGGCTTGACCAGCCATTCCGAGATCTCGGCCTCGGCAATGCCTTCGCCGATATCGGGCATGCGGATTGCGTGAATACCCATCTCAGGCCACCTCGACCAGTTGACGCAATGCCTCGGCCACCCGTGCGGGGCCGGGGAAATAGCTCCATTCATGCGTGTGCGGATAGGGCGTATCCCAGCCCGCCACGCGCCGGACCGGCGCTTCCAGATGCCAGAAGCACTCGGCCTGCACCAGTGCTGCCAGCTCTGCGCCATAGCCCGAGGTCAGCGTCGCCTCGTGCAGCACCAGGCAGCGGCCGGTCTTGTTGACCGAGGCCACGATGGCCTCCATGTCCAGTGGCAGCAGGGTGCGCAGGTCGATCACCTCGGCATCGACGCCGGATTCCTCGGCCGCGGCCAGCGCGACATGGACCATGGTGCCATAGGTCAGCACCGTGGCCGCCCGGCCCTGGCGGCGCAGCACCGCCTTGCCCAGCGGCACCGTGTAATGCCCCTCGGGCACCTCGCCCATCTCATGGCTTTTCCAGGCCGTCACCGGCCGGTCGTGATGGCCGTCGAAGGGACCGTTGTAGAGCCGCTTCGGCTCCATGAAGATCACCGGATCGGGATCCTCGATGGCGGCGAGCAGCAGGCCCTTGGCATCCCTCGGGTTCGAGGGCACCACGGTCTTCAGGCCCGTCACATGGGTGAGCAGCGCCTCGGGTGACTGGCTGTGGGTCTGGCCGCCGAAGATGCCGCCGCCCGTGGGCATCCTGATCACCATCGGGCAGGTGAACTGCCCGGCCGAGCGATAGCGCAACCGCGCCGCCTCGGACACGATCTGGTCATAGGCGGGATACATGTAGTCGGCGAACTGGATCTCGACCACCGGCTTCAGCCCGTATGCGGCCATGCCGATCCCGGCGCCGACGATGCCGGATTCGTTGATCGGCGTATCGAAGCAGCGGGTCTTGCCGTATTTCGCCTGCAAGCCGGCGGTGCAGCGGAAGACGCCGCCGAAATAGCCCACGTCCTCGCCGAAGACCACGACGGAGGGGTCGGCGCCCATGGCCACGTCCAGCGCGTCGCGGATGGCCTCGATCATCGTCATGCGTGCCATGTCAGAACCCCGCCTCGTGACGTTGCTTCAGAAGATGTGGCGGCATCTCGGCATAGACATCCTCGAACATGTCGGCCGGGCTGGGGTGCTGGCCGTGGTGCAGCGTGCCGATGGCCTCGGCGCGCTTCTGCTGCTCGGTGATCTCGGCCAGGATCTCGGCCTCGGCCTGGGCGTGGCGGTCGTCGCTCCAGATGCCAAGCGCGATCAGGTGGTTCTTGAGCCGCAGGATCGGGTCGCCGAGCGGCCAGGCCGTGCTTTCCTCGGCCGGGCGATAGGCCGAGGGGTCGTCCGAGGTCGAATGCCCGCCGGCGCGATAGGTGACGTATTCGATCAGCGTCGGGCCGAGGTTGCGCCGGGCGCGCTCTGCCGCCCATTTCGCCACTGCCAGCACCGCCAGATAGTCGTTGCCGTCCACCCGCAGCGAGGGGATGCCGAAGCCGTGCCCGCGTGCTGCGAAAGTGCCTGAGCCTCCGCGCGCAATACCTTGAAAAGTCGAGATAGCCCATTGATTGTTGACGATGTTCAAGACCACCGGCGCCTTGTAGGTCGAGGCGAAGACCAGCGCGGCGTGGAAATCGCTTTCCGCCGTCGAGCCGTCGCCGATCCAGGCCGCCGAGATCTTGCGGTCGCCCGAGATCGCCGAGGCCATCCCCCAGCCCACCGCCTGGATGAACTGGGTGGCGAGGTTGCCCGAGATGGTGAAGAAACCGTGCTCGCGCGAGGAATAGCAGACCGGCAGCTGCCGGCCGCGCATCGGGTCCTCGGAATTGGAGAAGATCTGGTTCATCATCGCGCTGAGCGGATAGCCGGCGGCGATCAGCAGCCCGGCCTGGCGATAGGTCGGGAAGTTCATGTCCCCCGGCGCCAGAGCGCGCTGGAAGGCGCAGGAGATCGCCTCTTCGCCCAGGTGCTGCATGTAGAAGCTGGTCTTCTGCTGGCGCTGCGCGTTCAGCATCCGCGCATCATAGATGCGCAGCGTCATCATGTGGCGCAGCCCTTCCAGCAGGTCCTCGGGGGTGATGTCCAGCGCCTCGGCCCAGGGGCCCACCGCCTGTCCCTCGCGGTTCAGCACCCGGATGATGGTGAATGCCAGGTCGCGGATCTCTTCGGGATCGACGTCGACCGGCGGCCGGCGCACCGTGCCCGCCCGCGGGATCGCCACATGCGAGAAATCCGGCTGCCCGCCGGGCCGGACCTCGGGCTCCGGCACGGCAAGGCTCAGCGGCGGATATTCGTTCGGGTCTGGTGTCTCCATCGGCATCTCCTCTTGCCTTGGTAACCGATCAGGGGCGTGCGCAGTCCGACCGGGCGGATATCGGGCGTTCCATCTCGCTCCTCCAAGGCGGATGATGCCACAGATCGCCGCAAAATCTCCTTTCTTTATTTCCCGCTACCAGCCAAAATGCAAAAGATTCTTCTGGCAATATCGGAACAGCATGAGCGGATCTTCTGCCACACGCCAACTTGACGCGATCGACCTCAGGATCTTGCGGGCGCTGAGTCGCGACGGCCGGCTGTCGAACAGCCAGCTTGCCGAAAAGGTCGGCCTGTCGCCCAGCCCCTGCTGGCAGCGCACCCGTAGGCTGGAGGCCGAGGGCGTCATCAAGGGCTACAGCGCCATCCTGGACCAGACGCGTCTCGGCGCCGCCGAAACCGTCATCATCGAGATCACGCTGGAGCGGCACGACGACAAGGTGCTGGAGGAATTCGGCCGCGCCATGTCCGCCATCCCCGAGGTGCAGGAGGTCTGGCTGACCACCGGCGAATACGACTATCTGCTGAAGGTCGCGGTCAGCGGCACCCGCGGATACGAGGAGTTCCTGCGCCACAAGCTCTATCGCGTGCCGGGCATCCGCAACGCCCGCTCGATCTTTACCCTGCGCTGCCTGAAGGAACGGGGCAGCATCCTGCCGCTGCTGGCCGAAACGGAGTGAGCCGGGGGCCGGGGGATCTGCATATCGCCGCATTACCGCCATGCCGCCCCCTCAGCCGATGCGGATCTGCGGCGTGCCGGTCTGGTCGCGCGTGACCTCGACCTCGTGCCGGTGCGTGCCGATCATCACGCTGGCGCGGAAGCCCGGCCAATGCGAGGGCAGGGCGGGCGCGACCTCCAGCCTTTCGCCGTCCCTGATGCGCAGGCCCAGGATATGCTCGACCGCCACGCGGTGCAGCCAGCCGGCCGAACCGGTATACCAGGTCCAGCCGGCGCGGCCGGTCTTTTCCTCGGCGCCATAGACGTCGGCGGCGACGACATAGGGTTCGCCGCGATAGACCTGCAAGGTGGCGGCGTCGCTGGCGTGGGTGATCGGATTGAGCAGCCGGAACACCCGCCAGGCGTCGTCGGCGCGGCCCGCCATGCACAGCGCCTGCACCATCCAGATCGCGGCATGGGTATATTGCCCGCCGTTCTCGCGCACGCCGGGCGGATAGCCCTTGATATAGCCGGGATCCTGCGGCGCATCGGCAAAGGGCGGGGTGAACAGGCGCAGAAGCATGCCGTCTTTGTCCAGCAGATGCTCCAGCGCCGCGTCCAGCGCCGGGTTGCGGCGATCCTTGCGGCCGGCGCCCGAGATGACCGACCAGCTTTGCGCGATGGAGTCGATGCGGCATTCCTCGGACTGGGCCGAGCCCAGCGGCGTGCCGTCGTCATAGATCCCGCGCAGATACCAGCCGCCGTCCCAGCCGTGCCGGTCCAGCGCGCGCGACAGCTTGGCGGCATGGGCGCGCCAGCGCTTCGCGCGCTCCTCCTCGCCGCGCGCCTCGGCCAGCGGCGCCATCATGGCGATGGTCTGGGCCAGGAACCAGCCCATCCAGATGGACTGGCCGCGCCCGGCCGCGCCCACGCGGTTCATGCCGTCGTTCCAGTCGCCGCCCAGAAACAGCGGCAGGCCCCGTTCGCCGGTGCGCGTGATGGCCAGCTCCAGCGCCAGCGCGGCGTGTTCGTAAAGCGTCGCGTCGCGGTCGCTGGTCTCGGGCGTGAAGAAGGCGTCATGCTCGCCCGGCTCCAGCGCGCGGCCCAGGATGAAGGGCAGGGGCTCGTCCAGGACGCTGCGGTCGCCGGTCACTTCGACATAGCGCGCCAGGGCATGGCCCAGCCAGACCACGTCGTCGGCGATCATCGTGCGCACGCCGGCGCCGGTGCCGGGCAGCCACCAATGCTGCACGTCGCCTTCGGGGAACTGGCGCGAGCCGGCCTCGAGCAACTGCGCACGGGCCAGCGCCGGGTCATAGACCAGCATGGCCGAAGTATCCTGCAACTGGTCGCGGAACCCATAGGCGCCAGACGCCTGGTAAAAGGCCGAGCGCGCCCGGATCCGGCAGGCGATGGCCTGATAGGGCAGCCAGCGATTCACCATCAGGTCGAAGGCGGGATCGGGGGTCTGGACCTGCAAGCGGCCGAAGATGTGCTGCCAATGGTCGGTCTGGGCGGTGGCGGCCTGCCAGGCGGTCTCGGTGCGGGCCAGCAGCGGGGCTGCGGCGTCGCCGGGTGCGGCGGCCAGCCGGAAGGTGACGCCCTGGCTTTCGCCCGGCTCGATCTCGATGCGGGTTTCCAGCATCATCACCGGATCGCCGTCGTGGCGATGCACGAAGCGGCGGCTGAGCGTGGCGTCGAACCATGCCGGCAGGCAGGCGTCGCGGTTGCGGCCCTGCCAGATCAGCCGCGACAGGCAAAGCCCCGTCACCTCGCGATCCACCGACAGGATCATGCGCTGGCCGGCATAGTCGATGGAATAGGGGTTCTCGCATTCCACCGCGCGGGCCTCGGGCAGATAGCGCAGTTGCAGATAGGGCGCGGTCTTGGCGCGGGCGCCGCCCATCACCGGCTCCAGGAACTGCGCCACGTCCAGCGTCAGCCGCCGCGTGCCGTGGTTGGTCAGCCGCAGCCCGATCACCCGCAGGGGCGCGTCGGGCGTCAGGCTGTGCAGCGCGGCGATCTCCAGTTCGCCCGACCAGGCGGCGAACTCGGAGAAGCCGGCGCCGTGGCGGCATTGGTAAAGCGCCTCGCGCTGGCTCGACAGCGCCGCATAGGGCGTATGGATCGCGCCCGTGCCCAGGTCGCGGATCAGGATGCCCTCGCCCGGCGGGTTGCCGACCGCATCGTTCGACCAGGGCGTCAGCTGGTGGTCGCGCGAATTGGCCGACCAGGTAAAGCCCGCGCCCTCGGCCGAGATGTGAAAGCCGAAATCGCTGCGCGCCACCACGTTGATCCAGGGGTTCGGCGTGGTCTGGCCGTGGCGCAGGCGGACGAGGTAGTTCCCCTGCGCGTCGAAGCCGCCGGTGCCGTTCCAGAAATGCAGCTCCTCGGCGGGGAAGTCGCTGCGCAGGGCGGGGCGCTGCAAGGGCCGCGCCGGCGGACGGGCGATGCCGCGCCGCAGCTCGGCCGCCTCCAGCCGCTGGATCTGCCCGGCAAGGCTGCCGTTCTGGGCATGGATCACCACGCGCGCCACGGCCAGCAGCGTGTCGCGCGTCTCGGCCGAAAGCCCGTTCGCATCGACCGCAAAGACCGAGGGACGCGAATGCAGCAGCTGCATGCTGTGGCACAGGTTGTTCAGC
The DNA here is from genome assembly GCF_030234105.1 of Paracoccus sp. SSJ. Lineage (NCBI taxonomy): Bacteria > Pseudomonadati > Pseudomonadota > Alphaproteobacteria > Rhodobacterales > Paracoccaceae > Paracoccus > Paracoccus sp. SSJ. The sequence goes on along the minus strand of NZ_JASSPE010000001.1, from coordinate 158,951 downwards.
GCCTCGTGCAGATGGGCGGCATAGCTGACGCGCTGTTCGTTCAGGATCACCAGGTCGCATTCCAGGCCGCGCATGCGCAGGTATTCCTGCATGCGGATCGCCTGGCGGGCCACCGGCATCAGGTCGGGATCGTTGATGCGCAGCACCATGATCGGATTGTCGCCCGAGACCGACATCGGCCACAGCGCCGATTGCGGCCCCATGACATGGCGCACCTGCGAGGCCAGCATCTGGTTCGGATAGACCAGCAGCGCGGCATAGCGCCGGAACAGCGCCGCCTCGTCGGGGGTGATGCTGGCATGGTGCAACTGCACCTGGCTGCGGGTCCAGGCCATCTGGTGTTCGTTGTCATAGGCGCCTTCGTCGGTCAGGTGCAGATGCGCCTCTTCCAGCGCCTCGCGGCTGGCGGCGGCGACGGTCCAGAAGGTCACCACCGCCTCTTTCCCCGGATCGACGGTCAGCCGCCGCGTCAGCGAAAAGATCGGGTCCAGCGTATAGCTTTCGCCCGCCGCGACCTCGGCCGGCGGGCCGGGATCGTCCAGCGCCTGCGGCGCGCGGATGCTGCGGCCGCGGCCGACGAACGACCGCCGGTCGGTGGCCGCGGCGTCGGGAACGCCGGCACCGGCGCTCAGGTGCATCAGGTGGCGGTCGGGGTCGTGCGGGTTGCGCTTGTTGCGCCGCGCGAAGATGCGGCCGCGCTCCGGCTGCGCCTCGGTCGCGACGAACATGCGCGAGAATGCGGTATGGGCGCGGTCGGCATCGTTCTGGTCCAGCACGATCTCGCCATAGCTGGTCAGGGCAAGCTGGCGCGGCCGTTCCGACAGGTTGCGCAGCTTGACCCGCGCGCCGCGCGCGTCCAGGTCGTCGGACAGGATCACCTCGGTCTCGCAATGGATGCCGTCGCCCAGGGCGACGAAGTTCGCCTTGTAGTCGAACAGCCGGGCGGCATAGCCGATCTCGGGGTCGAAGCCCGGCGCCGCCGTCGCCGACCACCAGCGCCCCGAGGCAAGGTCGCGGATGAACAGGAACTCGCCCCAGGCATCCGCCGCCGGGTCGGGCCGCCAGCGGGTGATGGCGGTGCCGTCCATGCGCAGCCGTCCGGCGCCGCTGGCATCCAGCAGCATCGACAGCCGCCCATTCGACATGACCGCGACGGTATGGGGCGCAGAGGCAGCATCCGCCACCTCGACGATTTCGGTCTGGCCCAGTTCCGACGGGAGGGGCAGGCGCCGCCGCAGCGTCTCGCGCAGCAGCGGCGAAACTTCGCGCGGTGTCTTTTGCTGCAAAAGCGTCGAGACGCTTTCGATCACCGGATCGGCGTTGAAGCGGATGCGATGCAGCCCGTCCATCAGGCAATTGGCGATCGCGATCAGGCTCATGCCCTGATGATGCGCCATGATGCTGCGCACCACGGCGCATTTGCGGCCCTGCGGCAGGCGCGAAGGGGTAAAGTCCACCGCATCGAAAAAGCCGTATTCGCCGCGCGCGCCAAGGCCCGCCAGCCGGCGCAGGTTCCTGAGCGCGCTGCGCGGGCGGAAGGCGGCGGCGATGAAGCTGGCATAGGGCGCGACCACCTGGTCGTCGCGCAGCCAGCGCCGCAGCGCCAGTTCCGGCACGCCGAAGGCGTAATACTGATAGTTCATCTGCGCGTCGCGGGCGTTGTAGGCGCTTTCCGACACGCCCCAGGGCCGGCCCGCGCGCCAGCCGTCGCGGATCTGCGCCTCGACCGCGACATCGCAGGAACTGTAGAGGATCGAGCCAGGCGGCTCGTCCATCACCAGCGGCGCCATCAGGTATTCGAACATCGAGCCCGACCAGCTGACCAGCGTCGAGCCATAGGGCATCACCGTCATCGGCCGGCCGAGGCGGTTCCAGTGCTCGGTCGGCAGGTCGCCCTTGGCGATGGCGAAAAGCGAGGCGAGCCGCGCCTCGGACGCCAGCAGGTCGTAGAAGGACAGGTCCGGCGTGCCCTCGTTGCAGTTGTAGCCGATGGCGAGCAGCTGGCGCTCGGGGTCGTAGAGGAAACCGAAATCCATCTGGAAGGCGAAGGCGCGGGCACGCTCGGCCAGGGCCGCCATGCGCCGGGCCGAGACGGCGACCTCTTCGGGGTCGATGCGGCCCAGGCTTTCCATCCTGTCGCAGGTGGCGACCAGCCGGCTTGCCCACCAGTCCAGCTCGCGCGCGGCGTCGGTGGGGATCTCGGCGAAAAGGCCCTGGATCAGAACCTGCAGGTTGGCGGCGGCGCGGGCATGGCCTTGCACGTGCAGGGATGCCAGATGCGGCGCCTCGGTCCGGGCCATGCCCAGCCACAGCCCGGCGATGCGTTCCTCGATGCGGTCGCGCAGCGGGTTCAGGCTGCGGCGTTCGCGCGGGATCGCCGCATGCAGCCGGCGCATCAGCGACAGGATGTCGACGGCGCCCGACAGGTCCGGCAACAGGTAAAGCGCCGGGTTGCGCGCCCATTCCTTGAGCGTCGAGGACAGCGTGATCAGATGCCCGGCCAGATTGCCGCTGTCCACCGCCGAGACATAGCGCGTGCCCAGCGGCTGCAAACTGTCGGTCGCATACCAGTTGTAGAGATGGCCGTAATGCCGCTCCAGCCCCTCGATGGTGGAAAGCGTGGCCTCGATCCGGTCCAGCGCCTCGCCCAGCGTAATCCAGCGGAATTCGTGCGCGGTCGCGGTCGAAAGCAGGTAAAGCCCGATATTGGTGGGCGAGGTGCGCTCGGCCAGCTTGGGCTGCGGATCGTCCTGATAGTTGTCGGGCGGCAGGTGATGGGTGCGCTCGTCCACGAAGGTTTCGAAAAAGCGCCAGATCAGCCGCGCCTCGGCCCGCCATTCCAGCCGCTCCTCGGCGGTCAGGGGACGGGCGCCCTCATGCTCGATCGGGCGGGCGCTGATCCAGGCGATCAGCGGCGCGCCCAGCCAGAGCACGCCCAGCACCAGCGCCGGCGCCAGGTTCTCGGGGCGCAGCATCGCCACCAGCGCGACGAAGCCCACCGCCAGCGCCAGCCCGCCGCGCATCAGCCCCAGATAGGCCGGCAGCGTCTCGTGCGCGCGGCTGGCGACGGCCTCGGTGGTGGTCCATTCCAGCAGCCGGCGGCGCGAGACATAGACGCGGCACAGGCTGCGCACCGTGGCGTCGACCATGCTCCAGGCCATTTGCGGCAAAAGCGTCAGCCGCATCATGAAGGCGGTGATCTGGTCGACCAGCTCGTTGCCGATGACCAGCATGTGACGCAGCCGCGCCACGCCCGACTGGCGCGGCATCAGCCCCATCAGCCAGCCCAGAAGTTGCGACAGCCCGACCGAGACGCCCAGCAATCCCAGCCAGAACAGCGCATCGGCATGGGGCAGGCCGATCAGCGCCACGAGGCCGGCCAGCATCAACAGCACCGGCAGCAGGCTGCGGCGCAGGTTGTCGACGATGCGGAACCGCGCCAGCGCGTCCAGCCCGTTGCGCGGGTCCAGCAGATAGGGCAGCAACTGCCAGTCGCCGCGCGCCCAGCGATGCTGGCGCGATAGGTCCACGTCGAAGCGCTTGGGATATTCCTCGATGAAGTTCACGTCGGTCGCCAGCGCCGCGTGCAGCCAGGCGCCCTCGATCAAGTCATGGCTGAGGACCGAGTTCTCGCGGATGCCTTCCTGCGCGGCGGCGGCGAAGGCATCGACGTCGTAGATGCCCTTGCCGGTATAGGTGCCCTGGCCGAACAGGTCCTGGTAAAGATCCGAGACGGTGAAGACATAGGGATCGAGCCCCTTGTCCTGCGACAGGATGCGCTGGAAGGGCGAGGTCTGGCGGCCGTGCTTCAAGAGCGAGGTGACGCGCGGCTGGATCAGCCCGTGGCCGCGGGTGATGCGCCGCAGCGCCGGGTCATGGACGGGGCGGTTGACCGGATGCGCCATCATGCCGACCAGCATGCGCACGGTGTCGCGCGGCATGCGGGTATCGGCGTCCAGCGTCACGACATAGCGGATGCCCTCGGGCGGGCGCGGCCCGGTGTCGACGAAGCTGGTGTCCGCGCTGCCGCGCAGCAGCGCGTTCAGCTCGACCAGCTTGCCGCGCTTGCGCTCCCACCCCATCCAGACGCCTTCGGCCTCGTTCCACTGCCGCCGGCGGTGCAGCAGGTAGAAGCGCCGGCCGGTATGGGCATATTTCGCGGCCAGCGCGGCGATGCCCTGCCGGGCATAGGCCAGCAGTTCCGCGTCGCGCGGCGTCGTCTCCTCGGCCGCGTCGGTGAAATCGGTGAGCAGCGCGAAACTCAGCGCGGGGTCGGGATTGGCGAGGTAATGCACCTCGAGATTGCTCAGCAGGTCGTCGATGGTGTCGAGGCCGGTCAGCAGGCAGGGAATGGCGACCAGCGTGGCATGGTCCGGCGGGATGCCGTCCTTGAACCCATAGGCCGGCAGTTGCGCCGGCGCGATCAGCCGGCTGGCGACGAAACGCAAGAGCGCCAGCCCGGCATCCAGGAATGCGGCCAGCGACAGCACGATCAGCGTGGCGGCCAGGAAGCCGCCGGTCTGCGCCGGCACATAGGCCAGGCACAGGGCGACGGTCAGCACCATCAGCGCGGCCAGAGGCACGACCAGGCACAGGATGCCGCGGCGGCGCGTCAGTCGCGCCAGACGCTCGCGCCAGACCGGGCGATAGCCGCAATCGGCCTCGAACCGCGCCGCGTCCTCGCCCAGCAGCACGACCGAGACCGGGATGCCGCGCCGCCCGGCCGCGGCCAGCGCCCGCTCGGCCACCTCGGGCTCGGTCAGGGCGGAATGGCGCGCGATCATCTCGATGCGGTTGCGGATCTCGTTTCGGGTCTGGGGGGCCAGGCGCTGGTGGTCGGGGTCTTCGCGCAGGATGGCCTCGGTGCGGCTGGTGGCCTCGAACCATTCGCGCCAGTTGATGTCGTCCAGCCGCTTCAGGGCGCGGATGATATGGGCGGCGGTGACGTTGTTCGCGGTCTGGCGCGTCTGTTCGCCGGCCAGCACCTGCTCGGCGGTCCGGCCCTGCGCGGCAAGCCGGCGGGCAAGCTGCTCGGTTATGGCATGGGCGCGGTCCAGCCCCGCATGCACGCGATAGATCACCTGCGCGACAAAGGCCGGGTTCTGCAGGGCCGGGCCGGGCACCGCCTGGTCGAAATCCGCGGGCCCCGGCTCGTCCCGGGCCATCAGCCGGTCCATGGCGGCGTTCGCCTCGCGCCGGCCGCGGCGGGCATGCTCGGTCTCTTCGCTCAGCCGCAGCATGCGCAGCAGCAACGCATAGCGCAGCATCGAGGGCAGCGACCACAGCTCGCCGATGGTCAGCCAGTCGACCTGCTGCGCCCCGGCGATGAAATCGGCAAAGCTGCGCTCGCGCAGGTCGCCGTCGGTCATCGCGGCATAGTCCCAGGCCAGCGCCAGTACCCGCGGGATCGGCTCGGCGACCGGCTGGAAACGGCCGCGCGGCAACGACCGCAGGAAGGCCGGGCTGAGGTCGCGGGTCAGGTGGCGATAGGTCTCGGCGATGGTGTGGTAGTTGTCCAGCAGCCAGCGGGTGGCGGTGGTGATATGCTCGCTCTCGGCATCGGCCCTGAGCGCGGCCTGATAAAGTGCGCGCTGGTCCCGTGCCGCCTGCGCCAGATCGAAGCGGGCGGCGCGGGGATCGAAGCCCGGGGCCTGAAGCCGCTCTAGCCGAAGGACCGCGCGCCCGGCCGCCTCGAAGACCGAGGCCGCGGTCGCCCCCGTTCCTGTCCCGCCGCCGTCCCGGGCTGCGTCCAGGGCCCCATCTGGCTGCATGGCTCGGCCTCCGTCCGGTCCTCCCGGGGTAGAAAGGGCCGGGGCGGCGGCACGGTTCCCAAAAACCTGAACGGCCGGACCATCGGGCGGGGCGCCATCACGGATCTGACACCGTCCCGCCGCATCGCTGTCATCTGCCCGGCCTAAAGCGGCGGCATCGCGACGACAAAGGATTTCGAACCATGCGCCTTGGCCTTGCCCTGCTTGCCTGCACCATCGCCGCCCCCGTTGCCCCTGCCGCCCTTGCCGAAGAGGTCTTTCCGTCCCGGCTTGCGGGTCATGCGGTCCTGCCCGCCTTTACCATGATCCCGCCGCCGGCGGATGCGCCGCGCGACCTGTGGCTTTCGGGCCGTTTTACCGGCGCGGCGCGCAACGACGCGCCGATGTCGGTCGAGGGCGACACCGGCCCGACCTATGGCAGCCACAAGACCGGCATCGCGCTGCCTTTCCTTGGCCAGCCGGTGCAGGGCATGTCGGGATTTGCGATGAACCGCGCCGAGGACGGCAGCTGGTTCACCCTGACCGACAACGGCTTCGGCACCAAGGCGAACAGCCCCGACGCCATGCTGTTCCTGCACCGCATGCAGCCGGATTTCGCCGCCGGCACGGTCGAGCGGCTGGAGACCGTGTTCCTGCGCGACCCCGACCGCAAGGTGCCCTTCCGCATCGCCAACGAGACGACCGGGAGCCGCTATCTGACCGGCGCCGATTTCGATCCCGAAAGCATCCAGTATCTGAATGGCGAGATCTGGATCGGCGACGAGTTCGGCCCCTATATCCTGCGCGTGGCGATGGACGGGCGGGTGCTGTCGGTGCATCCGACCATGCTGGAGGGCAGGGCGCTGGCCGGCCCCGACACGCCCGGCGTCTCGGTGCCCGCGCAGCCCGGCCGCGATTTCCGCGTCCAGCGCTCGGGCGGCTACGAGGGAATGGCGCTGCAACCTGCCACCGGCCTGCTGTGGGCGATGCTGGAAAAGCCATTGCTGGGCGATGACGGCCAGCCCGAGGGCGATTTCCTGCGGGTGATGACCTTCGACACCGGCAAGGCCGACTGGACCGGCGACAGCTATCGCTTCAAGCTGTCCGAGGGCGCCACCGCCATCGGCGATTTCAATTTCATCGACGAGACCCGCGCCCTGGTGATCGAGCGCGACAACGGCGAGGGCGACGCCGCCCGCGCCTGCCCCGAGGGCGAGGCGGACCTGTCGGCCTGCTACCCGCTGCCCGCACGGGTAAAGCGGGTGGTGCTGGTCGATACCGCCAGCCCGGATGCCGAGGGCTATCTGCGCCGCATCGGCCATGTCGACCTGCTGGACATCGCCGACCCGGACGGCAAGGCGCTGCCGGACCTTTCGCCCGAGGAAGGGAGTTTCACCTTCCCCTTCTTCACCATCGAGGACGTGGCGCGGGTCGACGACAGCCACATCATGCTGGCCAATGACAACAACCTGCCCTTTTCGGGCGGGCGGCGCATCGGTGCGCCGGCGGATAACGAATTCATCCTGCTTTCGGTGCCGGAACTGCTGGCGGCGCAATAAGCCGGTCGGGGTGGGGCGGCGGATGACGTAGTTTTTCTAATGCCTCACGCCTGAACATTCTCCTTTGCGGCGGGGCGGCCGGCTGCCCTACCACTGGGTGGACAAACGCCCGCGCAGAGGAGGCCGCGACATGACACCCCGCATGGTTCTTGAAGGCATCTACACCCCGGTGATCACGCCGTTCGGGGCCGATGGCTCGATCGATTTCGACGCCTTGGCCGATCTGGTCGAGCGGCTGGTGGCGGCGGGCGTCCATGGCCTGATCTCGGGCGGCTCGACCGGCGAGAACTATGCCGAGACCGTCGAGGAGCGGCTGGAGCTGGCCCGCTTCATCACCGAGCGCGCCGATGGCAGGCTGCCGGTCATCGTCGGCACCGGCGCCATGCGCACCCCCGATAGCGTCGCGCTGGCCCAGGGCGCGCGCGAGATGGGCGCCGATGCGATCCTGCTGGGCACGCCGCCCTATTCGGTGCCGACCGAGGCCGAGAATGCCGCCAATGCACTGGAGATCGACCGCGCCGCCGACCTGCCGGTGATCCTTTACAACTACCCCGGCCGCATGGGCGTCAGCATGGGGCGCGAGTTCCTGGACATCGTCGGCCAGTCCCCGAACGTCATCGGCATCAAGGAAAGCTCGGGCGACGTGAACCGCATCCACACGCTGGCCTGCGACTATCCGCAGATCCAGATGAGCTGCGGCATGGACGACCAGGCACTGGAGTTCTTTGCCTGGGGCGCGCGCAGCTGGATCTGCGCCGGCTCGAACTTCCTGCCCGAGGAGCATGTGGCGCTGTATGAAGCCTGCGCCGTGCGCGGCGATTTCGCCAAGGGCCGCAAGATCATGTCGGCGATGATGCCGCTGATGGCGGTGCTGGAGCAGGGCGGCAAGTTCATCCAATGCGTCAAGCACGGGGTCGAGACCACCGGGCTGCGCGCCGGCCCGATGCGCCCGCCGCTGCAAGGGCTGAACGACGGCGAAAAGGCCGAGCTGGAAGCCGTCATCGCAACGCTGAAAACCGCCGTCCAGGCCATTGTCGAGGGGAAGTGAGATGAGCGATCTGCTGACCACCGAAGAATACAAGTCCATCGCCGCCGGTCTGGCTTTCCCGAAGCTGGCCTTCATCGACGGCGCCTTCCGCCCCGCGGCCTCGGGCAAGACCTTCACCACGACCAACCCGGCGACGGGCGAAGCGCTGGCCGAGATCGCCGCCTGCGGGCCCGAGGACGTGGATGTGGCCGTTGCCGCCGCTCGCGCCGCTTTCGAGGACGGGCGCTGGTCCAAGCTGCATCCCGGCGAGCGCAAGGAAACGCTCCTGCGCCTCGCCGCGCTGATGGAGGAGCATGCCCGCGAACTGGCGGTGCTGGAAAGCCTCGACGCCGGCAAGACCATCTTCGACTGCGAAACCGTGGACGTGCCCGAGACGATCCATGTCATCAAGTGGCATGCCGAACTGATCGACAAGATCTACGACCAGGTCTCGCCCGCATCCGACAACCATATCGCCATGGTGGTGCGCGAGCCGGTGGGCGTCGTCGGGCTGGTGCTGCCCTGGAACTTTCCGCTGCTGATGCTGGCCTGGAAGATCGGCCCGGCGCTGGCTGCCGGCTGTTCGGTGGTGATGAAGCCCGCGGGCGAGACGACGCTGACCGCGCTGCGCGTGGCGGAACTGGCCGCCGAGGCCGGGCTGCCGGCGGGGGTGCTGAACATCGTCACCGGCTCGGGCCGCGAGGTGGGCGAGCCGCTGGGCCGGCACCCCGATGTCGACATGGTCAGCTTCACCGGCTCGACCGTGACGGGCCGGCGCTTCCTGAACTATTCCGCCGACAGCAACCTCAAGGAGGTGGTGCTGGAACTGGGCGGCAAGAACCCCTGCATCGTGCTGGACGATGCCGAGGACCTGGACGCGGTGGCGGCCCATGTCGTCAACGGCGCGTTCTGGAACATGGGGCAGAACTGCTCGGCCGGCTCGCGGCTGATCGTGCAGCGCGGCATCAAGGACCGGCTGCTGGAGAAGGTGCGCGAAGAGGCCGCCGGCTGGCTGGTCGGCGATCCGCTGGATCCGGCGAACCGCGTCGGCCCGCTTGTCTCGAAGGCGCATTTCGACAAGGTCAGCAGCTATCTGGATGCGGCGAAATCGGAAAACGTGCTGGTCGGCGGCAATGTCGTCAGCCCCGGCTTCATCGAGCCGACCATTGTCGAGACCGCGCGCGATTCCAAACTGGCGGTCGAGGAGATCTTCGGCCCGATCCTGACGGTGGTGGTCGTGGACAGTTTCGAAGAGGCGATCGCGGTGGCCAACGACACCGAATACGGGCTGGCGGCCTCGATCTTCTCGGCCAACGGCAAGCGGGCGCTGCGCGGCGCGCGGGCCCTGCGCGCCGGCACGGTGACGGTGAACAGCTTCGGCGAGGGCGACGTGACCACCCCCTTCGGTGGCTACAAGCAATCGGGCTTCGGCGGCCGCGACAACAGCGTCCACGCCCATGACCAGTATACCCAGCTGAAAACCATCTGGATCGACCTGACCGACAACGCTGATACGGCGCTCGACTGACATGGCCCGGCATCAGGCCGTCCGCACCCCGGTCTTCAACGGCCCGGCCGGGTGGAGCGTCATCCTGCCTCCCGTCGCGCCCCGTGCGCGGCTGGAGGGGGCCACGGGCTGCGACATTGCCATCGTCGGCGGCGGCTTTGCCGGGCTCTCGGCCGCCCGCCGCCTGCACCAGATCGACCCCGGGCTGGACGTGGTGATCCTGGACGCCGCGCGCATCGCCGAGGGCGGCACGGGGCGCAATTCCGGCTTCATGATCGACCTGCCGCATGAGCTGACCTCCAGCGATTACGCGGGGGGCGACAGCCACGACCGGCAACTGACCGCGCTGAACCGCCATGCCATCGACTTCGCGGCGCAGGCGGTCGCGGAATACGGTATCCCCGACGGCTGGTTCCAGCGCAGCGGCAAGATCAACGCCGCCGCCTCGGCCGCCGGGATGGCCGCGAATGAAAGCTATGCCAAGCACCTGCACGACCTGGGCGAGGCGCATGAGATGCTGGACGCGCAGGCCATGCGCCAGATCACCGGCACCGACTATTATCGCGGCGGGCTCTACACGCCCGGCACGGCGATGATCCAGCCGGCGGGCTATGTTCAGGGCTTCGTCGCCGGGCTGGAGCGCGGGGGCGTGCGCATCTACGAGAACTCGCCGGTCCTGACCATCGAGACCGCGGCGCAGGGCTGGCGGCTGGCGACCGCGCAGGGCGAGGTCCGGGCGCAGCGGGTCATCATGGCCAATAACGGCCATCTGGAAAGCTTCGGCTTCAAGCGCGGCCGGCTGATGCATATCATGCTGAACGCCTGCATGACCGAGGAGCTGTCGCCCGAGGCGCTGCGCGCGCTTGGCGGGCAGGAATGCTGGGGCGCCACGCCCTCGGACCCGATGGGCACGACGGTGCGCCGGATCGGCCCGGCGCAGGGTGGCAATCGCATCGTGATCCGTCAGGGCGGCTATTACCGGCCCGGGATGCAGACCAGCGCAGGGGATCTGTCCCGGCTGGTCGGCCATATGCGGCAGAAATTCGACGCGCGCTTCCCGATGCTCAGGGGGCTGCGCTTCGAATATTGCTGGTCGGGGCATCTGTGCCTGTCGAAGAACGGCGTCTCGGTCATGCGCGAGCTGGAGCCGGGCCTGTTCGCCGCCTGCGTGGACAATGGGCTGGGCACCACCCGCAGCACGCTGACCGGGATCGGCGCGGCCGAGATGCTGTGCGGGCAGTCGAGCACCATCACCGGGTTCTTTACCGCCGAGGCCGAGCCTTCGCGGCTGCCGCCCCATCCCTTCGACACCATCGGCGCCAATGCCTATCTGCGCTGGAAAGAATGGCAATCGCGGCTAGAATGACCCCCTGTCCAGGGGAAAGCGTCACCGCCATGCCGCCGATCAAGCGCCGTTACCTGCCGTCACTGGGGGCGTTCGCGACCTTCGAGGTCGCGGCCAAGCACCTGAGCTTTACCCTGGCCGCGAAAGAGCTGAACGTGACGCAGGGCGCGGTCAGCCAGCAGATCCGCCTGCTGGAGCGCGCGCTGGAGGTGCCGCTGTTCGTGCGCAAGCACAACGCGCTGGAACTGACGCCCGAGGGCGCGGGCCTGTTCCACGCGGTGACGGCGGGGCTGGACACGATCAGCGCGGCGGTCTCGGTCCTGGCGGGGGACGAGGGGCCGCAGACCGTGACCATCTCGGCCACCGATGCGATGGCAAGCTATTGGCTGAAGCCGCTGATCGACAGCTTTCGCCTGGACCACCCCGGGATCGGCTTTGTGGTGTTGGCCTCGGATGCCGACGACACGCTGCGCAACTATTCCGAGGTGGACATCGCCATCCTGTGCGGCAACGAGCGCTGCGAGGTGGGCGAGGAGTTGCATTTCCTGTTCCAGGAGATCGCTCAGCCGGTCTGTTCGCCCGGTTTCCTGGCCGAGCACGGCCCCTTCGACGCGGCCGACGATCTCAACCAGGTGAACCTCTTGCACCTGCACGACCGGCATTGGAGCGCGGATGCCATCGGCTGGCAGCCGCTGGGCTGGGCGGAATGGTTCCGCGCCCAGGGCGCCGAATGGGCCAAGGCGTCGTCGAGCCTTTCGACGAACAAGGTCAGCCTGCTGATGAACGCCACGCTGAAGGGCGAGGGGGTGATGCTGGGCTGGCACCATATGGTGCGCCCCGCCATCGCCGACGGCCAACTGGTCTTCGCCCATCCTGCACCCATCACCGCGGGGCGCGGCAACTTCTTGAATTGCAGGAAGAAATCGCTCAAGCGGGCCGGAGTCGGGGCCTTTGTCGAACATGTGCTCGCGGCGCTGCGGGCGCAGGGGCAGGGCTGACGGCCGCCCCGCAGCCGGGCTGATGCGGCCGGCCCGCTGCCGCAGATTTACTAATGCCCCGCCACAGGAAAATCTCGTTTGCCCGCAGCCCGGCTCTCGGGGATAAATTTATCCATTCCGAGTGTGAGGACGCTCAGGAGGAGACGGCCGACGATCCCCGGCAAAACCAGCCCGGCCCTGAAAAGGAGTGATCCGGGCAAAACCCGCCGCGACAGGCTCGCGCGGCGAATGACGGCCCTTGCCCGACGGCAGGGCGACCAACCCGATCAGTGGAGGAACGAATGCGCAGATTTTTCAAAGCCATCCTTGCCGGCGCCGTGGCGCTGGGGCTTGCCTCGCCGGTGATGGCGCAGGACAAGGTGATCAAGATGGGCACCATGGCCTGGGAAGACCTGACCCCGATCTCGGGCATCACCAAGAAGGTGCTGGAGGACAAGGGCTTCACCGTCGAGCTGACCGAGTTCTCGGAATGGGGCATCGCTTATGCGGCGCTGGCCAAGGGCGACGTGCAGATCCTGACCTCGCAGGTCGATTACGTCGCCCATGACTACTGGAAGCGCAACATGAACCGGCTCGAAAAGATCTCGCCGGTCTCGCACGGGCTTTACCAGGGCCTCGCGGTGCCGAAATATGTCACCATCGACTCGGTCGAGGAGTTGAACGACAATGCCGACAAGTTCGGCGGCAGGATCATCGGCATCGAGCCGGGCGCCGGCCTGATGCGCGAGACGGCCGATGCGGTTTCGGCCTATGACCTGAAGCTGCAACTGGTCGAGGGCTCGACCGCCGGCATGACCGCGGCGCTGAAATCCGCCGTGGACCGGCAGGAATGGATCGCCGTCACCCTGTGGGAACCGACCTGGATGGCGCTGAAATTCGACACCAAGTTCCTGGCCGATCCCAAGGGCATCTTCGCGCCGCCGCAGACTTATTACTGGATCGCGCAGAAGGGCTTCGCCGAAGCCAATCCCGAGGCGCGCGAGATCCTCGCCAGCGTCTATGTGCCGATCGAGGAAGTCGCCCAGATCAACGCCGCCGTGAACGACGGGCAGAGCATGAACGAGGCGATCGGCGGCTGGATCAGCGAGCACGGGAACCGGCTGGAGCGCTGGGAAACCATCAAGTCCTACTGACCGCCGCAGCGGACGGCCCGGCGCGGGCCGTCCGCCATGGCATGGAAAAAAAGCGCGACAGGGAAATGGAAATGACGCAAACAGACACCAGCGATGTTCTGATCGACTGCCAGTCGGTCTGGAAGGTCTTCGGGGACCGCTCGCGCGAGGCGATCGGGGCGATCACCCAGCGGGGCCTGGGCAAGCAGGAGGTGCTGCGGGAGTTCGGCTGCGTGGTGGGCGTCTCGGATGCCAGCATCCAGGTGAGGCGCGGCGAGATCTTCTGCATCATGGGCCTGTCGGGCTCGGGCAAGTCGACGCTGATCCGGCTGCTCAATCGGTTGATCGAGCCGAGCCTGGGCCAGGTCAAGGTCAAGGGCCGCGACGTCGCTGCCATGGACGCCGCCACCCTGCGCGAGACCCGCGCCCGCCATATCGGCATGGTGTTCCAGTCCGTCGCCCTGCTGCCGCAGCGCACCGTGCTGGAGAACGCCGGTTTCGGGCTGGAGGTGCAGGGCGTGTCGCGCGACGAACGCAACCGCGCCGCCTCGGCCGCGCTGGACAAGGTGGGCCTGTCGGACTGGAAGGCGCGCTACCCGTCGGAGCTGTCGGGCGGCATGCAGCAACGCGTCGGTCTGGCGCGCGCGCTGACCTCGGACCCCGAGATCATCCTAATGGACGAACCCTTCAGCGCGCTGGACCCGCTGATCCGGCGGCAGTTGCAGGACGAGTTCCGCCAGCTCACCAAGGATCTGGGCAAGTCGGCGGTCTTCATCACCCACGACCTCGACGAGGCGATCCGCATCGGCGACCGCATCGCCATCATGAAGGACGGCGTCATCATCCAGACCGGCACCGCCGAAGAGATCGTGATGAACCCGGCCGACCAGTATGTCGCGGATTTCGTCGCCGGCATCTCGCGGCTGCACCTGGTCAAGGCGCATTCGGTGATGATCCCGGCTGGGCAATGGCAGGGTGCGGTGGACAGCTTGCCGTGCTGCTCGCCCGAGGCTGATATCGACGCGCTGATCGGCCAGATCACCGAGACCGGCAGCGACGCCATCGCCGTCGAGGAGGATGGCAAGCTGGTCGGCATCGTCACCATCCGCAACCTGCTGCTGGGCGTGCGCGGCGATGCCGACGCCGCCGCGCATTGAGGGGGCGTCATGGAGAATTTCGTCACCGCTTTCGACACCACCGTCGACAACGCGCTGTTCTGGCTGACCGACCATGCCGCCTTCATCTTCGATGGCGCCCGCGCGGTGCTGGAGGGGCTTTATGACGGCGTGCTCTGGCTTTTGATGCTGCCGCCGTTCTACCTTGCGGCCGTGCTTGTCGGGCTGCTGGCCTGGCGGGTGCTGAACCTTTGGGCGGGCATCGCCACCGCTGTCGCGCTGATCGCCTGCGCCGCCATGGGGCTGTGGCCCGAGACCATGGAGACGCTGGCGCTGGTCATCGCCGCCAGCATCATCGCCCTGGCGATCAGCCTGCCGTTAGGTGTTCTGGCCGGGCTGATGCCGCGGCTCGACCGGGCGCTGGTGCCGGTGCTGGACCTGATCCAGACCATGCCGCCCTATATCTACCTGCTGCCGGCCATCGCGCTTCTGGGCTTCGGTCCCGCGACGGCGCTGGTCGCCACGGTGATCGTGGCGATGCCGCCGGCGATCCGGCTGACCTCTCTGGGCATCCGCCAGACGCCTAACGAGTTCATCGAGCTGGGCCATGCCAGCGGGGTCACGCCGGCGCAGATGTTCTGGAAGATCCGGCTGCCCTTCGCCATGCCCTCGATCATGGCGGGCGTGAACCAGAGTCTGATGATGGCCTTCGGCATGGTGGTGATCGCCGGCATCGTCGGCTCGGGCGGGCTTGGCGAGACGATCTACGGCGCCATCCGCACGCTGGACATCGCCACCTCGATCAACGCCTCGATCGCCATCGTCGTGCTGACCATGGTGCTGGACCGCGTCACCCAAAGCCTTGCGAGGACGAAATGACCTTCAACCCCGGAGCTTTCCTCGCCCCCGTCGTGGACTGGCTGAACGCGAATTTCCACGGCTTCTTCGCCCTGATCACCAAGGCGATCGAGGCGGTGCTGGGCACCATCGAGGGCGCGCTGCTGGTGCTGCCGCCCTATGGGCTGATCGCGCTGGTCGCGGTGGCGGCCTTCTTTGCCGCCGGCCTGCGGGTCGCGATCCTGTCGGCCTGCTGCCTGGGGTTCTGCTGGCTGATGGGCCTGTGGACCGGCTCGATGCAGACCATTGCGCTGGTGGTGGTCGCCGTGGCCATCGCGGTCGCCATCGCCTTTCCGCTGGGCATCCTGGCCGCGCGGCGCCCCCGGGTCGAGGCGGCGCTGCGCCCGATCCTGGACGTGATGCAGACGGTGCCGCCATGGGTCTACCTGATCCCGGCGGTGATGATCTTCAGCCTGGGCAAGGTGCCGGCGATCATCGCGACCATCGTCTATGGTGTGCCGCCGATGCTGCGGCTGACGACGCTGGCCTTTCGCGGGGTGCCCAAGGACCTCAAGGAACTGGGCGAGGCCATCGGCGCCAAGCCCGGCACCATCCTGTGGAAGATCGAGTTCCCCGCCGCCACGCCCACCCTGCTGGTCGGGCTGAACCAGTGCATCCTTCTGTCGCTGGCCATGGTGGTGCTGGCGGGCCTGGTCGGCGCCGGCGGCCTGGGCGCCGAGGTGACGCGCGGCCTGACCCGCATGGAGATGGGCCTCGGCCTGCGCGCAGGACTTGCAATCGTCGCTGTCGCGCTGCTCATGGATCGGCTGTCGAGAGGGGCGCTGGAGCGGGGCAGTCGCAGAAAGCAGGCGGGCTGAGCCGACGACCGCGCCGAAAATGCATGCAGCCGGGCGGGCCATAGCGTCCCCGCCCGGCGGTCGCTTTTCGCACGGAAGCAGGAGATACGGGCGGCAGGGGCTTGCAACTTCCGCCACGATGCTTTCCCTTCTTGCCGAAGCCGCAGAGGAGAAGCACCATGAGCCCGCTTGCCCGACGCCTTGGCGCCGGCACCGCCCTTTTTCTGGCCCTGGCCAGCGCCCCGCATGCCCAGTCCGCGCCGCCGACGAATAGCATCTTCTCCCCCGCCAATATCGCGGCGGGGCTGGTGCGCGGTGCGGTCTCATACGCGCGGATGGTGGCCGATATCCGCTATGGCGGGCTGGACATCGACGGACCGCGCGGCGGGCTGATCCTGCGCGACCTGGAAATCGCCGGGCTCGGCAAGCACGAGAACTGCCGCGTTTCCCTGGGCCGGTTGCAGATCTCGGGCTTCAGCTTCTGGGGCGACGAGGAATCGCAGATGCGCTTCGACGCCTCGGACCTGTCGATCGCGAACAACTGCTTCGGTGCCAATGCGGCGATGATCGGCGTGGTGACGGGCGGCGCCCATATCCCGCTGGCCACGCTGTCGGTCGACCTGCGCCAATCCTCGGGCAGCGGTGCGCTGAATGCCGATATCGAGGCGATCAGCCCGGGTATCGCCCGCATCGAGGGCAGCGCGAATTTCGATTATGTATCATTGTTCTCACCAGATTTCTTCGAAAAAATCTCGGCAGCAGGCCAGCCCGAGGCCGAGGAGGACGAGTTTGCCGATCCCGGCGCCAGCGAAACCCCGCAGATCGGCCTGCGCGGCACCTTGCGGGCCGGGCACCTGTCGGTCGAGAACCTGGGCGTCTGGGAACGGCTGAAGCCGCTCCTGCCGCCCGAGGCGAGCAGTCCCGAGGCCACGCAGGCGCTGCTGACCGCCGAGCCGGGCAGCGCCCTGCACGAAACGCAGCAGGGGCTGGTCCGCGCGCTGCGGGCCTTCATGGCCGAACCGGGGCGCATCACCGCCGAAATCCGCCCGGCCGAGCCCATCACCTTCGACACGACGCTGTGGTTCGGCCCCGAGGATGCGGCGGCGCTGTTCCGGCCGCGCTTTTCCAACGCGCTGCCGACGCCGCCCGTGGCGCTGATCGCCGATCCCCGGGACCATGCCGATGCCCGGGTGGTGGGCCTGGCCCTGGCCGAGGGGCAGGGCGTGCCGCAGAACAGCCGCCGCGCCATCGAATTGCTGATGCCGTTGCAAGAGGATGCCGAGGTGGCGCTGGCCCTTGCCCGGCTGAAGGCCGGCACCGATCCGGCCACCGCCTATCGCCATGCCCTGCGCGCGGCGTCGCAGGGTGCAGCGGGGGCGGCGGCGATGCTCGACCGGATCGAGACGCGGCTGGCCACTGCCGACCTGCTGGCGGCCCAGGCTCCGGCCGGCACCGATCTGCCCGAGGACAGCTTTGCCTCGCCCGTGGCGTTGCGCGATGCGGCGCTGGCGCATGAGCAGGGCGATGGCGTGCCGCGCAGCTATGCCCTGGCCTGGCGGCTGGCCGCATCGGCCGCGGCGGCGGGCGACGGCCCGGCCCGGGCGCTGATGGCGCGGTTGGAGGCGCGCTTTGCCGTCGATCCGGCCTGGATCGAGGCACGCAACAAGGCAGCGGATCTGGCGCTGGACGACTGGACGCGGCGCGATCTCGCACGCCGCCTGGCCGGAGATCGGCCGTGAGGCGGCTGGGCGTTCCGCTGGCCCTGGCCCTGGCCCTGACCGCCTTGCCGGCACAGGCGCAATCCGAGGCGCAGCCCGTCGAGCCCTCGGCCTTGTCGCGCGAGATCGCGCAAAAGGGCATCGCTCCGGTGCTGGAGCGGCTGCACGCGCTGCCCTCGCCGGCGCCCGAAGAGCATTTCGCCATCGCAGGACTGGAGTTCCTGGGCGCGGTCGAGGGCGCCTGGCGCTGGCGCATGGAATACGGCCTCACGACTTTCGGCGCCCCCCTTTTCGGCTTTTCCACCGAACTGCCGCAGGCCGTCGCGCCGAAGCCGATGCCGCCCGAGGCGTTGGCCCAGCAGACCGAGGCGACGCTGGCCGCGATGGCGCGCAGCCGCGCCGCGCTGGACGGGTTGGCTGGAAACGAGGATTTCGGGCTGGCGATCTCGCTGGGCGATCTGTGGTTCGACATCGACGGCGACGGCAAGCGCACGCCGGGTGAGGGTGCGGCCGAGTTGCTGGACGGCATCGTCTGGTCCGGCATCCCGGCCCTCGATCCCGAAACGGGCGAGCCCGTGCCGCCCGTGCTGCCGGTGATCCGCTTCGACAACGCCGATGCCGCCTGGCTTGCGGCCTATACGCATCTGGTTTCGGGCGGGGCCGAACTGCTGCTGGCCTTCGACCCGACGCCAAGCCTGGAAAAGGTCTTTGCGACACGGGCCCGGATCGACGAAAGCCGCCGGGCCGGGAACGAGGGCGCGCTGCCGCGGATGATGGACGATGTCATCGACCCGCTGGCCATCGCCATCGACATGCTGCGCAACCAGCCCGATGCCGGGCGCACCCGCGCCGCCCGCGCGCATTGGCAGCAGACCATCGCCGAGAACCGGCAATTCTGGACGCTGGTCGGGCAGGAAACCGACAATGCCGGCGAATGGATACCGAACGACCGGCAGGTCTCGGCCACCGGCATCGCCTTTCCGCCCGGCACCGGCGCCGCCTGGCAGGGGGTGCTGGCGGATGGAGAGGCGCTGCTGGCGGGCGACAGGACCATCCCGTTCTGGCGCGCACCGCTGGGGATCGACCTGGGGGCATGGCTGGAAAACCCCGCGCCGCTGCCGGTCGACGGGGTGTTCCAGGGCTGGGCGCTGGCGGATCACTTCTCGGACGCGCCGCCGGTCAGCCCGGAAAACTTCCAGCGCTTCTCGGACATGCTGCTGGAGACCGGGCCGTTCCTGGCCATGGTCATGCTGAACTGACGGTCATTTCACCAGTTCGCGGATGATCGTGTCCAGCCCGATGACGCCATTGCCCAGCTGGCCCTGGTTGATCAGCCGGTTGAGGCGCTGGCGGGCCTGTTCGGCATGTTCGCCGCGCGGCCAGTTCTGAAGGTATTGCGTATAGGCCTGCACGGTATCGGCCTGCCGCGCCCGTGCCCAGGCCCGGTCCTCGCGGTCGCCGCGCGGTGCGTCCCCGTTCAGCGCAGCCAGCCTCTGCCGTGCGGTCTGGGCATGGATGCCGTCGGGATAGCGGTCCAGATAGGCGCGCAGGTTGCGCGCGCCGCCCTTTGCCCCGGTCTGCTGCCAATAGGCGCGGTCCTGCTGGTCGCGACTGGGCGCCACCGCCTCGGCCTGCGTCCGCAGCGCGCCCACTTGCGCCGAGGTCAGATAGCCCGTCACCGCATAGCCGTTGCGCTGCTGCCAGCCGCGGATGGCCGAGCGGGTCCGCGAGCCGAAGATCCCGTCCGCGCCGCCGGTCGAATAGCCAAGCGCGTTCAGCCGGCGCTGCACCGCCACCCGGTTGGCCCGCGACAGGTTCAGCCGGTTCTCGGTCAGCTCGGCCTGCGAGACCTGCCGGGGCGGCACGATCTCGCGCGGCTGCTGGATCTCGGGCTGGCGCGGCTGCACGGGCGCGGGTTCGGCGGCAGGGGGCGCGGGGCGCAACTCGGCCAGCCGCCTTTCGGCGGCCTCGGCGAACTCGCCGCGGGGATAGCGGGCCAGATAATCCTCATAGGCCGCGACGGTGTTGGCCGCCGCCGCCTCGGCCCAGAGATCGCGGTCGGCCTGCGCCGCCCCCAGCGCATCCAGCCGCGCCTTGGCGGCGGCCGAGTAGATCCCGCTGGGATAACGGTCCAGATAGCCGCGATAGGCATCGGCCGTGTCCTTGGCCGCAGCCTCGGCCCAAAGGTCGCGATCCGCGTCCAGCGAACCGGCCGGGGCATCCGCCCGGGCCTCGGCCGCGACCAGCACCAGTTGCGCATTGCCGCCCTCGGCCATGACCAGCCGGTCGTCGGCGCCGACCACCTCGCCGACCGATGCGCCGGGCCTGAGCAGCGCCGCCGCCGCGGCGCTGGTCGCCGCCGGCGGACCCGAGATCACCGTCACCCCCTCGGGCGGGGTCAGCGGGCCGATGCCGTTCTCCAGCCCCGCCGCGTGCTCCATCCCGGCCTCGTCCGAGCCGAGCAGCAGCACCGCGCCCGGCTGCGCCTGCTTCATCAGGTCCAGCACCATGCTGAGCGGCACGCCCTGCGAACCGGCCCCGACCAGGTCGGGCTTGTCGGCATCCGTGCCCATATACCAGCTGTCGCTGCCGCCATGCAGGAAGCGGCCGTTCAGCAGCACCACCCGCGCGCCGGGCGAATCGTCGGGCCGCAGCAGGTCGGCCAGCGCCTGCCGCACGTCCTTGACCGCCAGATCGGCGCCGGCCACGGTGCGGAACCCGGCCGCCTTCATCGCCTCGGAGGCGGCGCTGGCATCGGCATCGGCCAGCTCCGGCGCGTTCTGATAGCGTGCGTTGCCGACCACCACGCCGCGGTTCTCGGCCAGGGCCGGCCCCGCCGCAACCAGAGCGGCCAGAAGCAGGGACAGGTGACGCATGGCTTTCTCCTTCATCGGCGATGCTTCCTGCCCATAATCGCCGGGCAGCGGAATCGTTCCCCCGGTTATCGGCGCGACACGCACCTGCCAAGCCGCGGCAGGACACATGGGCGCGAGGAGCGCGTGTCTTGGGCGAGGCTTTGCCGAAGGGCGGCCGGGGCCGACGGATCGGCCGGGCCAAGGCCGCGCCACGACGCGGGCGGATGGGCTGGCGGATGGGGCGCGGTGCGGCTTGCGATGCGGTCGCCCGGCCGGCGGGCTGCGGCCGAAGCGATGCGAACGTGGGCCATTCCCCTGTTTTGGGGAATGGCGCGAGCCGGCCGGAACCGCCAAAGATGCCGGTATCCACTCGGGTCCGTGTCATTGTCGCGGAAAGCCCCGGGGACAACAATTTTATACAATTCATTATCATAACGAGTGCGCCGGCCTGCGGGCCGGTGGTGACGAAATGGCATGCGCGGGCTATACCCGGGTTCGCGCATGCCATACTTCGTTGCTATGTTCTGGCCCTGGAGACAGCCACATGAATCGCGCGACCACGACCCTTGGCAGAAGAGCCTTTGTCCTGTCCGGTTCCGTCGCGGCCCTTGCGCCGGCCTCGCCGCTTTTGGCACATGCGGACAGGGCCATGCTGACGATCACCGAGCCGTCCGGCCGCGTCAGGGAGTTGCGGGACGAGGATATCGCGGCGCTGCCCTGGCAGGAGCTTACCACGCAAACCCGCTGGACCGAGGGCGTGCAGACATTTCGCGGCCCCTTCCTGAAGGACGTGCTGACCAGTGGCGGCCTGTCCCGCCCGGACTTGGCGGGACGCAATCTTCTGATGCGGGCGCTGAACGATTTCGGGATCGTCGTTCCCGCCGACGATGCCTGGAACTACGATCCCCTCCTGGCGCGCGAGATGAACGGCAAGCCCATGCGGGTGCGCGACAAGGGGCCGCTCTGGCTGGTCTATCCGCGAGACCAGCGGGCGGAGTTGCAGAACGCCGTCATGGACGAGCGCTGGATCTGGCAATTGTTCGAGATCACCGTTCTCTGATGCGCCTGCGCGGTTCTCATTTCGCGCTGCTGACGATCGCAAGCTTCGTCTTGCTGTTCGTCTACTCGCTCGTCCAGCTCATCAATATCGACCAGGGTTTCCGCAAGGAGATCGTCGAGGGCAACCTGTGGGCCGCGACCCAGGCGGATCGCGAGGCGCAGAACCTGATGCTGACCCTTTATCGCGTCAGCCTGGACCGGGACATCGATGATGTCCTGCTGCGCTTCGACATCCTCTACAGCCGCATCGCGCTGCTGACGGACCGGCCGCAGATGGATTATTTCCGCTCGATCGGCACCGGCGAGCAGGTCGTTCATGCCAAGGCGCTGCTGGACGAACTCGACCCGGCCTTTTCCACCGAGGATTTCGATGCCGCGGATGCCGATGCGCTGATGCCGCGCGTCGCCGAACTGTCATCGGTCTTGCGCGAGATCACCAACGCCTCCGCGCTGAAAGAGAGGATCGACCGGCATGCGCGCAGGCAGACCCTGCTTCGGGTCATGCAGCTGCTGCTGTTCGCGGTCGGCGGCACGTTCGTGACGGGTGTCATCATGGCCGGCCTGCTTTGGCGGAACATGCGCCGGGCCATGCGCGCGCAAGCCGAGTTGCAAAGACACCGCGGGGAGCTGGAAAGGACGGTGGTCGCCCGAACGAGGGAGCTGCGGGAGGCGCTCGAGGTCGAGCGCCGGGCCAAGGAGGTCTATCGCAGCTTCATCGTGACCGTTTCGCACCAGTTCCGCACGCCCGTCTCGATCATCCACATGATCGCCCAAAGGCAGCTGCGCGGCGACGAGGCGCCGCTTTCCGAAACGCTCCGCCGCAAGTTCAGCCGTATCCTGGACGCGGCCGAGCGGCTTGAACGGCTGCTGAGCAGCTTTCTTGCCTCGGCCAGCGTCGAGGGCAAGGACATCACGCTCTCGCGCCGGATCGTGGATTTCAACGAGATCGTCCGCATCGCTGCGGACCAGACCCGGCAGGCCAATCCGGGCCGGCTCCTTGAACTCGGCCTCGCTACCCAGCGGCTGGAAACGGACGGCGATCCCGTGCTGCTGGAACAGGTGGTGCTGAACCTGCTGTCCAATGCGATGAAATATTCCGATGCGCCGTCGCCGGTGCGGTTGGATACGTGGCGGGACGGCGGCCGGATCTTCTGCCGGGTCACGGATAGCGGCGCGGGCATCCCCCATGCCGCGCAGGGCGCGGTCTTCGACAGGTTCTATCGTGCGCCGAATGTCCACAGATTGCCGGGGGTCGGGGTTGGCCTTAGCCTTGTTCGTGATATTGTCTCGCTGCATGGCGGCGAGGTCACGTTCACTTCGCACATGGGTAAGGGGTCCGAGTTCATTGTCGCCGTGCCTGCTACGGGGGAACACGCCAATGAGTCGGGAGCATGCGCCGGCGACCATTCTCTGCGTCGAGGATGAGGAATACATCCTCGAGGAACTGGGGGAGGAACTCTCATCCCGCGGCTATGCGGTCCTGACCGCATCGAACAGCGACGAGGCCGAGGCCATCCTGTCCCGGAACCGCCCGGACATCGTGCTTTGCGATGTCATGCTGCCGGGGCGCAGCGGCTTCGAACTGCTGGGCGATCTGCGTGCCTCGGGCAAGCTGGCGGAAACGACCGCCTTCATCTTTCTTACCGCGCTGTCGGATCGCGAGCCGCATCTGACGGGGCTGCGCGCCGGCGCGCATGACTACCTCACCAAGCCGGTCGATCTCGATCTTCTGCATCTCAAGATCGAAAATACCCTGGCCTTCGCGCATCGCCTTCGCGACGGCATGGTCCCGGCGGGCGAGCCGCTGGACATCCACCTGTCCCGCCGCGAAGAGCAGGTCCTGTCCCTGCTGGGGCAGGGCGAGCGGACCGGCGCCATCGCATCCCGGCTGGAGATTTCAGAGCATACCGTTAGCCATTACATCAAGGAGCTTTACCGCAAGCTCGGCATCAACAATCGCGCCGATGCCGCCCGCATGGCCATCTCGCTGGGTCTTGCGGGGCGCCCGGGGCTGAGATCCTGAGCCGGCAGCCGCTTTCCCGGCGACCTGGCAGCGAAATGGGCCACAAAACCGAAGCTTGCGATGGTCAACCGGCACGCGGGGGGCTAGATTGCGCGCCATGACCGAAAACCTGCCGCCGTGCCCCGAATGTTCGTCGACATACACCTATCAGGTGGATGCCCTTCTGACCTGCCCCGAATGCGGGCATGAATGGTCCCTGCAAGCAGAGGCCGAAGCCGAGGCCGAGATCCGCGACAGCGTCGGGAACGTGCTGAGGGACGGCGACACGGTGACGGTGATCAAGGACCTGAAGGTCAAGGGGTCGTCCTCGGTGGTCAAGGTCGGCACCAAGGTGCGCGGTATCCGGCTCGTGGAGGGTGATCACGATATCGATTGCAAGATCCCGGGCATCGGGCAGATGGGCCTGAAGTCGCAATTCGTGAAGAAGGTCTCGGAATAGCGCCGCGATCATGGCCCGGTCGGCAAGGACCGGGCGCAAGGCCCTTGCCTGCGCGCCTTACGGCCGCAGCCTGCTGGCCATGGCAAAGACCCGGTTCGGGCAGGAATCGATGCAGCCCCCGCAATTGATGCAATCGCCCGACAGGATCAGCGGGCTGCCTTCGCCCTTCAGCGCCGGGACGATGACATGCGGCTCGGGGCAGGTGCTGAAGCAGGCGCCGCAATTGTCGCAGGCATCCCGGTTGCGGGCCGAGATGCGGACCAGCGAGAACCGCCCGACCAGCCCGTAAAAGGCGCCGACCGGGCACAGATGGCTGCACCAGGCCCGGCGCGAGACGAACAGGTCCAGCAGGAACACCAGCAGCACGATGCCCCAACCCAGCCCGGCGCCGAAGATCAGCCCGCGCTGCATCATGCTGACCGGGTTCACATATTCCCAGGCGATGGTGCCGGTCAGCGCCGCCGCCAGCAGCGTGCCAAGCAACAGCCACAGCCGCGTGCGCCGGTCCAGCTTGCGGTCCCGCGTCAGCCCGGTCTTTTCGCGCAGCCAATGCGCGGTGTCGGTGACGATGTTGACCGGGCAGACGAAGCTGCAATAGACCCGCCCGCCGACCAGCAGGTAGAACAGCCCGATCAGCAGCGCGCCGACCAGCGCCGGCGCTGCCACCGGCCAGCCGGCGAAAGCCGATTGCAGCAGGATATAGGGATCCGAGAGGCCGAGCACGCCCAGCATCTCGCTCGACGCGAAATTGCCGCGCATGATCCAGTATCCGGCCAGAGGCCCGGACATGAAGGCCGCCAGCGCCGCGATCTGGCAGCAACGGCGCAAGAGCCACCATTTATGCGCCGAAAGCCAGCCCCGGCGGGCGGCGGCCCGATGCCGGCTGGACAGGGTCAGCCAGCGGATCATGCCTTGCGTCCCGCCCGGTTGCGCCCGGGGCCGCCAAGGCCAAGGTCGCGCGGCAGCACGCGGATCGCCGCATGGCCCAGCACGCATTGCTTTTCGCAGGTGCCGCAGCCGGTGCAGCTTGCGGAATGCACCACCGGGATCATCACACGCCGCCCGTCGATCTCTTGCGGCTCCAGCGAGATGGCATCGCCCCGGATCGGGCAGACCCGGACGCAGATGCTGCAATTCAGCCCCTTGTAGTTCAGGCAGGTCTCGTGCCCGACCAACACGGCGACCCCCATGTCGGCATCGCGGATCGAGGGGATGTCGCGATCCAGCGCCCCGGTCGGGCAGGCCCGCGCGCAAGGCACGTCCTTGCACATGTAGCAGGGCACCTCGCGCGGGGTGAAGAAGGGGGTGCCCAGTTCCGCCTCGTCGTTCCATTCGGCCAGCGACAGCGTGCCGTAGGGACAGGCCTGCACGCATAGCCCGCAATGCACGCAGGCGGCCAGGAAGTCCTGTTCGGGCAGCGCGCCGGGCGGGCGGATGGCGCGGGCGTCGACGGGGCTTGCCGTCCTGACCAGCGCCGCCAGCGAAAAGCCGCCCAGGCAGGCCGCGCCCACGGCGCGGGCGGCATCGGCCATCGCGTCCCGTCTTGTCACCTTGCGTCGGCCGGTCATGCGGGCCTCCATTCCCTGGCGGCCCCGGCGGGGGCCCTTGGTCAGTCCTTTTGCGCCGCGCGGCTTTCCTCCAGCAGCGGCTCATAGCGACGGTCGGTCAGCGTTTCGAGAAAGGCGACCAGAGCATCGACGCGGCCGTCGTCCAGCATCAGCCCCGATTGCAGCTCGGCCAGCGACAGGTTCCGGGCCACCTCGGGCTCGCCCCAGGGCGCGCCGGTTTCGGGGTTGATCTTCGCCTCGGGCCGGCGGCTGGTATATTTGTTGTAGAACAGGATCGCCGTGCGCAGGTCGGTGAAAACGCCGTTATGCATGTAAGGGCCGGTCACGGCGACATTGCGCAGGCTGGGCACCTTGAACCGGCCCGATTGCGCCGGATCCTCGATGCCCGGTCGGGCCAGCAGCCCGTGGTCGACATGGTCCGCGCCCAAGCCGCTGGCCTCGCGCGCCGTCTCGTTCACCGGCAGGCCGATGTTGTGATACTCGAAATTGGTGAAGGTCTCGCGCTCGGCCACGCCCTGCTTGCGCTGCATGTGGCAGAGCCGGCAGTTCCAGGTGATGAAGACGGTATAGCCGAACTCCTCAAGCGGCGTGAACCTCTCCTCGCCACGCATGACGCGGTCGTATTTGGAATCGAAGGGCGAAAACTCCCCGGTCGCCTGATAGGCGGCCAGCGCCTCGGCGGCGGCGTCGAAGGCGCGTTCGGGATCGTCCAGCACGCCCTTGCCGAACAGCGCCTCGAACCCGGCCAGATAGGCCGGATCGTCGCGCAGCCGGGCGGCCACGGCCTCGCGGTCGGGCATGGCCATCTCGACCGGGTTCAGCATGGGCTGGCCGGCCTGTTGCTTCAGGTCGTCGGCCCGGCCGTCCCAGAACTGGCCGCCCTTGTATTTGCCGTTCGCATCGCGGTGGAAGGCGGGGACCAGCGCGGCATAGCCCAGCGTCGGCGTGTTGCGGTCGCCATGCGATTGCCCGTCATCGCCGACCGAGACGGCCAGCCCCGCCTTGCCCTCGCGCGGGTCGGTAAAGGCGCGGGCGGGGTCGTGGCAGGTGGCGCAGGATTGCGTCGCATTGCGCGACAGCGCCGGGTCCACGAAAAGCTGCGCGCCCAGTGCCGCCAGCGCATCATCGGCGGGCCGCGCCTGCTCCGCCGTGCCCGCGGCCGGGATCAGGATCGCCAGCGGTGCAAGGCAGGCCAGCCGCAGCATCACGCGGCCCCCATCGGCTGGGGTGCGGGCGCGCGGGTGCGGATCTGGGCCAGAAGCAGGCGATGTGCGGCCAGATCGGCCAGGTTGGCCAGCCGTGCCAGCCGCTGCTGCGCGGCCAGATCGTCCGAAAGGACAGCCAGCAGCCCGCCCGGCGCGATCAGCCGGTCATGTTCGGGCCGCAGCGCCGCGATCAGCGCGGCGAGGTCAAGCCCCTGCAGGCCGGCCTGATGCTCCATCGCCCCGGCATGGATCAGCATCTCCTGCGTGACCTGGAAATCGCTGGCGACGGGGCGGTCGCGCAGGCCGCACAGCACGGCATAGGCCGCCAGCATCCGGCTGGCCGCGTCGGGCGCGTTGCGTGCGCGCTGGAACAGCTCGGCCAGGGGCAGCAGATCCGGGGCGAGCGGCACCTGCGCGACGAAATCGGGGGACATGGCGCTGGGGCGAAAGGGCGTGCAGCGCCAGCGCGCCTCGTGTGCGGGATCGGCGATGCGCCAGCCGGCGATGGCCATGCCGCGGCCGGTCTCGACCACCTGGCGCAGCAGCCAAGCTTGCAACACCCCGTGCGCCTGGGCCAGCGCCGTTTCGGCCGAGGGGGCGGTGATGCGCAGGATGGCTTCGGCCAGCTTGCCGGCCTCGTTGCCGTAAATCCGCAGGGGCAGGGGGCTGCCGGGTCCGGGCAGGGCGAGTTCCAGCCCCGAGGCGGGGACGGCGATGTCCAGCTCCCACGCCTGGGTGACGGGGTTGCGCAGGAAAAAGCCGACCAGGAATTCGCGCGGGCTGGTATCGGTCCGCGACAGGCGGATCGTCCCGGCTGGCGATTCAGGCTTCAGCGAGCCGCGAATGTCGTAGGGAATCCACATGGCCGGCCTTTCACATGCTACTCGACGACGACCTTGCCGCGCATGAAGGGATGCGGGGTGCAGTGATAGTCATAGGTGCCGGCCTCGGTGAAGGTCAGGGAATAGGCCTGCTCCTTCTTCATCATCGGGCCTTTCAACGCCGCCTCGCCCAGCACGCCGGCGACGAAATGGACATTGTGCGGCATCGCCTCGCGGTTGATCCAGGTGACGGTGTCGCCGACCTTCACATGAAGTTCGGGGGTTTCGTATTTCATCTTGGCGATGTCGACAACGATGGCGCCATCGGCCACCTCGGCGGCGGCAAAGGGGCTTTCCGAGGGGATCGTCGCCTTGTCGGCCAGGGCGCCCGTCGCGCCGAATGCCGCCAGGACGCAGGCCGCCAGGCACGAGCGGATCTTGGTCGCAGAAATCATTTGCTTCTCCATGCGGGATGAAGGCCGGGCGCGGGCATGCGCGCCCGGCCGCCGTCAGCTCGCCTTGCCCACGATGGGCGAGATCGTGCAGTGATAGGTCATGGCATCGTCCTCGGCGCCGAAGCACCAGATGATGTCGTTGGCGAATTCGGGACGATAGACCGGCAGCTCGCCCTCGGTATTCAGGCAGGGGCAGCGGCCCGAGACGTTGTAGCCGCAGCAGTCGCGATAGGCGATCAGATAGCTTTGGCCGTCGGTCGGGTTGTAGCAGCTGGCCACCCAGCTTGCCGTCGCCAGCTTGGTCCCCGGCGGGCAATTGGTCAGCGAGCCGCCCGAGCAGTCGCAGATATTGCCGTCGATCGAGCAGTGCCGCCAATAGTCGCAGGCCTGGATGTCGTTGTCCTGAGGCACCCATTTGGCGCGCGGATCGGTGCCCGCGGGCGCATCGGCGGCGTTCGCGCGGCTGACGCGCCCGCGCCGGTCCACCGGCAGAAGCGGCACCAGCCCGATCCCCAGCATCGCCGTTCCCAGCTTGCCGATCACGCTGCGCCGGCTGGTCTGGCCAGCCACGCGCCGCGACAGCTTTTCGACCATGTCGTCGAATCTGAAATTCCCCAGCATGGAACTCTCCTTCCTGTCTTTCGGGGGTTCACACCGCGGCGGTCAGGCCGCCTGTTTCTTCCGGCTGGCCATGTATTGCTGCAACGAGGCGAAGCCGGTCTTGTCGGCCTCGAGCAGGCTTTCCAGGTGTTCGCGGGTATTGGTCAGGCCCTTGGCACGGATGATGCCCTGGCCGTCCAGCAGCACGCCGTAGGGGATCTTGCCGACCTGGAAGGCCATGCCCGCCTCGGCCGAGACGACATAGCGCATCTCGCCCAGCTCGTGGCTGTCGAGGAAGCGACGGTGCTCCTCGGGGGCGCCGTCCGAGATCATCACCACGTTGATGCCCTCGGCCCGGCCGATGGACTTGATGATCGGGAACAGCTTGTCGCAGACCGGGCAGCTGGGCGCGGTGAACATCAGAAGCGTCTGGCGTCCCTGCGCCTCGGCCCCGCCGATGCGGACCGGGCGGCCGAAGAAATCCGGCAGCTCGAACTCGGGCGCGGCATCGCCGATATCGGGGCCGTGATCGGTGATCATCGCGCCCATGGGCGACGAGCGTTCGTGCAGCAGCCCGACCTGGCGCATCAGCCCCAGCATCACCACGGTCACGCCCAGGAACGCCAGCCACAACAGGATGTTGGAAGCGATCAGGAAGGAAGTCATGTCAGCGTCCTTTCGCAGTCTTGTTTGCCGTCTGCGCGGCGGAAAGCCCGCCAAGCAGCGATGCGCTCAGATAGATCAGCATGGCGGTGGCGCCGGCCAGCAGGCCCGTC
Organism: Paracoccus sp. SSJ; assembly: GCF_030234105.1. Lineage (NCBI taxonomy): Bacteria > Pseudomonadati > Pseudomonadota > Alphaproteobacteria > Rhodobacterales > Paracoccaceae > Paracoccus > Paracoccus sp. SSJ. Next base: position 129,325 of record NZ_JASSPE010000001.1, on the reverse strand, counting down.
GCGCCTTCGACCAGCGCGGCGGGGGCAGTCGTCGGCAGGCCGGCTGCGATGGCAAGGGCCAGCGCGGTCAGCACCAGGTTGCGCAGGACCAGCAGCCAGCTGACCGGCTGCTTCAGCCCGTTGCGGAAGCAGCCGCAATCGATCTGGGTCCGGCCGCGCAGCACGTTGATGGCCAGCGCCGCGGCAAAGACCAGCAGCAGCGCCGCCGCCGCGACCGCCGCGGGAACGGCCAGCGGCGTCACCACCAGGCCCACCGCCACCGCGGCCTCGACCACCGGCAGGACCAGCGCCACGACGCGGCTGGCCAGGTCGGGCAGCAGGCGGAAATTGCGCACCACGCCGTAGAACTCCTCGACATGGCGCAGCTTGGACAGCGCCGCCGCGACGAAAAGCAGCGCCAGAAAGATGCGCAGCGCCCAAAGCACCATGGGTTGGATCAGGAAATCCGCCATGACCCTAGCCCATGTCCGCCGTGGTGATGACCTGCGGGCCGTGGCCCAGCTGGTTCACGCTGCGCAATTCCTCGCCGCTTTCGGCGTCATGGATGTAAAGCGTCTTGTCCCCGGTCGAGAGCGCATAGAGCAGCGGCTTTTCGTCCTGGCTGACATTGATCGAGTCGATCTCGTGGCCCATTTCGAACTTGGCCAGCCGCTCGCCGGTCTTGGCATCCAGCACCACTACGAAGCGGCTGGCGGTCTTGTGGCGCCATTCGTCGCGCTGATCGACCAGCAGATAGATGCGGTCCAGCGCGCGGTGATAGGCGACCTGCTGCCAGCCGCCGGGACGCCAGCCATCGGCGCGCTCTGCCTCGGTCAGCGCCTCGACGGCGGGCAGGAACTTCGCATCCCCCGAGGACAGGTCGATCTGGTGGATCTTGCCGGTATAGGTCGGCCAGACCAGCCGCCCGGCCTTTTGCGAATAGGCGGGGTGGTTGATGAGGAACTCGTCCTCGGGGTGGAAGACCTCGGTATGGGTGATCTCGGGCGTGCCCTCGGTGCCGAATGCCACCTTGGCGAGGCTGCCGTCGCGGCAATGCATGAAGAAGGTGTCGGGCGCGGTCGGGAAGATGTGATAGCAATCCGGCACGTCCAGCATGCGCTTGAACGCCTTGCCCTCCAGATCGACCACGCCGACGGCCGGAGCGGGCGAGAACTGATAGAACAGCAGCGTCTTGCCGTCCGGCGTCAGCGAGGTCATCCAGGGATAGGTGCCGACCAGGAAGCGCGGCGCATCCGGCAGCTCGATATCCGCCGTGGGCAGCAGCGTCACGGGGTCGAAGACCTCGACGTAATCCGTGCGCTCGCCCCGCGCGATGCGGGAAAACACCGTGCTGGCATGGGCGATGAACGAGCCGTCGTCGGCCACCACCGGATTGGGCAGGAAGCCGCCGTCGATCATGCCGATCACCCGGCCCGCCTCGCCGTCGATGACGAATTGCTGGGTGACCGCGGCGAAATGCGCCGGGTCGTTGACATAGACGCGGCGCGCGTCGGGCGCGGGCGCCTCAAGGATGCGCGGCTCGTCGTCCTGGCCGGCGGCAAGGTCGGCCGCGGCGGCGCGGGCAGCGGCCTGGCCTTGGGTTTCCTGGGCTTGGGTCTCGGCCTCGGGCGCGTCCTGGGCGCTGGCCGCCAGCGCAAGCGCCGAGCAGCCCAGCCCAAGCCCGATCAGCGAAGCCCGGAACAGCGGCATGAAATTGGGTGGAAGGGCCATCGTCTCCTCCTGTGATGGCAGCAGGACACCCGCGACACGCGGGCATCGCCGTATGAATGGGATCGAGAGTCGGGGTGGTTCAGATCAGCGCCAGCACCGTGAAGCCCGCGCCAAGCGCGGTCAGGATGGCGCCGTCGGCCAGCGCGGCGTTTTCCTGGTGCCGGGCCAGCCATGCCTGCACCCGGTAATCGGGGATCGGCAGCGCGTTGACCGCGACCGGCAGGAACCGGCCCAGGTTGAACAGCGCGACAATGGCGATGGCATGGGCGATATTGCCGGTAAAGACCGCCGCCAGCGTCATCATGTAAAGCAGCGGCGTCTGCACATAGGTCAGGTAATCGAGCCCCAGCGACAGCCCGTAAAGCCCGCCGATGACCCATTTCGGGAAACGCTGGCGCGCGTCATGCGGCACCTGCGCCCGGCGCTGCGGATAGGGCACGCGCAGGAAGTCAAGCTGATGCGCACCGTAAGCCAGGCCGACCAGCCCCAGCACCAGCAGGGCCGTGCTGCCGAAACCGGAAAAGCCGGCGATCAGCCCGATGCCGCCCAGCAGGCCGCCCAGCATCAGCGCGCCCAGGCCGTAGCCCGCACCGTGCATGGCGAATGTCGGCAGCCAACCCGCCACCGCGCGCAGCCCCCGCCCATCCGGCCGCAGAAGCGAGATCGACGAATAGCCGCAGGGCGACCAGGTGGACAACAGCCCGCCCGCCACCGCCGCCGCGCCGATCACCGCCCAGAGCGGCTGCGGACCGGCCGCCGATGCCAGCGCCACCCCGCCCGCCGCCCCGGCAAGGGCCGCAGCCAGCAACACCGCGATCCGCGTCGCGGCCGAAGGGGACTGTGGAAAAAGCTCGCAATCGGGCACCGACGCCTGGCCCGCAGACAGGCCGTGCAAATCTTCGACAGAAACCATGTCACGCCTCCTCTCGCTCAATGGTCCTTGTTCGGATCTGCCCGGAAGCAATTGAAACTACGACGAAAGTCTGAGGTTTCAAATACCCGCGCAAATCCCTGGCAGATTGAAGTGGACGGATCGTTCTGGTAACCCCCAGGATCTGCAGCCGGTGCCTGCATACGTGCAGCGGAGACGAAAGTATGAACTGGGACGACCTTCGCGTGGTGGCCGCCATCAACCGATGCGGATCGTTCAACCGGGCTGCGAAAATGCTGAATGTCGAGGAAACCACCATCGCGCGCCGCCTGGCCCGGCTGGAAGGCAGCCTGGGTCGCGTGCTGTTTCAGGCGGTCGACGGACAGCGCAGACCGACCGAACAATGCCGGGCCCTGCTCCAGCCCCTGGTGCTGATGGAGCAGGCAGCCGAGGCGATCACCCTGCAGCTGGAGCGCCAGGAGCGCCCGCTGCGCAATTTCCGGCTGACCACGATCGACGCCATCGCGCAGCACTATCTTGCCCCGACGCTGGCGGATCTGCTGATCGCCGAGCCGGAGCTGTCGCTGCAACTGGAAACCTCGGACGACAATGTGGACATGGCGCGCTGGCATGCCGATATCGCGATCCGGCTCGGCCGTCCCCGGCGCGGCAACTTCACCATGCGCCGCGTCGGCGAAATGCGCTTCAACCTGGTTTTGCCGCGCGGCGCCGCGCCCGAGGACCTGGTGCTGGCCGCCTATCCGGACCCGTTGATGGAAGTGCCGGAAATGCAGGATTTCCAGCAATATTTTCCCGGACGGCAGGCAAGGCTGCGCAGCGCGAACCTTCAGGTGATCCGCGTGCTGGTCGACAGCGGCCGTGCTGCGGCGGTGCTGCCGGATTTCCTGAGCGTTGATCTAGTCGGCGACGAGCGCTTCCAGGTCCACCGCCTGCCGGCCCGGCGCGAGATATGGCTGCTGGCGCAGCCGCACCTGCGCGACGATCCGCTTGCGCGGCGTGTGACCAATTGGTGTGCCGATCTGTTCGCAGAGACCTTGGCCGGCGACGCGGTGTAGGCGTTTGCGACCCGATCAGAAATGCCCATTATTTCCAATTCCACCGATTTTCAGGGATTTTTCTGGATGGAATGAGCGTCATGCAGGCGTGAAAATAAGGGATGACATTCCGTAACCGCTGCAGTTTGGGTGGATATACTTCTCGTCCTTCATCTCCACGCGATACTTGCCCATTCGCAGGTTATGTCCGTTCGCAGATGGCCGACGGCGTGCTGCCCCCAAGGTCATGGCGCTGTAAAAAGAATGATTTCCTGCTGCGCTTTACGAAGGCTGCATGCCTATTCGATTCCTCAGACGCAATTGCGGCCAAGCGCTTCGGACAGATAAAGCCTGTCCGAAGCGGGAATAAGGAGCAGGTGTTTTCCGGATTGCATCCCGACTGTCCGAAACAACCCCCGCGAGTTTCATTGGATTGCCAATCCCGTTTGCATTGACGTGGCCGCGCGGCGATGGTTACTGGAAGTGCAGGGCACGGCTTGCGGCCCATGATGCGCCGGACGGGTTTGAGACGGAAAATCCAGATGAGGAACGCATGATTCTGCACCGAGGCCCCTTCGCCATCCTTGCCGCGCTGGTCCTGGCCATGCCGTCGGCCGCGCTGGCCGATTTCAATGCCGATCCGCCCAATGCCATCGACCAGAGCCCCGCCTTTGCCGGCCAGACCCGCGCGCCGGTCATGCCGCAGGCGATGCGTCTGATCCGCACCGTACTGACCGAGGATCTGCGCCATCCCTGGGGCATGGCGCTTCTGCCCGATGGCGGGCTGCTGATCTCCGAACGTCCCGGCCAGTTGCGGCTATATAGCGATGGCCGGCTGTCCCCGCCGATCAAGGGCCTCCCCGAGGTCGATGCCCGCGATCAGGGCGGGTTGCTGGACGTGGCCGTCGCCCCCGACTTTGCCGAGACCCGGCAGGTCTGGTTCAGCTTTTCCGAGCCGCGCGGCAATGGGGAAAACGGCACGGCGGTCGGCACCGGCCGACTGTCGCAGGACGAAACCGCGCTGGAGGAGATGCGGGTGATCTTTCACCAGCAGCCCGGCGTGGAATCGCCGCTGCATTTCGGATCGCGGCTGGTCTTGGGGTCGGACGGCTATCTTTACGTCACCACCGGCGAGCGCGCGATCCCGCCCGAGACGCCGGTGGCGCAGGACCTGACCAACCATCTGGGCAAGGTGTTGCGACTGGACCCGGCGACCGGCGAGGCGGCGCTAGGCAACCCCCTGGCCGGGGGCGATGCACAGCCCGAGATATGGACCTATGGCCACCGCAACATCCAGGCCGCGGCGCTGGACGGGCAGGGCCGGCTCTGGACCGTCGAGCACGGTCCGATGGGCGGGGATGAACTGAACCTGCTGGAGCCGGGGCGCAATTACGGCTGGCCGGTCATCAGCTATGGGCTGAACTACGACGGCACTCGCGCAGGGCAGGGCCAGACCCGGCACGAGGGGATGGAGCAGCCGGTCTATTACTGGGACCCGGTCATCGCCCCCAGCGGCATGGCGTTCTATGAGGGCGCGATGTTTCCCGAGTGGCGTGGCGATGCGCTGATCGGCGGATTGCAGGCCGGGGCCTTGGTGCGGCTGCGGATCGAGGGCGACCGCGTCACCGGCGAGCAGCGGCTTGCCCCCGATATCGGCCGGGTCCGCGATGTCGAGATCGCCCCCGACGGCGCCGTGCTGGTGCTGATCGACGACGACCCCGGCAAACTGATCCGCCTGACGCGGCGTGGGGCGCTGCCGCAATAGCTTTGGGTCGAACGGTTCGATCTTTTGCTGAGAGCCTATTGAAATAAAATAAATAATGACCATCTTTGCGAATGGGCCACGGTCCCCTCGGATCACGACCCCCCTCGGATCTTGCGCAAAGGGTTTCGTCTTGGAAAGCTTCGGCTTGGACAGATTCACGCTGCGCCTTGAACAGGCGCATGGCTTGCCCCGGTCCCGTTGACGCGCCCCGCGCGGACGGCAGGCCGGGGTTAAGATGAATCCAGCCCGTTTTCCCAAGAGGTTCCGTCATGCTGCGCGCCTTCCTGCCGGCGGTTTGCCCGCATTGCGGTGAAGACGTCCCCCGGGCTGCGGCCCGGCGATGTCCGATCTGCCGTTCTCCGTTCCCGCTGCCGTTCTCGACGCCAGAGCCCCGCCGTCTTCCCCGGCGCAAGGGCGCCAAAGGGGGCGACGATGGCGAGAGATGAAATCCCGGCCACGGGCACGCTGTGGCGGCTGGCGGCGATCATCGGCATGGCGCTGGCCGTCGCCACGCTGGCTGAACCGCTGGCACGGCGTTATCCCGACCTGTCCGCCTTGCAGCTTTGGGCAGGGCCGTTGCGCGATGCCGGCTTTTCGGTGGCCTGCTTTGCCGGTGCCCATCTGGCCCATGGCCTTGCCGCCCGCCGGCTTCTGCGGCGCCGAAAGGGCCGGCGGGCGGTGCCCAAGGTCCTGCTGGACCTGCTGCGCTTCGTGCTGTTTGCCGTTGCCGCGCTGGCCAGCCTGTCGCTGTTCTTTCGCCAGGATCTGTCGGGCATCCTCACCGGCTCGGGGCTGGTGCTGGCGGTCCTGGGCTTTGCCATCCGCAATGCGGTCGCCGACGTGTTCTCGGGGCTGGCGATGGGGATCGAGGCGCCGTTTCGCATCGGCGACTGGGTGCGTATCGAGACCCTGGCCGAGGGAAGGGTGCAGGAGATCGGCTGGCGCACCACGCGCCTCGTCACCCGCGACAGCACCTATGTCATCCTGCCCAACAGCCAGATCTCGGCGCGGCGGATCACCAATTTCAGCGCACCGCGGCAGGAATACCGCGACCATGCCGAACTGACCCTGCCCGCCGACCTGCCGGTGGCAGAGGCGGGCCGGCTGATCGCCGAGGCCGCCGGCGCCGCGCGGACGATCTCGGTTGGCAAGCCGCCCGAGGTGCAGGTGACGGATTACGGTCCCGCCGGCATCGCCTATCGGGTGAAATACTGGGTGCCGCAGCATGACCGCGAACTGGCCTGCCGCAACGAGGTGCTGAGCCTGATCGATGCCGCATTGCGCGAGCAGGGCATCCGGCTGACGGCGGAACGGATGCCCTGCGGCGATGGTCAGGACAGCGCCAGCGCGGGCAGGGCGTCCGGCGAGGCCCGCAGGCCGATCCGCCCAGCCTCGGCCGAGGCAAGGTAGATGTGGTGGAAGGCATCGACCCGCCCGCCGATCAACTGGATGTCGTCGCGCCGCCAATGCCAGGGCTGGGCGTCCAGCACGCGCTCGAACGGGTCCGAGGCGGTGGCGGACCAGAAGGCGGCGATGCCGTCGGGCCGCAGCGCCTTGCGCAGCACCGCAAGGCCGCCTTCGCCGTAAAGCCGGCCGTTCGCCTGGCGCACGGTGAAATCCGGGCCGTTGTCGGTATCCATCAGGATCACGTCGAAGGCGGCGCGGTGTTCCAGCAGCACCTCCATCACATCCGCGATCCGCAGGGTGACGCGCGGATCGCGCAGCGGGTGGCCGGCCAGATGGCCGATGCGGTCGCGGTTCCAGCTGGCGATCTGGGGGATCAGCTCGCAGACCGTGACTTGCGCGGCAGGCCCCAGCAATTCCAGCGCGGCGCGCAGGGTAAAGCCCATGCCCAGCCCGCCGATCAGCACGCGGGCGTCGGTGCGGCCATGCAGGCGCAGGCTGCGCTCGGCCAGCACGGTCTCGGACTGGTGGTTGAGGTTCGACATCAGCTCCAGGCCGTTGAAGCGGATCTCGTAAAGGGCGCCGCGCTGGCGCAGCAGGATTTCGTCGCCCGCCGCGGTATCGGCGCGGGCCAGGGTATTCCAGATGGGCATGATCGATCCCCGACATCGGGCAGGCCATGGGCCTCCCGGTGATTGCGTGACGGTTTCGGAAATGGCCTTGGGTTGCCCGGCGTTCAGCGCGCGGACAACCCCGGCACATTGTTGGCCCTGAAACCGATCAGCAGCGGAAAGATCGCCGAAGGATGCGGCAGTCCGATCCGCGGCGCGGGGCCGCATTCCCGGCAGAGCCGATCCTTGCCCATCGCAAGCACCCCTATGCCGCCGGGGTCACCGGATCGGCGCGACCGACCGACAGCACGGTCAGTTCGCGCGTTTCGCCCGCCCGGGTGTCCCAGGTAAAGCGCGCCCCTGCCCTGAGGCCGATCAGCGCCACCCCGATCGGCGTCAGCACCGAGGCGCGGGCGGCGGCGATGTCGGCATCCTCGGGCCAGACCAGCACGACGGTCTGCTCGCGTCCCGTGGTCTCGTCGCGAAAGGTGACGGCACTGCCGATGCCGGCCACATCCGCGGGCATGCGCGCGGGCGGCAGGACGCGGGCGCGGGCCAGTTCGGCCAGCAGCCGGTCGGCAAGCTCGGGATTGCGCGCCATCGCCGCTTCGGCAAGGCGTTCGAGCCGGTCGAGCGTGTCGCTGGCGATGGTGACCGGCGGTCGCGGTGTTCTGGCCATGTCGGCTCCTTCAGTCGTGTCGTGCCCCGCCATGGCCGCATTGCGGCCGGTCGGGCGATGGGTTGGCTGGAGAGGGGAACCCCGGGCGCGAGGTCAGCGCAAGGACGCCTCTGCCCGGGGCAGAGAGCGCGTCAGCAGCATACCGGCGACGAACCGGCTCCTGCAAAGGGGAAGGCGCGTGGTCATGGCCCCAGTCTAGCCGTGGCGGCACGCCGAGTCGAGGGCATGCGCCCGGCCCATCGCTGCGGTGCCGCGCAAGGCGCCGTATTGCCCGCGGGCCGGCGGCCTATCTGGCCTCAATGGTCGCGAGATAGCGGTGGACAGCCTCGTCTCCGCCGCCCAGCCAGGCCTGGCTGTCATCGCGCAGCGTGGGCGGCTCCAGCCAGCCGGGCTCGATCCCGGTCATGTCGGGCAACTGATGCGCGATGCCCTTGTGGCAATCGATGCAGGTCTTTTCGCCGGGGATCAGGTAACGCTCGTGGATCTCGGCCGCGCGGCGGGTCTGCTTGGTGAAGTCCATCGCCACCGCCGCATGGCAGTTGCGGCATTCCAGCGAATCGTTGGCCTTGAGCCGCGCCCATTCATGCTTGGCCAGTTCCAGCCGCTTTTCCAGGAACTTCTCGCGCGTGCTGATGGTGCCGAAGATCTTGCCCCAGACCTCTTTCGAGGCCTGCATCTTGCGCGCGATCTTGTCGGTCCATTGATGCGGGACATGGCAGTCGGGACAGCTGGCCCTGACCCCCGAGCGGTTCGAGAAATGCACCGTCGGCATCAGCTCCTGATAGACGTTGTCGCGCATCTCGTGGCAGCTGGTGCAGAATTTCTCGGTATTGGTGACCTCCAGCGCGGTGTTGAACCCGCCCCAGAAGATCACCCCGCAGATGAAGCCGCCCAGCGTCAGGAAACCGATGCTGAGAAAGCTGCTGGGCCGGCTGATGACGCGCCAGAACCAGGTGAACCGGCCCCAGACCCAGCGGATGCTCGCCTTGATCCAGCCCATGTCACGGGCCCCCGGCGTGGCGATAGCCGTCGCGGAATTCGTTCGGCACCAGCGGCTTCACGTCGGCTTGCTGGACATGGCAGGCAGTGCAGAAATAGCGCCGCGGCGTCACGTCGGTCAGGATCTGCCCGTCGCGGTCCTGGAAATGCGTGACGCTGATCATCGGCGCGCCCGAGCCCTCGGTGAACTGCGGCTTGTGGCAATCCATGCAGCGGTTGGTGTTCACGGTCAGCTGGTAGCCGTCGATGGAATGCGGGATCACCGGCGGCTGTTCGGGATAGTTGCGCATCCGGCGCACGTCGTCGGTGATCGGCCGCCCGAGCGGCGGGATCTGCCCCTCGGACATGGGTTCGGTCCAGCCGGTCAGAGGCGGCACGATCTGCACCGCCGGCTCGGCTTGCGGCAGGGCGGCGCCGACAAGGGCGAACAGCACCAGCCCGGCCATGGCGGCGGGCCGGATCAGACGGAAAGGATCTTGACCGCGCATTTCTTGAAATCCGTCTGTTTGGAAATGGGATCCGTGGCGTCCAGCGTCACCTTGTTGATCAGTTGGCTGGCATCGAACCACGGCACGAAGATCACGCCGCGCGGCATCCGGTTCCTGCCGCGCGTGTCGATGCGCGAGCGGATCTCGCCCCGGCGCGAGACGATGCGCACCTCGGCCCCCTGGTTGAAACCCATGTCGCGGGCGTCCTCGGGGTTCATGAAGCAGCGGGCGCCGGGGAAGGCCCGGTAAAGCTCGGGCACGCGCATGGTCATCGAGCCGGAGTGCCAATGCTCCAGCACCCGGCCCGTCACCAGCCAGATGTTGTATTCCTCGTCCGGCGGTTCGGCCGGCGGCTCATAGGGCACGGCGATGATGCGCGCCTTGCCGTCGGGGTTGCCATAGAACTGCACGCCGGCGCCCGGCTCGACATAGGGGTCCAGCCCCTCGCGATAGCGCCAGAGCGTTTCCTTGCCGTCCACCACGGGCCAGCGCAAGCCGCGGACCTCGTGATAGGTGTCATAGGGGGCAAGGTCGTGGCCGTGGCCGCGCCCGAAGGCGGCATATTCCTCGAACAGGCCCTTCTGGACGTAGAAGCCGAAATCGTTCGCCTCCTGGTTGGCGTAGTCGGGACTCAGTTCCGAGATGTCGAAGCGGTCCACGCTGCCGTTGCGGAACAGCACGTCGAACAGGCTCTGGCCGCGATAGTTGGGATTGGCGGCCAGGATCTCTTCGGGCCAGACCTCGTCGGTGGTGAAGTGCTTGGAGAACTCCATCATCTGCCACAGGTCCGAGCGCGCCTCGCCCGGCGCATCGACCAGCTGGTGCCAGACATGGGTGCGCCGCTCGGCATTGCCATAGGCGCCTTCCTTCTCGACCCACATGGCGGCGGGCAGGATCAGGTCGGCAGCCATGGCGGTGACCGTGGGATAGGCGTCCGAGACGACGATGAAGTTTTCCGGGTTGCGATAGCCCGGCCATGCCTCGCCGCTGTTGTTGGGCGAGGCTTGCAGGTTGTTGTTCACCTGGATCCAGTAGAAGTTCAGCGTGCCGTCATGCAGCGCCCGGTCCTGCGCCACCGCATGCAGCCCCGGCTTTTCCGGAATCACGCCATGGGGGATGCGCCAGATCTCCTCGGCATGCTTGCGATGCTCGGGATTGGTCACGGTCATGTCGGCCGGCAGGCGATGGGCGAAGGTGCCCACCTCGCGCGCCGTGCCGCAGGCCGAGGGCTGGCCGGTCAGCGAGAACGGGCTGTTGCCCGGCTCGGAGATCTTTCCGGTCAGCAGGTGGATGTTATAGACCATCTGGTTGGCCCAGACGCCGCGCGCATGCTGGTTGAAGCCCATGGTCCACAAGGACATGACCTTGCGGTCGGGATCGGCGTAAAGCTCGGCCAACTGCTCCAGGAAGCCCGGCTCGACCCCGCTGAGTTCCGAGACCTTCTCCAGTGTGTATTCGCTGACCAGTTCGGCGAATTCCTCGAATGTCGAGGGCGTGGTCGCCGCCGGATCCTCGGCCGTGCGCGCCGCCACCTCGCGCGGGTCGTCGTCGCGCAGCCCGTAGCCGATGCCGGTCGCGCCCGCGACGAAGGTGGTATGGCGATCCACGAAATCGCGGTTCACCCGGTCGGTCTGGATGATGTGGTTGGCTATATAGTTCAGGATCGCCAGGTCGGTGCCGGGCTTGAAGACGATGGGAATATCGGCCAGGTCCGAGCTGCGATGGGTAAAGGTGGACAGCACCGCCACCTTGACATGGGGGTGGCCCAGCCGCCGGTCGGCGACCCGCGTCCACAGGATCGGATGCATCTCGGCCATGTTCGAGCCCCAGAGCACGAAGGCGTCCGCGGCCTCGAAATCGTCGTAGCAGCCCATCGGCTCGTCCATGCCGAAGGTCCGCATGAAGGCATAGGCGGCCGAGGCCATGCAATGGCGCGCGTTGGGGTCCAGGTTGTTCGACCGGAACCCCGCCCGCATCAGCTTGGTCGCCGCATAGCCCTCGAAGATGGTCCACTGGCCCGAGCCGAACATGCCGACGGCGGTGGGCCCCTTGTCCTTCAGCACCCGCTTGGCCTGCGCGGCCATGGTATCGAAGGCTTCCTCCCAGCTGACCGGGGTGAACTCGCCGTCCTTGGCATAGACCCCGTCCTTCTTGCGCAGCAGGGGCTGGGTCAGGCGGTCCTGGCCATACATGATCTTGGACAGGAAATAGCCCTTGACGCAGTTCAGGCCCCGGTTCACCTCAGCCAGCAGGTCGCCATGGGTGGCGACGACCCGGCCCTCCTTGACGCCCACCATGACGCCGCAGCCGGTGCCGCAAAAGCGGCAGGGCGCCTTGGACCAGGTGATCTGCAGGGATTCGACGCCGCCGGGGACCGGCTGGGCATCTGCGGAAAGCGGGATATTGGCGGCCATCGCAGCGATTCCCGCCGCCTGCGCCTTGAGCAGATCGCGCCGCGAGATGGTCATGCCAGCGCCTCCTTCTCATCGGCGGGAAGGATCTGTTCAAAGACCAGGTTGGCCGAGAACACGCCCTCCATGACCGAGATCTCGGCCATGCGGCCGCCGATCTCGCCCACCGAGGCGCCCTCCAGCACCAGGACGATCTTGGCGCCCTGGACGGCATGGACCTCGGTCCCGGGCAGGGTGGCGAAATGGCGGGCCAGCTCGGCCGCTCGATCCGGCCGGGCCGTGACGATGGCGCTGGAGATGTGGAGGAATCGCGATTCCGCGCCGCTGTCCTGTTTCAGCTTTCCGGTCAGAATGTCGCGTCGCTGGATGGGGGTCCTGTCTGGCTCGCGCATGGCCGCTCTCTAATGCATGGGTCCGGGGGGTCCGAAGATGATCTGAGACATCCAGACGATGAATCCGTAGCCGCCGACGATCGCGACCGACAGGATCGGCCAGATCACCACCGCAAGGATCAGGAAGGCGATGATTTCATCCCGCTTCTGGTGCTTGGGACGATCGGTTTCTTTTGCGGAATCGATCATTTCTGGGCAACCCGTGCGTCAAAACGCCTCAGTTCAATCTTCCACAGAACTGTGAAGAATCAAAGAAGGTTCCCACGAAAATTTGTCCGGCGCGACATCTCGCCGGCCGGGTGGGTTTTGCCCAGTCAAAAACGGGGGCCATACCGCCCCTGAAAATTCATGCCTTTTCAGCAAGATGGGCGGGACGCGCAGCGGCGCCCGGCAACTTGCCCTAAAGGCTGTAAAGCGCCCCGGCCAAGGCCAGGCCGATGACCAGCAGCGGCGCGACAAGCCCGGCGGCACCCGGTGAGTCGGATTTCGACATCGCGTGATTCCTGCGCATCGGACTTCCCGCCTGTTTTATACGTTATGCATGGTCATATATAACGTATGGCAAGTCAAGCCGGTCCGCGCATCGCCGACGGGCGGCAGGGGGACCGGCCTGGCAGGGGCGCTAGCGCGCGAAGCCGCTGATCCGCGGCAGCCATGTGGACAGGGCAGGCACGAAGGTCAGGATCAGCAGCGAGGCCAGAGCCGCCAGGAAGAACGGCGGCAACTCGCGAATCAGCGCCGAGGGCTTCTGCCTGGTCGCCGAGGCCACGACGAAGATCAGCCCGCCGACCGGCGGCGTCATCAGCCCGAAGGTCAGGTTCACGATCACGACGATGGCGAAATGATCCGCCGCGATGCCGAGGCTGTGGGCGATGGGCGCCAGGATCGGCACCAGGATCATCACCCCCGGAAGCGGGTCCATGAACATGCCGAAGACCAGCAAGAGCAGGTTCACCATCAGCAGGAAGGCGATGGGCGACAGGTCCATGGCGATCACCGCATCGGCCATGGCCTGCGGCACGCCCTCGATGATCAGCACCCAGGCAAAGGCGCGGGCGGCGGCCAGGATCATCAGCACCGCCACCGACATGATGGCCGAGCGCAGGAACGCCCCCCACAGGTCCGCCAGCGTAAAGCCGCGATAGACGAAGGCGCTGGTCACGATGGCATAGAACACCGCCACGACCGAGGCTTCGGTGGGGGTGAAGACGCCGCCGCGGATGCCGCCGACGATCAGCACGATCAGAAGCAGCGCGGGCAGGGCGGCAAAGCTGTTGCGGACCATCTGCCCCGCCGGCGGGCGAGGCTCGGCGCTGCGATAGCCGCGCTTGCGGCTGATCCACCAGTTCACCATGGCCAGCAGCCCCGCGATCAGCAGGCCGGGCAGGATGCCGGCCATGAACAGCGAGCCGACCGAGGTGTTGCGGTCCTGCAGCGCATAGATGATCATGGTGATCGAGGGCGGGATGATCGGGTCGATCACCGCGACCGAGATGGTCAGCGCCCCGGCATAGGCCTTGGAATAGCCGCTGCGCTCCATCATCCGCGCCATCATCGCACCCGGCCCCGCCGCCGAGGCCAGCGCCGAGCCGGAAATCCCGGCAAACAGCGTGCCGGTCAGGATGTTGGCGTAGCCCAGGCCCCCGCGCAGATGCCCCACGAATTGCGAGGCAAAGCGCAGGAGCATGCGCGAGATCGCCCCGGTGGACATGATCTCGGCCGCGAGGATGAAGAAGGGCACGGCCAGCAGCGGAAAGCTGTCGAGGCCGGTGAACATCTCCTTCACCACCACGACCAGCGGATAGCGGCCCGAAAGGCCCACCGCCGCAAAGGCCGCCATCGCCAGGGCGAAGGCGATGGGCACCCCCATGATCATCAGGATCAGGAAGGCGGCGATCAGGATCTCAACCAAGGGGGGCCTCGTCGGAATGCTGCAAGCCGGCGCGCAGGTATTGCGGCGCGATCAGCGCCAGATGGACGATCATCAGCGCGAAACCGGCGGGCATCGCGGCGTAGATCCATCTCATCGGCACCTGCAACGCCGCGGAACGCTGGATCGACATGCGGTTCATGTAGTCGATGCCGACCCAGACCATGAAGCCGAAAAAGCCGAACAATACCAGCAGGATCAGCCCTCGCAGGACAAGCTGTCCCCGCGTGGGCAGCGCATCCTGGGCATTGGTGATGGCGGCGTGCGCACCATGGCGCAGCGCCAGACCGCAGCCCAGGAAGGTCAGCCAGATCATCGAGTAACGCGCGACCTCGTCGGCCCAGGTCAGCGAATTGCCGGTCAGGTAGCGGCCGGCAACATTCCAGCCCAGGATGATCGACATCGCGGCCAGCCCCAGAACCAGGACGGCACCGTTCAGCGTGACGAAGGCGCGTTCGATCCGGCGCATCGCGGCTTACTCGACCGCCTGGATGCGGTCCATCAGCTCCTTGCCGAACTGGGCCTCATATTGCTGGTAAGGCCCGGCCAGCGCCTCGCGGAAGGCGGCCTTCTGCTCGGGCGAAAGCTCGTTCACCTGCATCCCGGCCTCTTGCATCGAGGCGATGCCCGACGCATCGACATCGTCGACATAGGCGCGCATGGCCGTCACCGCGTCCCCGGCCGCCTTTCCGAAGGCCGCCTTCTGCGCATCGTCCAGCCCGTTCCACAGGGCGGGCGAGACCAGGATGATGGTCGAGGAATAGACGTGCCCGTCCAGCGTCAGGTATTTCTGCACCTCGTTCAGCTTGGCCGAGACGATCACCGAAAGCGGGTTTTCCTGCCCGTCGATGGCGCCTTGCTCCAGCGCGCCGATCACCTCGGGCCAGGCCATCGGGGTGGGGGCGGCGCCAAGGGCGCGGAACGCCTCGATATGCACCGGGTTTTCCATGGTGCGAATCTTGAGTCCGTTCAGGTCGGCCGGTGCCTCGACCGCGCCGCGGTTCGAGGTGATATGGCGGAAGCCCTGCTCGCCCCAGGCCAGCGCATGCAGACCGGCGGGGTCGAATTTCGCCAGCATTTCCTGCCCGATTTCGCCATCCAGCACCTTGCGGGCATGGTCCTTGTCGCGCAGCAGGAAGGGAATGCCCAGCACGCCCACCTCGGGCACGAAATTGGTCAGCGTCCCGTCCGAGGCGATGGTCATCTCGACGGTGCCGAGTTGCAGCCCCTCCAGCACCTCGCGCTCGCCGCCCAGCCCCGAAGAGGGGAAGTGACGGAAGCTGAACTGGTCGCCCAGGCTTTCCTTGAGCGAGGCCTCGAAGGCCTTGGCGCCGGCGCCGTAATGGCTGTCCTCGGCCAGCGCGTAGCCGATCTTGATTTCCTGCGCGAACGAGGGCGCGGCGAAGGCGGCGCAGACGAGCGCCGCGGCAAGGACGTGTTTCATGCTGGATCCCTTCCCCATTTCCAGCAGGGATTTAGCGCGACGCGACGGGAATGTGCAATCCCGAGGCGGGCCATGGATGCGGGATCGAGGCGGCGGCGGGGCAGGGCAGCCGTCAATCCCGGCCGCGACCGGCCTCGGCCAGCGCGCGAACCACCTCTTCGTCGCTGGTCTGGTCGAAGTCGTCATAGTGAAAGCCCACCGCATGAAAGGGCTCGGGCGTGCGCAGGCAGACCACTTCGTCGGCCTCGGCGCGGATCAGCTCCAGCACATCGGGCGGGGCGACGGGGACGGCGACGATCACCCGGGCCGCGCCCGACCGCGCCAGCGCCCTGAGCGCGATGCGCATGGTCGCGCCGGTGGCGATGCCGTCATCGACCACGATCACGGTGCGGCCCCGGATCTCGGGCGCCGGGCGGGTGCCGCGATAGGCCTGCCGCCTGCGCTCGATCTCGCGCAGTTGCCGGGCCTTTTCGGCGGCGATATGTTCGGCCGTCGCGCCTGTCGCGGCGACGAGCTGGTCGTCGAGCAGCAGTTGCGGCGTGCTGCCGTCCACGACGGCGCCGATGGCCAGTTCGGGATGCGCGGGCGCCGTGATCTTGCGGACCAGCAGGACATCCAGCGGCGCATCCAGGGCCCTTGCGACCTCAAGCCCGACCGGCACGCCGCCGCGCGGCAGCGCCAGCACCAGGACGGACCCGCCCCGGCGCCCGGAAAGTGCGGCGCCAAGCCGGCGTCCGGCATCCGTGCGATCTGCGAACATCGCCGTCCCCCTTGCGATCATCCCCAGGCGAACCCCTGGCGCCAGAGGATTGTTCCCGCGCCCGGCCTGCGGTTTCTGCCCAAGGGGCGGCGGTTTCTGCGCACGGTTCCGCCGAAGGCGGGCGGGGCGGCAGATGCCGATGGACGCTCGGGCCGGGACGTATTAGGAAGATGGCCCAAGGCGCGGGCGGTCCAGCCCGCCCGATACGAAGAACAGAACAGAGCGGAACCGAGCAGACAGATGCAATCCGGCAAGAGCGCGGCCCAGACCGTCGCGACCGTGAAGCCTTTACAGATCCGCGGCCGCACCTTCACGGCCATTGCGCTGCATCTGACCGGCCGGCCGGATCGCGCCTTTTTCGAGGCGTTGGAGGCGCGGCTGAACCAGACGCCGCTGTTCTTCGACAATGCGCCGCTGGTCATCGACCTGGAACAGGCCGCAGGGCTGGACAGCGCGCAGGAGCTGATGCACCTGACCGCCGAGCTGCGCCGGCGCAAGCTGTCGGTCTTTGGCATCCAGAGCGGCACGCCCGCGCAGGCGCGCGCGGCGGCCGAGGCCGGGCTGATCTCGTTGCCCGGCGGGCGCGACGCGGCGCTGGAACGCGTCTCGCGCCAGGGCAGCCGCCCCGTGCCCGCCGCACCCCCCGCACCGAAAGAGCCGGCGAATATGATGATCAACCAGCCGGTGCGCTCGGGGCAGACGGTCTTTGCCGACCGCGGCGACCTGATCGTCGTCGGCTCGGTCAGTTCCGGGGCCGAAGTGATCGCGGCCGGCAACATCCACATCTATGGCCGGTTGCGCGGCCGGGCGCTGGCGGGCGTCAACGGCGACACTTCGGCGCGAATCTTCTGCCACGCGCTCGATGCCGAACTGCTGGCCATCGCCGGGCTCTATCGCACCAGCGAGAACCTGGGGGCCGACACGCCGCGGCAATATGTCCAGGTCCATCTTCAGGGCGAGGTGCTGCGCATCGAGTCCCTCAAATAACCCATGATCGAAAGGAAACGCTCGTGAGCAAGGTTATCGTAGTCACCTCCGGCAAGGGCGGCGTCGGCAAGACAACCTCCTCTGCCGCCATCGGCGCAGGGCTCGCCATGCGCGGCCACAAGACGGTCGTGATCGACTTCGACGTGGGCCTGCGCAACCTGGACATGATCATGGGCTGCGAACGGCGCGTGGTCTTCGACTTCATCAACGTCATCCAGGGCGATGCGAAGCTGAAGCAAGCGCTGATCAAGGACCGGCGGCTTGAGAACCTGCATGTCCTGCCGACCTCGCAGACCCGCGACAAGGACGCGCTGACGACCGAGGGCGTCAAGAAGGTGCTGGACGAGCTGCGCGAGGAGTTCGACTATATCGTCTGCGACAGCCCCGCCGGCATCGAGCGCGGCGCGCATCTGGCGATGTATTACGCCGACGAGGCGGTGGTGGTGACCAACCCCGAGGTCTCTTCGGTCCGCGACAGCGACCGGGTGCTGGGCCTGCTGAACAGCAAGACCGCGCTGGCGGAAAAGGGCGACGGCAGCGCGGTCAAGGCGCAGCTGCTGCTGACCCGCTTTGACCAGAACCGCTCGGCCAACGGCGAGATGATGAGCGTCGAGGACGTGCTGGAGATCCTGGCCATCCCGCTGCTGGGCATCATCCCCGAAAGCACCTCGGTCCTGAAGGCTTCGAACGAGGGCACGCCGGTTTCGCTGGACGAGAAATCGCCGGCGGGCAAGGCCTATATGGATGCGGTGGGCCGGCTGGTCGGCGAGCAGATCGAGATGCGGGTGAACCCCGGCGAGCAGCGCCGCGGCTTCTTCCAGCGGCTTCTGGGACGGACGGCCTGACATGTTCGGTTTTTCATTCCGCCAGCGAAAGCCCAGTTCGGCGCAAACCGCCAAGGAACGCCTGCAGATCCTGCTGGCGCATGAACGTTCCAGCGGCGGGTCCAACCCGGATTTCCTGCCGCTGTTGCAGCGCGACATCCTGGAGGTGGTGCGCCGGCACATGGAGATCGACAGCGACGCCGTGGACGTCAAGCTGGAGCGCAGCGACGATCTGTCGAGCCTGGAGATCAATATCGAGCTGCCCTACGCCAAGCAGCTGAAGCGCGCATAAGCGGGCCAGGCCCGCTTGGGCCCGCTTGCGGCGCCCAAGGACAGGCAGACAGCCCGCCGGTCGAGCGGGCGGGCCGTCCCTTGGTCAAAGCGGGCCTTTCTCCATCTCGGCGGCGATATGCTCCGCCTGCCGGATCGCCAGCGCGACGATGGTCAGCGTCGGGTTTTCGGCCGCCGAGGTGGTGAAGACCGAACCGTCCGAGACGAACAGGTTCGGGATGTCATGCGACTGGCCCCATTTGTTCACCACCCCGTCGCGCGGGTTTTCCGACATGCGGTTGGTGCCCAGGTTGTGGGTCGAGGGGTAGGGCGGCGTCGGCAGCACCCGCGTCGCACCCGCCGCGCGATAGATCCGCTCGCCCGCGGCATAGGCATGGTTGCGCATGGCGATGTCGTTGGGATGGTCGTCGTAATGCACGTTCGGCACCGGCAGTCCGAAACGGTCGGTTTCGCCGCGGTTCAGCGTGATGCGGTTCGTTTCTTGCGGCAGGTCCTCACCCACGATCCACATGCCGGCCATGTTCTCATAGCTGTCCAGCGCCGAGGTGAACTCGCGCCCCCAGCCGCCGGGGTCCATGAAGGCCGCCATGAAGGGGATGCCCAGGGCCAGCGTCTCCAGCTCATAGCCGCCGACGAAGCCGCGGGCGGGGTCGTGATGCGCCTCGTCCTGCACGATGCCGGCCATGGTGGTGCCGCGCCACATCCGCACCGGGCGTTCGAAGATCGCATAGACCGAGCCGGTGGTGTGGCGCATGTAGTTGCGCCCGACCTGGCCCGAACTGTTCGCCAGCCCGTCCGGAAACCGCTCCGAAGCCGAGGCCAGCAGCAGGCGCGGGCTTTCGATCGAGTTGCCGGCGACGGCGACGATGCGGGCGCGCTGGAACTGCTCGGTCCCGTCCCGGTCGATATAGCGCACGCCGGTGACCTTGCCGTCATCGTCATGCTCGATCCGGGTGGCGTGGCTATGGTCGCGAACCTCGAGGTTGCCGGTCGCCTCGCCGCGCGGGATGTCGGTATAGGCCGCCGACCATTTCGCGCCCCATTTGCAGCCCTGGAAGCAGAAGCCGGTCTGCTGGCAGGCCATGCGGTCGTCGTAATCGACCGAGTTGATCGCCATGCGCCCGGTCGAGACCTTGCTGTAGCCAGCGGCCTTGGCGCCCTTTTCCAGCACCAGGTAGTTGTTGTTTCCCGGCAGGCCGGGCAGTTCGTTGGTGCGGGTGACGCCCAGCTTCTTCTCGGCCAGGTCATAATAGGGCTCCAGGTCGGCCAGCGTGATCGGCCAGTCCAGCAGGCTGGCGCCGTCCACCGAGCCATAGGTCGTCAGCGCCTTGAATTCGTGTTCCTGGAAGCGCAGCGATGCGCCGGCCCAGTGGATCGAGGTGCCGCCGACCGCCTTGACAATCCAGGCCGGCAGGTTGGCAAAGTCCCGCGCCACCCGCCAGTCGCCCGAGGTGGTGCGCATGTCGCCCCAGCTCAGCTGCGCGAAGCTGTCCCATTCGTCGTTGATGTAATCCTCGGGCAGGTAGCGCCCGCCGGCCTCCAGCGCCACGACCTTGACGCCCCTTTGCGCCAGTTCGTTGGCCAGCACGCCGCCGCCCGAGCCGGTGCCGACCACGACCACGACCGAGGCGTCGTCATGCCCGAATTTCGCCATATTGTCAGCCATCTCCGCCTCCCTCACAGCCAGTCGATGTCGTTGAAGCCGCGCTCGATATAGCCGCCCTGCGAAAAGCTTTCGCCCTCATAGCCAAAGACCGGCCAGACCTCCTTCTGGTTGTAGAGCCCGGTCACCAGCCCGGCGCGGATGGTCTGGAAAAAGGGCGTGTGCTCGATCATGCGCAGCATGGCGACGCGATCCTTTTCCCAGCCCGCGGCCAGATAGCCCTCGAAGCCCTGCGCCTGCGCGACCAGGTTCAGGCCGGCCACGCCTTCCTCGATCACCTGCGCCTGTTCGGGGGTGTCATGCGCCTTGACGGCGATGGCATAGAAGCGGTCGGCGATGCGGTCATGCGGATAGATGTCGCGGGCCATCTGGATCAGCACCGCCATCGTCTCGGGCTTCAGCGCGGCGGTCTCGACCGCCCAGGCCGCATCGCGGGCGGCGACGAAACCGCCGCCGACCACGAAGGTCGCGCCCGCCGCGATGGCGCGCGCCAGAAGGCCGCGTCGGGTCAGCCCCCTGACATCGCTGCCAGAGGGGGATTTGTGGATGACAGTCATTTACTCCTCCCTGAGTTGGTTGGCCCGCCCCTCCCGGCGGGCTGCCTGCCTAGAGGTAACGGCCTGCGCGTTGCAGCACCTCGATCTCGTAGCCGTCCGGATCCTTGATGAAGAAGAAGCGGGCGATCACCTCGCCGCCGGGGGCGAAATCCACCAGTTTGCGCGGGGCAAGGCCCAGCTCGGTCAGCCGCCGGTGTTCCGCCGCGACATCCTCGACCGAGACGGCCAGATGGCCGTAGCCGTCGCCCAGGTCATAGGGTTCCTCGCGGCCCTTGTTGATGGTCAGCTCCAGCTCGAAGCTGCTTTCCGCACTGGCCAGATAAACCAGCGTGAAACTGTCGAAATCCAGCCGCTCGACGGGCTCCAGGCCAAAGGCCGCCTTGTAGAAGGCCAGCGAGCGCGCCTCGTCCATCACGCGGATCATCGAATGAATCATCTTGGCCATGCGGGTTCCTTTCCGATCTTTTGCTCCAGTATCGGAAGGACGCCGCCCCGGCGGGTAGCATCATGCTACCACGCGCCGGATTTCTTGCGGAAAGCCGGGTCAGGCGGCCTGCGCCACCCGCTGCGCGGCCTGGCGGAAATCCCCCGCACCGCTGCCGCGCCGTTCCAGCTGCACCAGGCAGGCGCAGCGCAGAAGCGAGGTAAAGTTCACCGGCTCGCCCCGCAATTGCAGCACCTCGGATTGCAGCGTGGACAGGAAGGCGGGCGTCGCCATGCCCTCGCCTGCGGCGATGTCGTCCAGGATGTCCCAGAACGCCTGCTCCAGCCGGATCGAGGTGCTTTGCCCGTTCAGCCGCAGCTTGCGAGTCACCGGCTGATAGCGGCGCGGATCCTGGCGGGAGAAGACTTCGCACATGGCATGGTTCCCAAACTGGCTAGGCGTGTCTTTCGATCATAGCACGGGTCGCGGTCCTTGCCAGTTCCTTGCGGGCAAGCCTTGGCGGCGGGCATGCACCGTCTCGGGATCGGCAGGGCCGGCCCCCTGGTTTTCGCCTCCGTGGGATAAAAGCGGCGGGACAACATGGCGCATCCGCATTGCCTTTCCCCGCATCGCGTTGCATATATTCGCATACTCGTATATGCACTGGGCTCCGGCCCATGCGGAAACGGCGACAGGAAAAGGGAGTATCCGATGACCCATGCCCCCGAGGTGACAGGATTCTACGAGGCGCGGACCGGCTCGGTGCAATATGTCGTGGCCGATCCGGCGACGAAGAAATGCGCCATCATCGATCCGGTGCTGGACTATGACGAGAAATCCGGCGCCACCGCCACCATCGAGGCCGACCGCATCCTGAACTTCGTCGCCGGGCGCGGCTATGCTGTGCAGTGGATCCTGGACACCCATCCCCATGCCGACCATTTCTCGGCCGCCGACTACCTCAAGCGCAAGACCGGCGCCCCCACCGCCATCGGCGAGAAGGTGGTCGAGGTGCAGAAGCTGTGGAAGGAATTCTACAACTGGCCGGATTTTCCCGCCGACGGTTCGCAATGGGACCGGCTCTTCGCCGAGGGCGAGACCTTCCGGGTCGGCGATATCCCGGCCCGGGTGATGTTTTCGCCCGGTCATACGCTGGCCTCGATCAGCTATGTCATCGGCGACGCGGCCTTCGTGCATGACACGCTGTTCATGCCCGACAGCGGCACGGCGCGGGCCGATTTTCCCGGGGGCGACGCGCATGTGCTGTGGCGCTCGATCCAGGCGATCCTGGCCTTGCCGAACGAGACGCGCGTCTTCACCGGCCACGATTATTGCCAGGGCGGGCGCGAGCCGCGCTGGGAATCGACGGTGGCCGAGCAGAAGGCCCACAACATCCACATGGCGCAATACCGCAGCGAGGCCGAGTTCGTCGCAGCGCGCGAGGCACGCGACCGGACCCTGCCCATGCCCAAGCTGATCCTGCATGCCTTGCAGGTCAACACCAATGCCGGCCGTCTGCCCGAGCCGGAATCGAACGGGCGGCGCTATCTGAAGATCCCGCTGGACCTGTTGCAGGCGCCCTGGGACTGAAACCGGAAAGGACAAGAAATGCAGATCAACATCGGAAGTGCCGAGCGCGCGCTGCGGCTGATCCTGGGCATCGTGCTGGTGGCATTGCCGTTCCTGGCCGGGCTTTCGGCGCTTTGGACCTGGGTGTCGGTGATCGTCGGGCTGGTACTGGTGGTGACCGGCGTGGTGCGGTTCTGCCCGATCTGGGCGCTGCTGGGCATCCGCACGGGCGGCCGGGAATGACCGAGTTCACGCCAGTTCAATCGCTTCTGGGCGGTGCGTTGATCGGCCTGTCGGCGGTGCTGCTGATGGCATTCCACGGCCGCATCGCCGGCATGACCGGCATCCTGGCCGGGGCTTTCGCACCGGGGGCAGGGCGGGGCTGGCGGTTGGCCTTCCTGGCGGGCGCCGTGGCGGCGCCGCTGCTGCTGATGTGGCCGGTTGGGATAAAGATCGATTTCGCAAGCCCGGTGCCGCTGGGCTTGACCGCGCTCAGCGGGCTGCTGGTCGGGATCGGGGTAAGCTATGGCGGCGGTTGCACCTCGGGTCACGGGGTCTGCGGCATGGCACGGCTTTCGGCGCGCTCGATCGTGGCGACGCTAAGCTTCATGCTGGCGACCGGGCTGACGGTCTATGCCACGCGCCACCTGCTGGCAGGGGGCTGAGATGGCGCGGCTCATGGCCCTGCCGATCGGGTTGGTCTTTGGCGCCGGCATCGCCGTCTCTGGCATGGCGAACCCGGCCAAGGTGCTGAATTTCTTCGACGTGGCGGGGGATTGGGACCCTTCCCTGGCCTTGGTGATGGGTGGCGCGCTGGCGGTGACCTTCCTGGGCTACCGGCTGGTGCTACGCCGCCCGGCACCGGTCTTCGACCTGCGCTTTCACCTGCCCCAGCGGCGCGAGATCGACATGGCTCTGGTCGGCGGCTCGGCACTGTTCGGTATCGGCTGGGGGCTGTCGGGCTTTTGTCCCGGCGGGGCCATTCCCGCAATCGGCCTCATCCGTCCCGAACCGCTGGTCTTTACCGCAACGATGATCGCCGGAATCGGCATGGCGAAGGCAGTGCAGGGCTGGGTCGCCGCCCGCTCCGTCCTTTCCGCCGGCGACCGGCAGGGGGCGTGAATGTGGCCTTTTCGGCGGCGCGGCCGGCCGCGGTTGCGCAAGATCGACGACAGGTTCTCGGTCACCGGGCAGATCCACCCCGAGGACCTGCCAGCCATTGCCGAGGCCGGATTCCGCGTGCTGGTCTGCTTCCTTTGCGATGGCGAGGAGCGGGGCCAGCCCGATTTCGCCACCATCGCGGCCGAGGCCGCGCGCCTTGGCTTGACCGCCCGGCACATCCCGGTGGCCGGCCGGCCCACGACCAGCCAAGCCACGGCCTTTCGGCGGACCCTGGCCGAGGCGGAGGGGCCGGTACTCGGCTGGTGCCGCTCAGGTGCCCGGGCCCGGGCGCTGCATGCGATGTCCCGGCGGCCGGCGGTTCCCGGCCGGGCGTGACGCCCGCCGTTTCCGCGCCGTCGGCATTGCGATTGCCGGGCCGTCAGCCGTCCCGGCCGCAGAAACTGCTGTAAAGCACTTCCATCACCTTCCGCGCCGTCTGGCTTTCGATCCGATACCAGATCGTCTGCCCGTCGCGCCGGCCGGCGATGATCCTGTCGCGCCGCAAAAGCGCCAGGTGTTGCGACACGGTCGAATCGCGGATGCCCAGGAACTCTGCAAGCTGCCCCACCGATTTTTCGCCCTGCACCAACTGGCACAGGATCAGCAGCCGGTGACGGTTGCCAAGCGATTTCAGGAACTCGCTGGCCTCGTCGGCGGCAGCGCGCATGCTTTCGGGGTCTATGCTGACGTGGGCGCTCATCCCCTTTAGCTACATTATTGCGAATATACGGTCAAGGTGCGGCCCCAGGGACCGTCCCGCCGGCCCTTGGCAGGAACTGGCCCTGTCGCCGCATCGCGGCAGTTTGCCACATTAATCTTCGAAATTATGAATGTTACGGAGCTTAACTTGATCCGCACCCGCAAGCCCAACACTCTGCAAGCAAAGGTGATTTCCATGCACAAGACGATCCTGACGGCGTTTGCCCTGACCTTTCCCGCACTGGCCCAGGCGGCCGAGCCCGGCGACATCGCCGCGGCGCGCATCGGCTATTACAGCCTGGTCAACCTGGAGATGGGCGGGCTGGCCGCCATGGCCCAGGGCAAGGCGCCCTATGATGCCGAACGGGCCAAGGCGCTGGCCGCCGATCTGAAGGTGCTGTCGGAATACCTGCATGACGACCTGCTGATGCCCGGAACCTCGAATGCCGAACTGGCGGGCAAGACCCGCGCCCTGCCGGCGATCTGGGAGCAAGCCGAGGATTACCGCGCCAAGGGCATGGCCTTCCGCGAGGCCGTCGCCACGCTGAACGGGGTCGCCGGAGAAGGGCAGGAGGCGCTTGCCCCCGCCGTCGGCAAGGTCGGGGCGACCTGCAAGGCGTGCCACGACAGCTATCGCGCCAAGGATTTCTAGGATGCGCGACGATACCGCCGTAGCGGCCGCGGACCAGACGCAACTGGTCCGGCTATGGGATCTGCCGCTGCGGATCTTTCACTGGGCGCTTGCCGCCTGCGTTGCCGCCGCCTGGGGGCTGGGCAAGTTCGGCCCCGATATCATGACTTTGCATTTCCTGTTCGGATATGCGGTGATCGGGCTCCTGGCCTTTCGGTTGCTCTGGGGCTTTATCGGGCCGCGTCCGGCGCGGTTCCGAAGCTGCCTTCATGGTCCCCGGACGGTGCTTGCCTATCTGCGGCAGATGCCGGCGCGCAGCCCCAGCCACTGGCCCGGTCACAACCCCCTGGGCGGTCTGTTCGTGATCCTGCTTCTGCTTGCGCTGGCGGTGCAGGTGGCGACTGGGCTGGTGGCCGATCCGCAGGACTACGTCAATACCGGGCCGCTGGCCGATGCGGTCAGTTCAAGAATATCTCGCATGGCACTGAACCTGCATGACATTATTGGCAACATGATCCTGCTGATGGTTCTGCTGCATGTCGCGGTCGTGCTGTTCTATCGCCTGTGGAAGCGCGAGAACCTGATCCGCCCCATGATCACCGGCTGGAAGCGCATCCGAATGTAGGACCGCATGCATCGGAAATTTTGGCAGCGGCACAGAATTCCTCTTTCAAAACGATTATACGAATATATGTATATACTGTCGGCAAACAGCTATTCAGGAGTTCTGCGATGACACTCGACCGTTCCGTTCTTGCCTTTGCGGGGTTCATGGTCCTGCTTTCCGTGGCGCTGACCGTCTGGGTTTCGCCCTGGTTCGTCTGGCTGACGGTCTTTGTCGGCCTGAACCTGCTGCAATCCGCCTTCACCGGCTTCTGCCCGGCGGCCATGGTCCTGCGCAAGCTTGGCATCAAACCCGGCTGTGCCTTCTGAAAGGCCGATCCATGCGATTGCTGCTGCTTGTCGCGCTTGTCGCGGCCGGGCCGGCGCTGGCCGAGCCCCTGAGCCTTGACTGGAGCACGGTCCCCGAGATGAAGGCCGTCTACGGCACCGTCGAGGCGCGGGACACCATCCCGGCACGGACGCGCATCGGCGGCACGGTCGTGGAACTGCTGGTGGGCGAGGGCGACCGGGTCGAGGAGGGGGCGACACTTGCCACGGTCCGCGACGACAAGATCGCCTTCCAGATCGCCGCCTATGCCTCGCGGATCGAGGCGTTGCGGGCGCAACTGGCCGAGGCGGAATCCGACTTCGCGCGCGGCCAGTCGCTTGTGCAGCGCGGCGCGGCCTCGCAGCAGCGGCTGGAACAGTTGCGGACCGCGGTCGATGTCATCCGCAGCCAGATCGCCGCGACCGAGGCCGAGCGTGCCATCATCGAGCAGCAGCAGGCCGAGGGCGCCGTTCTGGCCCCCGTCTCGGGCCGGGTGCTGAGCGTGCCGGCGGTGCGCGGCTCGGTCGTCATGCCGGGCGAGGTGGTGGCGAGCGTGGGCGGCGGCGGCTTTTTCCTGCGCCTGTCGGTGCCGGAACGCCATGCCGCCGACCTGGCCGAGGGGGCCGAGATCCAGATCAGGGCCGGCGGCAGGGCTGCGACGGGCCGGCTGGCCAAGGTCTATCCGCTGATCCAGGGCGGCCGGGTGCAGGCCGATGTCGAGGTCGACCGGCTGCCTGACGCCTTTGTCGGCGCCCGCGTGGCGGTGGACCTGCCGGTAGGCCAGCGCCGGGCGCTGCTGGTGCCGGCTACGGCGATCACCACCCGCGCCGGAGTGGACTTCGTCAGCGTGGCCGGCGCCTCGGGCGGGGCGCGGCGTGCGGTGGTGACCGGCGGAATCCTTGCGCAGGACGGCATCGACATGGTCGAGATCCTGACCGGCCTTGCGCCGGGGGAAAGGGTGATCGTCCCATGAACTTGCCCGGCGATACCCCCCGCAGCCCCGGCCTAGCCGGCTGGCTGACGCGCGGCTTCATCACCTCGCCCCTGACGCCGCTTTTCCTGATCGCGGCGCTGGCCTTCGGGCTGCTGGCCCTGATCAGCCTGCCGCGCGAGGAAGAGCCGCAGATCTCGGTTCCCATGGTCGATATCCGCGTCCAGGCCCCCGGGCTGCGCGCCGAGGATGCGGTCAAGCTGGTGACCGAGCCGCTTGAGACCATCGTCAAGGGCATCGACGGGGTCGAGCATATCTATTCCCAGACCCAGGACGACGGCGTTCTGGTGACCGCGCGCTTCCTGGTCGGCACCTCGGCCGATGCGGCGGTGCTGCGCGTGCATGACAAGCTGCGCGCCAACATGGACCGTATCCCCCTGGGCATCCCCGAGCCGCAGGTGGTGGGCCGCGGCATCGACGACGTAGCCATCGTGGCGCTGACGCTTTCGGCCCGACCTGATGCGGCCGAGCGGGTGACGGCGGCCGAACTGACCCGCATCGCCCGCGAATTGCGCACCGAACTGGCCAAGATCGACGATGTCGGCCTGACCTACCTGATCGGCGAGACGGACGAGGCGATTCGCATCTCCCCCGATCCCGGCCGGCTGGCGCTTTACGGCATCACGCTGCAGCAGCTTGCCGGCAAGGTCCAGGGCGCCAACCGCGCCTTGCCTGCGGGATTGTTGCGCGACGGCGGCCAGCAGGTGATGCTGGTGGCGGGCGAAACCCTGCGCAGCCCCGAGGAGATCGGCAACCTGGTGCTGACCGCCCGCGACGGCCGCCCGGTCTATGTCCGCGACGTGGCCGATGTGGGCTTCGTCACCGACACGGCCGAGGCGCTGGTCGCCACCGTGACCGACGATTCCGGCCGCCGCCCGGCGGTGACCCTGGCCGTGGCCAAGCGCGCCGGCGCCAATGCGGTCACCGTGGCCGAGGCGATCCTGCATCGTGCCGAGGCGCTGCAGGGCACGCTGATCCCCGACGACATGCAGGTGGAAATTACCCGCGACTATGGCGAAACGGCCAACGAAAAGGCCAACGAACTGCTTTACCATCTGGGCCTTGCGACGCTGTCGATCATCGCGCTGGTGTGGCTCGCCATCGGCCGGCGCGAGGCGCTGGTGGTGGCGGTGGTGATCCCGGTCACGATCCTGCTGACGCTGTTTGCCTCGTGGATCATGGGCTATACGCTGAACCGGGTCAGCCTGTTCGCGCTGATCTTCTCGATCGGCATCCTGGTCGACGACGCCATCGTGGTGATCGAGAATATCGCCCGGCATTGGGGCATGGGCGTCCGTGACCGGCGCGAAAGCGCCATCGAAGCGGTGATCGAGGTCGGCAACCC
The DNA here is from genome assembly GCF_030234105.1 of Paracoccus sp. SSJ. Lineage (NCBI taxonomy): Bacteria > Pseudomonadati > Pseudomonadota > Alphaproteobacteria > Rhodobacterales > Paracoccaceae > Paracoccus > Paracoccus sp. SSJ. Next base: position 100,733 of record NZ_JASSPE010000001.1, on the reverse strand, counting down.
GACCATCGTCGCCACACTGACCGTTGTGGTGGCGCTGCTGCCGATGCTGTTCGTGTCGGGGATGATGGGGCCTTACATGAGCCCGATCCCCTCGAACGCCTCGGTGGCGATGATCTTTTCCTTCTTCGTCGCGGTGACGGTCACGCCCTGGCTGATGCTGAAGGTTGCCGGCCGCGCGCCGCTGCATCACGATGCCGAAGGGCAGGGCGGTCGCCTGGGCCGCGCCTATGCCGCCATCGCCCGGCCGGTGCTGGCCAGCAAGGGGCGCAGCTGGCTGTTCCTCGGCGGGGTGATCGTGCTGACCTTCGGCTCGCTGGCGCTGTTCTACACCCGCGACGTGACGGTCAAGCTTTTGCCCTTCGACAACAAGTCGGAGCTGTCGGTGACCATCGACCTGCCCGAAGGCGCCGCGGTCGAGACCACGGATGCCGTGGCGCAAGTGGTGGCCGGGGCGGCGATGGAGCTGCCCGAGGTGATCTCGGTCCAGACCCATGCCGCCGCCGCGGCGCCCTTCAACTTCAACGGCTTGGTGCGGCATTCCTTCTATCGCACCCAGCCGCATCAGGGCGAGGTGGCGGTCAACCTGACCCCCAAGCACGACCGCGACCGCTCGAGCCACCAGATTGCCCTGGACCTGCGCGCGCGCCTCCAGGCGCTGCCGGTGCCCCCGGGCACGGTGCTGAAGGTCGTCGAGCCGCCGCCCGGCCCGCCGGTCATGGCGACGCTGCTGGCCGAGATCTATGGCCCCGACCCCGAAACCCGCCGCGCAGTCGGCGAAAAGGTCGAGGCGGCATTCCGCTCGGTCCCCTTCATCGTGGATGTGGACAATTCCTGGGGCGAGGCGGCGCCACGGCTGCGGGCGCTGATTTCGCCCGACGACCTGGATTTCTACGGCGTGGCGGAATCGGATGTCTTCGACAGCATCGCCATCCTGAACGGCTCGACCACGGTCGGTTATTCGCACCGGGGCGAGGGGCGGGCGCCGATCCCGATCCGGGTCGAGCGGCCCAGGGAACGGCGCGTTCCGGGCGAGGATTTCCTGACCACGCCGATCCCGGCCGATCTTCTGCCCGGCAATCGCGGCGTGGTCGAGCTGGGCGACGTGGTGCGGATCGAGGATGAGCGCGCCTCGCATATCCTGTTTCGCCACAATGGCCGACCGGCCGAGATGGTGACCGCCGAACTCGCCGGCGATTTCGAGGCACCGCTCTACGGCATGCTCGCCGTGCGCGACGCGCTGGAGGCGCAGGACTGGACCGGCTTGCCCAAGCCCGAGATCCGGCTGCGCGGCCAACCCGAGGACGACAGCGCCAGCACATTGCTGTGGGACGGCGAATGGGAGGTGACCTGGGTCACCTTCCGCGACATGGGCGGGGCCTTCGCGGTGGCGCTTCTGGGCATCTATATCCTGGTCGTTGCCCAGTTCGGCTCGTTCCGGCTGCCGCTGGTGATCCTGACGCCTGTACCCTTGACCTTCATCGGCATCCTGGGCGGGCATTGGCTGTTCGGCGCACCCTTCTCGGCACCCTCGATGATCGGATTCATCGCGCTTGCGGGGATCATTGTGCGCAATTCGATCCTGTTGGTGGATTTCATCCGCCACGACATCACGGGCCGTCCGCTGACCGAGGTGCTGATCGATGCCGGCGCCGTGCGGTTCCGGCCGATCCTGCTGACCGCGCTGGCGGCGATGATCGGCGCGGCGGTGATCCTGACGGATCCGATCTTCCAGGGGCTGGCGATCTCGCTGTTCTTCGGGCTGATCTCGTCGACGCTGCTGACGGTGCTGGTGATCCCGGCGGTCTATCGCGTGTTCCGCACCTGAGGCCCGGCCCGGCGACGAGCAGCAAACTTCCGGGGGCTGGTGGCCCCCGGTGTCAGGCTACACTCGCAGATAGAAGTGATCCGCCAGGAAGAAAGCCCATCGTCCGCCTGGGCCAGCGCAGGTGCCTTGGCCCGGATCAGGGATTCTGCCGGGGTCGCGGCGGCCGCAGCAGCGACTGGACGGTATAGACCAGGATGGCGCCGCCCACGGCGCCCAGCACGGCCACGCCCAGAAGCACGATCATGTCGATCGGCCCGCCGATGTCGCGCAGGCCCGAATGCGTCATCCGCTGGACGAAGATCACGGCCAGGATCGCGCCGAAAGGCATGGAAAGCTGGGCCCACAGGAATTTGCGCATCGACACCGCGCGGTCGCGGATCAGCACGTAAAGATAGGCCAGCGTGACCAGGGCGGCGAGCGCGACCATGATCCAGAACAGGCCGCGCCCGAAAATTTCTTCGAAAACAGCGATCAGCGTGCCGAATGTCAACTCTTTCATGATGCTTCCCCTGTCAGGCCCGGCCGCGCAGCATGGCGTTGTAGGTGGCCTTCAGCGCCACTTCCTTCATCAGCCAGCTGATCCACAATTCCTCCAGCGGGGCGATGACGCCGGGGAACGAGGGCACCAGGTTGTTGTGATAGTCGAACTCGACCAGCATGGCCCGTCCGACGCGGGTGATCAGCGGGCAGGAGGTGTAGCCGTCATAGATCGCGGTCCCCTCGCGGCCCTCGATGGCGGCGACCAGATGATCCTCGATCACCGGAACCTGCCATTTCACCGAGGCCGCGGTCTTGCCCTTGGGCACCCCCGCCACATCGCCGAGCGCGAAGATCTCGGGATAGCGCAGATGGCGCAGGGTCTTCATGTCGCATTCGACCCAGCCCTGGTCGGTCCATTTGTCGGCCCAGGAAAGGCCCGACTGCCGGATCACCGCGGGCGCGCGCTGCGGCGGGATGACGTGCAGGTAGTCATAGGGCATCTCGGCGGTGGACTTGACGAGTTCGCCCGTCGCCGGATCGGTGGCCGCAGTCTCGAACCGCGCCGTCTTGCGGCCGGGATCGATGGATTTCAGCGTATGGCCGTAATGGGTGGCGACGGCGCGCTGCCCGAACAGCATCCGCACCTTTTCCGCGACGATCGGCACCGAGAACAGCGCCGTCTGCGGACAGGCGTAATGCATCTCATACCTGCCCCTGGCGCCGCTGCGGCTGGCGATGTCCTCGATCAGGAAGGTGTGCTTCAGCGGCGCGCCGGCGCATTTCATCTCGGTCTCGGGGCGGGTGAACAGGCCGATGCCGCCTTCCTCGGTGAATTTCCACGCCGCCTGCCAGGTCTTGGCCGCGTAATCCGGGCCGGCGTAAAGCGCACCGATCCCGTCCTTGCCCACCATGTCGAGCGAAAAGCCCTCGATCGCGTCGTGATCCAGCGCCAGCCCCGGCGCCACCACCAGGAAATCGTATTCGAGCTTCTGCCCGTTCTCGGTCGAGACGGACTTGCCCACCGGGTCGATGGCGACCGCGGCCTCGGCGATCAATGTCACACCCGAGGGCAGCCATTCGCTGGTCCGCGAGACGACATAGCCGGCGGGTTTCAGGCCGGCCGCCACCAGCGACAGCCCCGGCTGATAGTAATGCTGCGGCCTGGGATCGATCAGCATGATCTGCGCGCCGTCCAGCCGCTGGACGAGGCGGTTAACCAGCGCGGTGCCGCCGGCCCCGGCGCCGATGACGACGATGCGCGCCTTGGTCGCGATCCTGGCGGCCTGGGCCGCACGGGTTCCCAACCCCGCCGTGACCGCCCCCGCAAGCGCAAAGCCCAGCACGCCCCTGCGAGAGGGTCTGAATTCGTCTGATCCTGTCATTCGGCCTCCTCCGTGACCTCATGTGCCCGGACCCGGAACCTGGTTTCCGGCTTCTCGGCCACATGCGCTGACACCCGGCCCGGGCCTGCGACGGTCTTGGAACCAGCCGCGGCGTGCCGGGTGCATCAAGACGGTCGGGGCGGCGTTTCCCTGTTTCCCGAGTCAGGCGTTGGTTTCATGTATATTCGATATTATGAATGTCTCAACATATCTGAAAGGCCGTGCTTCGCCTGCGTGGCACTTGGTCGCAGCCGGCGGATGCGGCTCTGCCCCGGGGCAGGCCGGTTGCGCCATCGCGCGTTGCCACTGGCATTTTTCCGCAAAGCCGCCCAAAAGCCTGTCCACGCAACCGAATCCGAGAGACGTGATGGGCTATTTTCCTGACTGGCGCCCCGCCGCGGGCGCCACGGTGCTACCCGATGAAAAGCTGCCGCTGACCCAGGCGGTGCCGATGAGCCTGCAGCACCTGCTGGCGATGTCCGGTTCGACCATCCTGGCGCCGCTGATCATGGGGTTCGATCCCAATGTCGCGGTGTTCTTTTCCGGCATCGGCACGCTGCTGTTCTTTGCCGTGACCGGCGGGCGGGTGCCCAGCTATCTCGGCTCGTCCTTCGCCTTCATCGCCGTCATCATGGCGGCGACCGGCTTTGCCGGCGGCGGGCCGAACCCCAATATCGCCGTGGCGCTTGGCGGCATCATCGCCGCCGGCCTGATCTATGCGCTGATCGGACTGGTCGTCATGGCCATCGGCACGGGCTGGGTCGAAAGGCTGATGCCGCCGGCGGTGACCGGGGCGATCGGCATGTCCATCGGGCTGAACCTCGCCCCGGTGGCGGTCAAGCAGCTTGCCGGCAGCCATGCCCATCTGAGCATCGCCCTGGCGACCGTGCTGTGCATGGCGCTGGTCTCGGTCTATGGCCGGCAGGCAACGCGCCGGATCGCGGTGCTGATCGCGCTGCTGTTCGGCTATGCGCTGGTGCTGGTCCTCGGCAACGGTCTGGGGCTGGTGCCGGGGATCGAGTTCGCCGCCGTCGCCGCCGCGCCCTGGTTCGGCGTGCCGAACTTCGTCGCGCCGCGATTCGAATGGTCGGCCATCACCCTGATCGCCCCCGTCGCCATCGTGCTGGTGGCCGAGAACCTGGGCCATATCAAGGCCCTGGGCGCGATCACCGGGCAGAGCATGGACCGCTATATCGGCCGGGGATTCCTGGGCGACGGTCTGGCAACCATGCTGGCCGGGACGGGCGGCGGCACGGGCGTCACCACCTATGCCGAGAATATCGGCGTCATGGCCATGACCCGGGTCTATTCGACGCTGATCTTCCCGATGGCCGCCGCCATCGCGATCTTCCTGGGCCTGTCGCCGAAATTCGGCGCCATCCTGCAAACCATCCCGGCGCCGGTGCTGGCGGGGCTTGCGGTGTCGGTCTTCGGCCTGATCGCCTCGGCCATGGCGCGGATCTGGGTGGACAACAAGGTCGATTTCTCGGACCCGCGCAACCTGTTCACCGTGGGGGTGGCGCTGATCCTTGGCGCCGGCGATTTCACCGTCACCATCGGCAGCTTCGCGCTGGGGGGCATCGGCACCTCGACCTTTGCGGCCTTGCTGCTGTATCAACTGCTGGGGATCGGCCGGCGACAGTGACGCTTTGCGGCCGGCTCGGAAAGTCTTGATCCCCGGGCCGGCGCTACGCTATTGCGTGCCGGGCCAATCCCATTATGACTGGCAGCGCCATTCAGCCGGGGGGACGCCAGATGCGCATGCGCGACACTTTCATCAAGCCCATGCACCGCGAGGGCATCCGCTTCGTGGCGATCTTCGCCGCCGTGACGCTGGTGCTGTTCCTGATCTGGGAGCCGCTGGGCTGGATCGGGGTCGGCCTGACCGTCTGGTGCTATTACTTCTTTCGCGACCCCGAGCGGGTGACGCCCGCGCGCCCCGGGCTGATCGTCAGCCCCGCGGATGGCGTGGTCTCGCTGATCGAGCCGGCGGTGCCGCCGGCCGAGCTGGGCATGGCCGATACGCCCCTGACCCGGGTCAGCGTGTTCATGAGCGTGTTCAACTGCCATGTGAACCGCAGCCCTATCGCCGGCGAGGTGGTTTCGGTCGCCTATCGGCCGGGCAAGTTCTTCAACGCCTCGCTGGACAAGGCCAGCGTGGACAATGAACGCAACGGGCTGCGCATCCGCATGGATGACGGGCGCGACCTGGCGGTGGTGCAGATCGCCGGCCTCGTGGCCCGCCGGATCGTCTGTTTCGTGAAGCCCGGCGACCGGCTGCGCACGGGCGAGCGGTTCGGCCTGATCCGCTTCGGCTCGCGGCTGGACGTCTACCTGCCGCCGGGCGTGGTGCCGCTGGTCGAGATCGGCCAGACCATGGTCGCGGGCGAGACGGTGATCGCCGAACTGGCGCAGGCCGGGCAGGCGGAGGCGTGATGGATCAACCCACCGGCCCCCAGACCGAATTTTCGCTGGTCCAGCTTTTGCCCAACATGCTGACCATCGTCGCGGTCTGCGCCGGCCTGACCGCCATCCGCTTCGGCGTGCAGGGCGACTACATGCCCGCGGTGCTGCTGATCATCGCCGCCGGCATCCTCGACGGCATCGACGGGCGCATCGCGCGGCTGCTGGGCTCATCCAGCAAGATGGGGGCCGAGCTGGATTCGCTGGCCGATTTCCTGAATTTCGGCGTCGCCCCGCCGCTGATCCTGTATTTCTGGGCGCTGAGGGATTTTCGCGGCCTGGGCTGGATCTGCGTGCTGGTCTTTGCCGTCTGCTGCGTAATCCGGCTGGCGCGCTTCAACGTGTCCAGCAAGTCCGAGGAGGCGCAACGCGACTGCGCCTATTTCGAGGGCATCCCCTCGCCCGCCGGGGCGCTTCTGGTGATGCTGCCGATGTATCTGTCCTTCGCCTTCGCCGACCGGCCGGTGCTGCCGCAGATCGTCATCTGCCTGCACATGATCCTGGTCGGGCTGCTGCTCATCAGCCGCCTCCCGACCTGGTCCTTCAAGACCACCAGGATATCGCGCGAGAACGTCAAGTTCTTCCTTGTCGGCGTAGCCTTCGTCGGGGCGGCGCTGCTGACTTTCGCCTGGGTGACGCTGATCGCGCTTTGCCTTGGCTATGTCGCCATGGTCATCTGGGCCTGGATCGACCGGGAACGTCCCTCAAGCCGATAAGGAACGGCCATGGATATCGAAGCCATCCAATCCTCCTATTCCCGCTGGGCGCCGATCTACGACCGGACCTTCGGGGCAGCGACCAGCATCGGCCGGCGACGGGCGGTGGACCATATCAACCGCCGCGGCGGCACCGTGCTGGAGGTCGGCGTCGGCACCGGGCTGTCGCTGGAGCATTACGGCCCGCAGATGCAGGTCACCGGCATCGATTTCAGCCAGGACATGCTGGACAAGGCCATCGCCAAGGTGCAGCGCCTGGGCCTGAAGCAGGTGCATGAGCTGCGGCAGATGGATGCGCGGGCACTGGATTTCCCGGACGACCATTTCGACACGGTGACGGCGATGCATGTGCTGTCGGTGGTGCCCGAACCCGAGCGGGTGATGGCCGAGATCGCCCGGGTCTGCAAGCCTGGCGGCAAGGTCGTCATCACCAACCATTTCGCGCGCGAGAGCGGCGCGATGGCGGCGGTGGAGCGGGTTTTCGCGCCCCTGGCCAACACCATCGGCTGGCATTCCGATTTCCGCATCGACCGGGTGCTGGGGCAGGAATCGCTGGTGCTAGAGGAACGCCGGACCCTGCCGCCGCTGGGGATGATGACCTTCCTGGTGCTGGGCAAGGTCGCGGGCTGAGGCGGGGCACGTGTCCTTCGCTTTTCCGGCACCGGGCATCGCGGGGGTTCCTGTCGCCTGCCGGGGCGGTTATCTGCGGGGCATGACCGTTCAGGACGAGATTTTCGACCGGCTGGCCCGCTCTGCCTTTCGCAGCCGCTTTCGCCTTGGCCCGAAAGAACGCGCCTATGCCGATGCCAAGGGGCGCGAAACGATTGCCGCCCATGCACGCGATTTCATCGCCGCGCGGCTGGCGCCGGCCGAGTTGCCGAACGACGGCCGGCAAACCCCGATGCGCGGCCATCCGGTCTTTCTCGCCCAGCACGCCACTGCCTGTTGCTGCCGCTCTTGTCTGCAAAAATGGCATCGCATCCCGAAGGGCCGGATGCTGAGCGCCGAGGAACAGGCCTGGATCGCCGACCTGCTGATGCGCTGGATCGACCGCGAGATGGGCTTGCCTGGGGGCGTGGAATGAGCGGCGCGACGCCGGCCACGCAATTCCTGCGCCGGGCGCAAGTGGCCTTTCGGCCCGTGGAATACCGCTATGATCCGGGGTCCGAGCGGGTCGCGTTGCAGGCGGCCGAGGCGATCGGCCTGCCGCCCGGACAACTGCTCAAGACGCTGATGGTGGAGGTGGACGGGCGTCCCGCCTGTGCGGTCCTTCCCGGCGACCGCAGCCTGTCGATGAAGCGCGTCGCGGCCGCCTTCGGCGGCAAGTCGGCGGCGATGATGCCTGCCGACAAGGCGCAGCGGCTGACCGGCTATCATACCGGCGGCATCAGCCCTTTCGGCCAGCGCCGCACAGTGCCGGTGATCTTCGAGGCAGAGGCCATGGAGTTCGGCGAGGTCGCGATCAACGGCGGCCGGCGCGGGCTGTTGCTGCTGCTGTCGCCGCGCGATGCGCTGGCCGCGCTTGGCGCACGGGCCGAGGCGTTGTCGGCCTAGGCGGTTGCTAGGGACTGTGCGGTTTGGCCTTGCGCCGTGGCGGGTCCGGGCAGAAATCGGTTCCAGCGAATCGGAGTTTATGTTAATTGATTAATCAGTCAAGTTGTGGTGGTTTGACGTGTTATTGACTGCCGGGCCTCCGGGTCCGGCCTCTCTTTGGCGGCCGCCCGCAACTCAGGCCAGGAAGCGGCGGAATTGCCGTAGTGCCAGCCAGAACAGCACGCAGCCGATGACGGCCAGCGCCAGAAGCTGCGGCCAGACCACGCCCAGCCCGGCGCCCCGGAACAGGATGCCTTGCGACAGGATGACGAAATGGGTGTTGGGCGCCAGCGACATCAGCGCCTGGATGATGTCGGGCATGCTTTCGCGCGGGGTCATGCCGCCGGAGAGCACCTGCAAGGGAAACAGCACCAGCATCAACAGCAGCCCGAATTGCGGCATCGACCCGGCCATGGTGGCCAGGAAGATGCCCATCGAGGTGGTCGCGAACAGCATCAGCGCCGCCGCCGCGATGAACAGCGGCACCGATCCCGCTACCGGCACCTGCAAGGCCATCTGCACGACCACCGTGATCGCAAAGCTTGACGCCAGCAGCACCACGAGTCCCATGGACCAGATCTTGGACAGCATGATCTCGGCCGCGGTCACCGGCATGACCAGCAGATGCTCGACCGTGCCATGCTCCTTTTCGCGGATCAGCGCCGCGCCGGTCAGGATGATCGACAGCATGGTGACGGCATCGATGACGCTGTTGATCGCGCCGAACCAGCCCGCGTCCAGCGAGGGATTGTAGCGCGCCCGCAGCGCCAGTTCGAGGGGCAGGGCGGTTTCCTCGCGATGACCGGCCAGGAACTCCGAGACCTCGGCCGTCACGATCTGCTGGACATAGCCGCTGCCGGTGAAAGCCTGGCTCATCCGGGTGGCATCGACGTTCAGCTGGATCGCGGGATGGCGGCCGGCCAATAGGTCGCGCTGGAAATCGGGCGGAATGTCCAGCGCGAACGTATCCAGCCCCTCGTCCATGCGCCGGTCCATCTGGGTGGTGGTGATCAGCCGCGGCGTGCCGAAATAGGGCGGGGTAAAGGCCGAAACGATGCGCTCGGATAGCGCCGAGCGGTCCTCGTCCACGACGGCGATGGCAGCGTTGGACAGGCTTTCCGGCATCGCCTTCGACTCGGTATAGATCGACAACGAGAAGGCATAGACGATCAAGAGTAGCATCGCCGGGTCGCGCCACAGCCCGCGCAGCTCCTTGATGCCCAGGTTCCAGACGTTGCGCAGCCTCATTTCGCCTGTTTCCTCAGCAGCAGGGCGCTGAGCCCCAGGATGATCGGAACGGCCGCCGCCAGTGCCGCGAAGGCCATACCCAGGTCGGCAAAGCCCAACCCCTTGGAAAATGCCCCGCGCGAGGCGATGATGAAATGCGTCGTCGGATAGACCTCGCCGATGGCACGGCCCAGGCCTTGCAGCGAGGAAACCGGGTCGAGCAGCCCGGAATATTGTGCGCCGGGGATCATCGTCAGCAGCACGGTGGCGAACAGCGCCGCCGCCTGACTGCGCATGAAGGACGAGATCAGCAGCCCCATGGCCGTGGTGGCGCCGACATAAAGCAGCGCGGCCAGCGCAAAGGCCGTCAGGCTGCCTGTGAAGGGCACGCGGAACGCAAAGACCGCAAAAGCCGTCATCAGCGCGAAATTCAGCATGGCCAGCGCCACATAGGGCAATTGCTTGCCGATCAGGAATTCCAGCCGCGTGACCGGAGTGACGTAGAAATTGATGATCGAGCCCAGTTCCTTTTCGCGCACGACGCTGAGCGTGGTCAGCACCGCCGGAATCAGCAGCAAAAGCAACGGGATCACCGCCGGCACCATGGCGACGATGCTTTTCACGTCGGGGTTGTAGCGAAAGCGCGTCACCAACTCGAAGGCGCCCTGCACCGCCGCCTCGCCATGGGCCTCGCGCGTCTTGCGCATGATCCAGTCGGCATGCATGCCCTGCACATAGCCGCGCACGGTCTCGGCCCGCGTCGGGTTGGCGCCGTCGATCCAGGCACCGACCTGCACCGCGCCGCCGCGCGCCAGGTCGCGGGCAAAGCCGGGCGGGATCTCGATGGCCAGCGCAAGCCGCCCGGTGCGCATGCGCGCGTCCATGTCGTCGTAATCCGCCAAGGGCGCGGTTTCGGTGAAATAGCGCGAACCGGCGATGTCCAGAACATAGTCGCGCGAGGTCGTGGTCTGGTCGCGGTCGAGCACGGCGAAGCTCAGGTCCTCGACATCCATGTTGATGCCGTAGCCGATGACGAACATCAGGATCAGGCTGCCGATCAGCGCCAGCGTCAGCCGGATCGGATCGCGCATGAGTTGCAGCGATTCCAGCCGGGAATAGCTGAGCATGCGCGCCGGGCTGAACCAGCCGCCGGGCCGCGCGGCCGTCTCGGTCGCATCGGCGAGGCGCGTGGGCGGGGGCTCATCGCCGATCGCCTCTTGCAGATAGGCGACGAAGGCGTCGTCCAGCGTAGCCGCGCCCTTGGCCCGCTTGATCGCCTCAGCCGTGTCGCTGACCAGCACGCGGCCGGCATGCATCAGCGAGATGCGGTCGCAAAGCTCGGCCTCGTTCATGAAATGGGTCGAGACGAAGATCGTCACCCCGTCCTGGCGCGACAGCTCGCCCAGCATGCGCCAGAAGCCATCGCGCGCCACCGGATCGACGCCCGAGGTCGGCTCGTCCAGGATCAGGATCTCGGGGCCGTGGATCATCGCGACGGCCAAGGACAGGCGCTGGCGGATACCCAGCGGCAGCGCATCGGGCAGGTCGTCCGCCACGGCGGCCAGGCCGAAGCGCTCGATCATCTGCCGGACGCGATCCGGGATCGCCCCGGCCTCCATGCCGAAAAGGCGCGCGTGCAACTCGAGGTTCTGCCGCACCGTCAGTTCGGAATAAAGCGAGAAGGACTGGCTCATGAACCCGACCCGGCGGCGCACCGCCATGTCCGAAGGATCGAGTTCGACGCCGAACAGCCGTGCCGTGCCCTCGCTGGGTTGCAAGAGCCCGGTCAGCATCTTCATCGTCGTGGTCTTGCCGCAGCCGTTCGAGCCGAGAAAGCCGAAGATCTCGCCCTTGCCGATGCGGAAGCTGACATCGTCGACGGCGGTGAAATCGCCGAAGCGCATGGTCAGGTGCCGCGCCTCGATGGCGGGCTCGCCGTCCTCGGCCCGGCGCGGCGGGATCGAGACCGGCTCGTGCCCGCGCCTTTCGCTGTCGGGCAAGAGCGCGATGAAGGCGCGGTCCAGATCCTCGGCCCCGGTGCGCTCCAGCAACTCGGCCGGGCTGCCGGTGGCCAGCACCCGGCCGCCATCCATCGCCACCAGCCAGTCGAAGCCGGCGGCCTCTTCCATATAGGCGGTCGCCACGATCACGCTCATGCCCGGGCGGTCGCGGCGGATGCGCGCGATCAGCTCCCAGAACTGGCGGCGGGACAGCGGATCGACGCCGGTGGTCGGCTCGTCCAGGATCAGCAGGTCGGGGTCGTGGATCAGCGCGCAGCACAGGCCCAGCTTCTGCTTCATCCCGCCCGAAAGCTTGGCCGCCGGCCGGTCGCGAAACGGCGACATGCCGGTCGCGGCCAGAAGCGCGTCGATGCGGCGCGCACGCTCGGCCGCGCCGTGGCCGAAAAGCCGGCCGAAGAAATCCAGATTCTCGGCCACCGAAAGCGTGGGATAGAGGTTCCGGCCCAGCCCCTGCGGCATATAGGCGATGCGCGGGCAGATCCGGGCGCGATGATGCGCGTCGGCCATGTCGCCGCCAAGCACGCGGATCTGGCCCTGCTGGATCACCCGCGCGCCGGCGATCAGCGAGAGCAGGCTGGACTTGCCGACGCCGTCGGGACCGATCAACCCGACCATGCAGCCGGCGGGGACCGCCAGCGACACCCCGTCCAGCGCCACAACCCTGCGATAGCGCAGCGAGACCCCGGCGATCTCGGCCACGGGCGGGCCATCGGGCTGGTCGGGCAGGGCGGTCATTCTACCAGATTGGACAGCGTGTCGGGCCAGCCGGCCTCGGCGTCGATGCGGACATAAGCCGTGCCGGGCAGGCCGGTCTTGACGTAGTTGCTGTATTTGCGCAGCAGCTCGGGGTCGACCTGGGCGCGGACGCGGAACATCAGTTTTTCGCGTTCCTCGGCGGTCTCGACGGTCTTGGGCGTGAACTGCGCCACATCCGCGACATAGGAAATCCGCGCCGGGATCACATATTGCGGGGCGGCATCCATCACCAGCCGCGCCTCGGCCCCGACCTCGACCCGGCCGGCCTGCGAGGTGGGCAGGAAGAAGGTCATGTAGACATCCTCCAGATCGACCAGGTTCAGGATGCGCCCGCCGGCCGCGACGATCTCGCCCTCTTGCGCGATGAGATATTGCACCCGGCCGTCGCGCGGCGATTGCAGCGTGGCGTCGTCGATCTGCACCTCGATGGCCTCGATCGCCGCCTGCGCCGCGTCCACCGCCGCCTCGGCATCGACCACCTGGGCGCGGGCGGTGCCGATCCCGGCCTCGGCGGCGGCCAGGTTGGCCTCGGCCGAGGCCAGCGCCGCCTGCGTCTCGCGTCCAGAGGCCCGCACATCGTCCAGCACCTGCTGCGAAGCGACGTTGCTGCGCGCCAGTCTTTCCGTCCGCGCCAACCGGGCCGCGGCCGCATCCGCCGCTGCCTGCGCCTGCTCCACGGCGGCCCCGGCGGCCTTGTGCTGCGCCTCGGCCTGGGTCACGAGGCTCTGTGCGGTCTCGACCCCGATGCGGGCGCGGCGCAGCTGCGCTTCGGCCTGCCGCTTTTGCGCGTCGAGCTGCAAGGTGTCCATCTGCACCAGCACCGCGCCCTTGCGCACGACCTGGCCCTCGGCCGCCTGGATGCGGGCGATGCGCCCGGCGGAAAGGGCCGAGATGTCGATCTCGGTCGCCTCGATCCGGCCATTGCCCGAGGCGATGCCGGCAAGCTGGCCGTCCTGCGACAGGTTCTGCCAGGCCAACCAGCCGACGACGGCCAGAACGGCGAGAGCCGCGGCCCCGCCCCACCAGGATCTTGCCTTGCCCGCCATGCATGACCTCCGCGATCGGCAGATACCCGGCCCTGGCCGGGAGCGCGAATCACCGCGCGAGGCCACCATAGCCCCCATGGGCTGCGTTTTCCTTGATGAAAGTGCAGGTTGTCGTTGGGGCGCGGACATTGGCGCCTGATGCGGCAAATGCGCCAAAGGGACAGTTTGCCGGGCAGGGCGAGCTTTCCTGCGCGCCCCTTCCGGCCGGTCCGAGGCATTGTGTCACACCATGCGCAATCTGATCGAAGCTGCTCGCTGAACGAGACCTATCCTGCTTGCCGCCAGCGGCGGCAGCGTCCCGCCGGCACGCTGAACCGCGCCGTGCATATGCTGTGTGCTCGGCCGGAAGCAGCGCGCGGCTCTTTTGGATCATGACAAGCCGGAAGCACTCGACATGCTGTCTTGAAATGGAAGTTCATAGGGCTCCAACATAGGCAATCCCTGTCCCGCATGACAGAGAGCACCAGGGTCCTGGACGACGACCCCTCATCCTCGCGGTCTTTCCGATTGCGGAGAAACTACCGAGTGGGCTTGAAGCGCACATCAGCAGGACGGCACGCCAACCTCTGTCATTCTCGAAAAAGCCTGCTGGGGATATGCCGGCCGTCGTATCTCCGTTGCGAGACATGCCAGGAGGGAACGAGAGGGCGGACGGCCCCCTCGTTTCCCGTCTTTCAGCCGACGATGGTCGCCTCGGTCGAGGCGCGCAGTTCATCCTCGCTCACGCCATGGGCCAGTTCGACGATGCGCAACCCGCCCGGGGCGACATCCAGCACGCCCAGGTTGGTGATGATCCGGTTGACCACGCCCTTGCCGGTCAGCGGCAGGGTGCAGGACTTCAGCACCTTCGATTCGCCATGCTTCGAGGTGTGGTCCATCACCACCACCACCCGCTTCACGCCGGCGACCAGATCCATGGCGCCGCCCATGCCCTTGACCAGCTTGCCCGGGATCATCCAGTTCGCCAGGTCGCCGTTCTCGGCCACCTCCATCGCGCCCAGGATCGCCATGGCGATCTTGCCGCCGCGGATCATCGCGAAGCTCTCGGAGCTGTCGAAATAGGCCGTCTGCGGCAGCTCGGTCACCGTCTGCTTGCCGGCATTGATCAGGTCCGGGTCCTCCTCGCCCTCATAGGGGAAGGGGCCGATGCCCAGCATGCCGTTTTCCGACTGCAGCGTCACATGCACCCCCTCGGGGATGTAGTTCGCCACCAGCGTCGGAATACCGATGCCCAGGTTCACATACCAGCCGTCCTGCAGTTCCTGCGCGGCCCGCGCCGCCATCTGGTTGCGGTCCCAGCCCTTGATTTCGGCGGCCATCAGACGGTCTCCTTCTTGCCGGTCGTGTCGGAGACGCGCGAACGCGTCGTGCGCTGCTCGATGCGCTTCTCGTGCTGGCCCTGGACCAGGCGATGGACATAGATGCCCGGCAGGTGGATCGCGTCGGGATCAAGGCTGCCCGTCGGCACGATCTCCTCGACCTCGCAGACGCAGATCCGGCCGCATTTCGCCGCCGGCACGTTGAAGTTGCGAGCGGTCTTGCGAAAGATCACGTTGCCCGACTCGTCCGCCTTCCAGCCCTTGACGATGGAAAGGTCGGCGACGATGCCGCGCTCCAGGATATAGGTTTCGCCGTCGAAGTCGTGATGCTCCTTGCCCTCGGCGATCACCGTGCCGACGCCGGTTTTCGTGTAGAAGCCCGGAATGCCGGCACCGCCCGCCCGCATGCGCTCGGCCAGCGTGCCCTGCGGGTTGAACTCCAGTTCCAGCTCGCCCGAAAGATACTGGCGCATGAACTCGGCGTTCTCGCCGACATAAGAGGAGATCATCTTGCGGATCTGCCGCGAATCGAGCAGCTTGCCCAGCCCGAAACCGTCGACGCCGCAATTGTTGCTGGCGATGGTCAGCTCCTTCGTCCCGGCGCGCAGGATCGCCTCGATCAGCAGTTCGGGGATGCCGCAAAGCCCGAAACCACCGGCCGCGATCAGCATCCCGTCCTGCAATACACCGTCAAGCGCAGCTTCCGCGCTGGGATAGATCTTGTTCGATCCTGTCATTCGCATGCCTCGATATGATTGCTCCCCCGGCGGCCAACCTCTCGGTCCGCCGCAATCAACCCTGTCGCATGTGGCGGAAATACTCTATCCGTAGGAATACGTAGTCGGATAGGTATCCCATGCAGCGACCCGCTTGGCAGCCCCAGAGCCGGGATTACGACAGCCTCGGTTTCCAGAACGCCCCCGATGCGACGCTGGTCCTGGTCGACCGGGTGATCGTCCGGGCCAGCCTGATGGTCGAGGCGGTCTTCGGCTGGACCCCGCAGGAGCTTGAGGGTCAGTCCATGCGTTGCCTTTACCCGGGCCAGACCGATTTCGACCTGGTCGGCGAACGTGCGCGCAAGGCGCTGCGGGAGCGGCCGTTCTATCGGGACGAACGCTTCATGCGGCGCAAGGACGGCCGCATCCTGTGGATGGAGGGCAGGGGGCGGACCATGGATCAAGACGACCCGCACCGCCTGGCGATCTGGACCTATCGGCCGCTGGAGGCCGCGGTCGGTGCCGGCAGCCTGCTGACGGCGACGGAGAAGCGCATCGCCGGTTATCTGGTCAACGGCTTTACCAGCAAGGAGATCGCCAAGTCGCTGGGCTGTTCGCCGCGCACGGTCGAGGTCCACCGCGCCAACATGATCCGCAAGACGGGGGTACGGAACAGCTTCGAACTGGTCCGGCGGTTGCTCGACATCGGTGCAGGCTGAAGGGGTGGCCGCGGACGGCTGTGCATGGAACGACAAGAAGCGCATCGTCGTCGCGAAGGTAAATGCCGGATGGCCATCGCCGAGGATTGCACGTGCCGGATTTATCGGGTTGCTTCAGATGGTCAGGCGTCGGTTGATCACAATGCCATTGGTGACGGATGTTAGTTTACATAAGTCCGATTATCGGAGAAATTCAGCCATAGGGTGATCTGGTTTTCGCCCCATTGCTGGATGTGCTCTGGCACCCCCCTCTATGCAAACCGCTCCACAGAATCTTCGAAGACCATTTCGCCAGCATTGCTGAAACCTAACCCACAACCACGGTCAGGCTTCGCTCTACCACTTCTGCCACTCATCCGTTTGCCAATCAGGCCGCCCTCGGGCGGCCTTTTTCTTTGGCTAAGGCGCAAGTTTCGATGGTCACGAATTGCGTGGAAAATGGCCAAACTCCAAAAACGCGCGATTCATGGATGAAGTGAAATCAACGAGTTACATGTGATGGATCGGCGCGAGTTGGCCATTATTTCAGTGGTTCGACACTGGTGCCGCGACCACCGAATTAATGACCATTCCGGGACGATTTTTGACCATTCAATGCGCGATTAATGTCCATCGCGCGGACAGGGATTCGGCATGATCATTTGATTCCAATGAGCTGATAGGAATCCGGCAGATGACGCTGACGCCGGGTGCTGCGTTCTGGCGCCAGGATCCGGCCGGTTGACGGCCATATCCCGTCGATCCGGCCGCACGAGGACCTTGGCTTCGAGCAGGCTGGTCACCTGAAACAGGCCGGCCCCAAGTTCGGCCAATGGCTCGACCTTGCCTTCCCTCAACTCGTGCCCGACGCGGACTGACCCTCAGGGCAAAGCCCCCCTGCCCCTTCGGCGACCGCGTCCTGCAACGACCTCGCCCAACCGGCATTGCCGGACGCTTGCGCCAGAAGCTTGGCGCCGATCATGGCGGCGAAGATGATCCGGGCATTCCTCAACCTCTCGGGAGCATCCGTCCCCTCGCCCGCCCGGTCCAGGAACCCCGCCAGCAGCTTTTCCACCCCCTCGCCATAGGCGTCCTGCGCTGGGACAGCGGTTTCTCCACCTGAAAGATGGGGAGCATAGGCAAGCATGGGGCAAGTCAGGTGGGCGGGACGTTCCCTGAAATAGTGACGGACAATCGCGGAGATCCCGCTGTCCTGCCGGCTTTCGGCATGCGCTGGAAAGCCCTGCCAGGATTCGTCCGCCTGGGCGAAGGACAAGGCGCAGGCTTCCCTGGCCAGGGCCTCCTTCGAGGCGAAATGCTTGTAGAACCCGCCGACCGTCATTCCCGCGGCAGCCATGATGTCGGCCACCGACACCGCCTCGACCCCGCGGGCGCGGAACAGGCGGCTGGCGCATTCCACGACCTTTGCCCGGTTCCGCTGCGCCTGCTCGGCCGAAGACCGTCCCATTCCTAGGTTTCCTTCCTGAACACCAGCAGCCTGGCGGTGAAATCCTGCAGCACCTCGTCAGCCTGGTTCAAGGTCAGGCTGTGTGCCATCACCATGGCACGGTCGGGCCGGGATCGGGACGGCTTGATCTCGGCAATCCTGCTCTTGACCCGCAGGACGTCGCCCGGACGCGTCGGCCGGGGCCAGGAGATTTCGCCGCCGGCGCCGATGATGCCCTGCGCCAGGGGAATGCTCTGCACCAGCAGCCTCATGGTGATCGCCATGGTATGCCAGCCGCTCGCCGCAAGGCCCTGGAAGAAGGTCTCCCGCGCCGCCTCGGGATCCAGATGGAAAGGCTGGGGATCGAACTGCGTCGCGAAGGCGACGATCTGTTCGGCGTCGAGGCGATGCTCGCCGCTCAGGAACGCCTGCCCCACCTGCAGGTCGTCCAGGTAAAGCGGCTCGGTGCGACTGTCGGTCTTCATGCGATCTCTCCTCTCGTGCGCCTGCCATTCGGGCCATGCATGATAGATTATATTTATTATCTATTTTGGCATCAAGCCCGACCTTCTGGGCGCGCCCACAAGGGAATGGAAAAGCTCATGACCATGACCTACGATCCGAAGATCACCGCACTGCCCTGCATCGATTTCTATAACGACTTCCTGTCCGAGGGCGGCAAGCGCGGGCCCTGGATGAAGAAGGGATGCCACGACCCGCCCGCATCACGTTTCCCCCAAATGAGGCGTCAGTGTCAGTTCACTGACGCCTCCTCAACGGGTTCAGATCGTGAGAGCGGTGATCTGGCGGACGGCCTGGGCGGCTTCCGCGCCCTTCTTCTCGAAATGGGCGTGGAAGAACGCGCGATGCTCGTCATTCGGCTGGAAATGGTGCGGGGTGAGGCTGACCGAGAACGTGGGCACCCCCGTCTCCATCTGCGCCTGCATCAGGCCCGATACCACCGCCTGCGCCACGAAATCGTGCCGATAGATGCCGCCGTCCACCACCAGGGCGGCTGCCACGATGGCGTCGAACCGGCCGGTCTGGCCCAGCTTCTTCGCCAGCAGAGGCATCTCGAAGGCGCCCGGCACGTCATGGGAAACGATCTCGGCATCCTGCCCGGATTCCGTCATGTCCCGCTCGAAACCGACAAGCGCCTGATCGACGATATCGGCATGCCAGCGGGCCTTGATGAACGCGATTTTCAGTTTTTCAGTCATGAGGAACCTCCTGTGTCCAGAACGGTCCCAAGGCGATAGCGGCCGCGACCGACACGCAGCGCGTCGGCCCGTCCATTCTCTTTCATCCGGACTATACCGTCGGCTCCGGAGTTTCACCGGATCTGCTGACCCTGCGGATTGCAGGCGCTCGCGGGCTGTAACCGCCGGTGGGGAATTGCACCCCGCCCCGAGAACACGCGCAATATCGCGATCCAGGCTGCCGGGCACAAGAGCCCGTTTGACCTGCACGCTTCCGAATGCCGGACCAGGCCGCCAGATGCGTCGCCGGATCGCGACAAGGTCGCGACATCGGCACCGGCCAACGCTGCCTCGGGCACATGATCGGCAGGTCGGCCATGCCCCCGGGTTCTGTGAAAGACATTGCTGCCGATCGGCGGGTGCCGTCTGTGGAACATCGGTCACCATGCCTGAACCTCCATCACAGCAAGACCGATGCGACGCCGGACCTGGGCGTGCCGATGAGCAACGGCGACTATCGTCCGGGCCTCAGCGGCGGGCAGCGTTTCGGCAGCGGCACCAAATCCGATCCCTGGCTGCCGATCGAGGTAGCCGACAAGGACGCCTTCTACGGTTCGGCGCTGCGCGACTATCGCGACGCCGAGAACCAGAGCGCGATGCTGCGCTTCGAGCATGAATTCAGCAACAATTTCAAGCTGCAATCGACGCTGGCCTGGATCGGCTCCGAACAGGAATACGTCATGTCCCGGCCAAGCGTGGTGCCGCAGTTCATCACCGGCCGCGACGGCAGCGTCAGCCCCAACCCGAACTGGGACCCTACCCGCAGCCTCGCCAACCGCGGCCTGCGCTCGGGCAAGAAGGACAATTCGGCCGTGGCCTTCCACACCGCCCTGCCTTCGCAATGGCGAGTGGACCTGATGGCCGCCTACAAGATCAATGAAACGGCCGAGTTGCAGGTCAACGTCAATAACGCCTTTGACGAGCGGCTTTACGACGCCTCGCATGTCGGCATCTTTGCCAACCGTGCGCCCGGCCGCAGCGTGACCGCCAAGCTGAACTATCGCTTCTGATCCCCGGATCGGAAGCATCGGGGGCGGGCGCAATCGCCCGCCCCTTTCCCCTGCCGTTAATACGACGCGGCAAAGTATCCGACAAAAACCCTTAACCTTCCTTGGCGTCGGCCCTATCCTGCGCCCGACTGCCACCGCTGGAGGACCGCCATGCTGATCACCATTCCCGACCTGCTGACGCCCGAGGAGGTCGCCTATATGCGGCAGATCCTCGAAGGCACCGCATGGGTCGATGGCCGCAGCACCGCGGGCGACCAGGCGGGCAAGGTCAAGCGGAACCTCCAGGTGCCGGTGGACAGCCCCGAGGCGCGCGAACTGGGCAATATCGTGTTGCGGGCACTGGGCCGCAGCCCGGTCTATTCCTCGGCCGCGCTGCCCGCGCATATCCTGCCGCCGATGTTCAACCGCTATGACGAGGGCATGACCTTCGGCGCCCATGTCGACGGCTCGATCCGCGTCGTACCGGGCACCGGCCAGCGCATCCGCACCGATGTCTCGACCACCGTCTTCCTGACCCCGCCCGAGGATTACGACGGCGGCGAACTGGTCATGCACGACACCTATGGCCAGCACAGCGTCA
Organism: Paracoccus sp. SSJ; assembly: GCF_030234105.1. NCBI lineage: Bacteria > Pseudomonadati > Pseudomonadota > Alphaproteobacteria > Rhodobacterales > Paracoccaceae > Paracoccus > Paracoccus sp. SSJ. Next base: position 80,195 of record NZ_JASSPE010000001.1, on the reverse strand, counting down.
AGCTGCCGGCGGGTCATGCCGTAGTCTATCCCGCGACCTCGCTGCATTCAGTGACGCCGGTGACGCGCGGCTCGCGTTGGGCCTCGTTCTTCTGGGCGCAGTCGATGGTGCGCGACGACTGGCGCCGGCACATGCTTTATGACCTGGACATGTCGATCATGCGCATCCGCTCGATGCTGCCCGACGACGATCCGGCGGTGACGGGCATCACCGCGCATTACCACAACATGATCCGCCACTGGGCCGAGACCTGACGGGTGGCCGGCCAGGCTGAGATCCCCGCCGATGTCGTGGCGCTGTGCGACTACGAGCGGCACGCGGCCGAGCGGATGCCCGCGCCGCTGCGGGCCTATGTCGACGGGGCGGGTGCGGACGGGCTGACCGCCGCCGCCAACCTGGCCGCTTGGCAGGCGATCCGGCTGCAATCGCGCCTGCTTTGCGACATGCGGGGGGCGCATACCGACCTGCGGCTTTTCGGGCTGGACCTGCCGCATCCGCTGATCCTTGCGCCGGTGGCCTTTCACGGCCTTGCCCATGCCGAGGCCGAACATGCGACCGCGCTTGGCGCCGCGGCGACGGGCAGCCTGATGGTGGTCTCGACCCAGTCCGGCCTGCCGCTGGAGGAGATTGCGGCGCGCGCGCAGGGGCCCCTGTGGTTCCAGCTTTACATGCAGCCCCGGCGCGAAGACACATTGCGCCTCGTTCACCGGGCCGAGGCGGCGGGCTATCGTGCGCTGGTCGTGACCTTGGATGCGCCGGTGAACGGATTGCGCAACATGGAGCAGCGCGCCGGCTTCCGCCTGCCCGAGGGGCTGCGGGCGGTCAACCTGGACGGCATGACCCCGCCCGAGATCCGCAGCGAGCCGGGGCGGGCGGCGACCTTCCTTGGCCTGATGGATGCTGCCCCGCGCTGGGAGGACATCGGCTGGCTGAAGTCGCAGACCCGGCTGCCGGTGCTGTTGAAGGGCATCATGTCGGCGCATGATGCCGAACGCGCCGTGGCGGTGGGTGCGGACGGGGTGATCGTCTCGAACCACGGCGGCCGGGCGCTGGACGGCTTGCCCGCGACGGCCGAGGCGCTGCCGGTCGTCGCCCGCGCCATCGCGGGCCGCGTGCCGGTGTTGTGCGACGGCGGCATCCGGCGCGGCACCGATGCGCTGAAGGCGCTGGCCTTGGGGGCATCGGCGGTGCTGATCGGCCGCCCGCAGATCCACGCCCTGGCGGTCGGCGGCGCGGCGGGGGTCGCGCATATGCTGACCATCCTGCGCGCCGAGTTGGAGGTCGCCATGGCCCTGACCGGCCGGCGCGATCTGGCCGGCATCGACGAGAGCGTGATCTGGGGCACCTGACAGGAGCTGATGAAAGACTGCTGGGCGGCCGCAGGCAGGGTGGCACGCCCATGCCGGCTTACGGAATGCGGTAGAGTTTTCCACCAAGGCAGGATCGCGAACCCTGGAATGTCATTCATCTTCGCTATCTGCGGACATGATCTTTCGACCCGATCTCAGCACCTGCCTCAGCCGCTCCAGATCCGCCAACGCGGCAAGGGCCTTTTCGGAATCGCCGGCGGCAAGCCCAAGCAGCAGCATTTCAAGGCAAAAGACGGTCACGCCATGCAGGGCGAACCTGTCATTCCTGCCCCTTGGAACGGCCAGGACGACCTGCGCCCGGCTGGAAAGTTCACTTTGCGCCGAATCGCTGATCAGGATCACCGGCAGCCGCAACCGCCGCGCTTCGGCAAGGGTCGCATTGGCTTCCTTGTAAAGAGAACCGTAAGCCAGCATGACGACCGCATCGCCGGGCGCGAGTTCCAGCAACTGGTCCGCCAGCCCGGCTCCTGTCCGGTCGATGACCTGCTGCTGCCTGCCCTTTCGCCGAAGTCTCGCGGCGAAATACGCGGCGATATGCGCGGTGGGGCCGATCCCGGAAACGAAGATCCGCCGGGCATCGTTCAACGCAGACAGCGCCTTCATCAGGTTTTCCCGAAACCCGGCCGAGCGGAGCACCTCAAGCCCCGCCGCATAGACGTCGAGCAAGTTTTCGACCGCGGCATCGATCTGCTCTTCCGCGTCGTCGAGGGTCCGCCTGAGATTGTCCGCCGGGGTGGTCCGCTGGCCAAGACCGGCGGCAAGCTCCCGGCGCAGCTCTTGCAAGCCCGCGAACCCCAGCGCCTGCACGGTGCGGATGACGGTCGCGTCGGAAGTGCCCGCCGCCCGCGCGATCTCGATGGCCGAGGAGGTCAGGACCGCCAACCGATTGGCGTCGATATAGCCTGCCACCCGCTGAAACGCCGGAGACAGCCGGTCGCGGCGACGCTCATACCGCTCGCTGAACAGATCGCGTGCCTTGCCGGCCACGTCCGGCCTGTCGGTGCCGTCGGCATGGATGCTGGGCGAGGATGCAAGGACGAAGCGCTTGATCCCTGCCCCCTCGGCCACGTCCAGCAACCGCCGCGTCGCCAGGATATCCAGGTCATACTCCTTTCACGACTTGAAGCGCCACCAAAGCGAAACGGCAGCGATGGCGGGCGGGATTTCCGATTCTCCGGCCCTTGAACCCCCGGACGCGTTGCCGCATTCATAACCATACCTCGCTGGGGAAAGTCATTGCCCGATCATCTTCTGTCCACGGCCTACGTGCCTTTTTCCCTGGCCTTCGGCCTGCTGGTCGCGCTGTTGCTGCTTGAGATCGTCGCACTGCTGGTCGGCGGGTCGCTTCTTGCGGGCGAGGCCGACGGGCCCGATATCGATACCGACCTGTCCGCCACCTTCGATCTTGAAGCCGATGCCGCCCCGGACATGGGCGAGTTGGTCGCGGCCTCGGACCGGATGATCGCGGCCGAGCCGCAGACGGCTGCGCCGCAAGGCTTGGCGACATGGCTGGGTCTGGGCCACACGCCCCTGACGATCTGGCTTGCCGCCTTGCTTTTGGCCTTCGGCCTCAGCGGCTTCCTCATGCAGACCCTGGCGGAATCGCTGATCGCTCATCCACTGCCCGCCTGGATTGCCGTCCCCGTCGCCTCGCTGATCGGGATCGCCTTCGCCGCCCGCTTCGCCCAGGCCTTCGCCCGCCTGCTGCCGCAGATCGAGACCTCGGCGACCTCGGCGCAATTCATGGGCGGCCTGCGTGGCGTGGTTTCGCAGGGCAATGCCCGTCACGGCTCGCCGGCCGAGGTGCGGTTGCGAGACCTACACGGCAACATCCATCACCTGCGCTGCGAACCGCTGCTTCCTGACGAAGTGATTGCCGAGGGCACCCGGGTGCTGACCGTGCGTCAGCGCGTCCCGGGCAGCAAGAGCTGGACGCTGCGCATCATCGCAATCGAGTAACCTTTCCCATCCTTTCATTCGCCAGGACATTTGACATGAGCATGACCGAATATCTCGTGATCCTTGGGGTCGTCGTCGCCTTCATCCTGCTGATCGGCCTGATCCTCGGCCGTCTCTACAAACGCGCCACGCGCGAAATCAGCCTGATCAAGACCGGCGCGGGCGGCAAGCGCGTGATCATGGACGGCGGCGCCATCGTCATTCCGCTGCTGCACGAGATCCGGCCGGTGAACATGAAGACCCTCCGGCTGGAGGTAAAGCGCGCCAGCGACGCCGCGCTGATCACCAAGGACCGGATGCGGGTCGACGTGGGTGTCGAATTCTACGTCTCGGTCCAGGCGACCGAGGACGGCATCTCGCGCGCCGCGCAAACGCTGGGCGAGCGCACCTTCGACGTCGAACAACTGCGCGAGATGATCGAGGGCAAGCTGATCGACGGCCTTCGCGCCGTCGCTGCCCGGATGACAATGGACGAGTTGCACGAGAACCGCACGCATTTCGTGCAAGAGGTGCAGAACGCCGTTTCCAACGACCTGCTGAAGAACGGGCTTGAACTGGAAAGCGTCTCGCTGACCGCGCTGGACCAGACCCCCTTCAACGCGCTGGACGAGAACAACGCCTTCAACGCGGTGGGCATGCGCAAGCTGGCCGAGGTCATCGCCGTTTCGAAAAAGGAACGCGCGCAGATCGACGCCGAAGCCGACGTGGCCGTCCGCCGCGCCGCGATGGAGGCCGAGCGGCTGAAAATGCAGATCACCCGCGACGAGGAAGAGGCCCGGATCGCCCGCACGCAAGAGGTCGAGCAACTGAAGGCGGCACAGGAAACCGAAATCGCACGCGCCCGCGAAGCCGCGGAGTCCGAGAAAGAGCGCGCCCGGATCCAGCGCGAGCAAGAGATCAACGCCGCCGAAATCGCCCGTGCCCGCGCCATCGAAGAGGCGCAGATCAGCAAGGAGCGCGACATCGAGGTGGCCAACCAGGACCGCCAGATCATCATCGCCGAGAAATCCGAGGCGGAAAGCCGGGCTCGCGCTTCGGCCGACGCGGCCCGTGCCGAGGCGATGAAGGCCCGCGAGGCGATCGAGACGGCCAGCGCCGTCGCCCGCGCCGAGCGCGACAAGGAAATCGCCGTGATCGAGGCGCGACGCGAAGCCGAGCGCGAAGCGACCCGCCTGCGCATCGCCGCCGAGGCCGAGCGCAACGCCGCCGCCGACCGCGCCGCCGCATTGCGCGAGGAGGCGCAGGCCGAGGCGGACGCGCTGACCATCCGCGCCGAGGCCAAGAAACTGGATCTGCTGGCCGAGGCCGAAGGCCGCCAGGCGCTGGTCAATTCCGAGAACGCCCTTTCGCCCGAAATCGTGGCGATGCGCGTGGCGCTGGCGCGATTGGAAGCGATGCCTCGGATCGTGCAGGAAATGGTCAAGCCGGCTGAAAAGATCGACTCGATCCGCATCAACCAGATCAGCGGCCTGGGCGGTGCGAATGGCGGTGCGGGCGATGGCGGCAAGGCCCCGGTCAACCAGGCCTTCGACGCCATGCTGGGCGCAGCGCTGCAACTGCCTGCGATGAAGAAGCTGGGCGAAGAGCTTGGCATGAACTTCGAGAACGGACTGGCAGGCGTTCTGGAGGACCCGACCGAGACGAGTACAGGCACGAGCACAAGCAAAAGCATCAACAGTGAAAAACGGCCTGCAAGCGTCGATCCTGCCGGACCTCCCTCACAGGGATGAATTGCCTAGAAACCTCGGCGTCTCTTTCTCACGGCTCCAGTATGTAGGGCAGTTCAGCCACTCTCTGGCTGCCGCGGAAGGCCGCAAGACGATGGACGGCCTTTTCGGCCGAAAGCTCCAGGTGCCGGACCAGCGTCTCGCGCACCGCAATGGGGTCTTGCGCACGCAACGCGGCCACGATCTCAAGATGCTCGTCCATGAAGGGATCGACGCGCGCATCCGAGCCAAGCGCCAATTGGATGTGCTTGCCGGCCACGAGAATGCAGTGACTGCGCTTCAGCGCCTCGATGATCTCTGGATTGCAGCCATGGCCGATGCAGTCGATATGCAGATCGGATTCCAGAAGATCCAGATCGGCGCCGGTGACGGCGGGGAATTGCTCCTGCACGCGATGCAGCCGGGCCTCGATCTCGTCCAGGCGCTCGTCCGGGATACGACCGATGGCGCTGGTCATGGCCACGGGCTCCAGCAGGATACGCAGTTCATAAAGGTTATCGAATCGCGCCTCGTCCAGCGGCACGATCCACCAGCGCGACCCGTCGTCCTTGTAGACGATCCCCACCTCGCGCGCGTGGATCAGCAGGTCATGCGCCACGGTGCGGCTGACATCCAGGTGCCGCGCCAGCGCCAGTTCGTTCACCCGCGCACGGCCAAAGACCGAACGCAGGATGATCTCGCGTTCAAAATCATAGTAATGCGGTTGCCAGGCGAAGCTCTTGGCATTGAGACCTTCGTCGTCGTCAAGCAACAGCATGTCGGGAAGGATCTTCACACGGCGAGGTATGCCCTTGTTTCCGACCAGCAGTCCCCGCCCGTCGAAACGGCTGAGCAGCCCGTCCTCCTCCAGGGCCGACAGCGCGCGTTTCACGGGCGAGCGGCTGGAGCCGAAGAGGGCCGCCAGCGGCCCCTCCAGCAACACGGTTCCGTCCGGCAGGGCACCCGCCTCGATGCTCTTGCGGATTCGGGCCTCGATGGTGGCATAGGCCGGCCCCGCGGTGGCCGCGGAACCAGCCAAAGCTTCCGGGGGCTGACTGGTCAGGTTACGGCTCCGATCTGCCATGGCACGAATTCATTGTCCCCAAACCCGTAATCCTCGCTCAGTGTATGCTCACCAGAGGCGACCGCGAGGATCTTCTCGAAAATACGCTTGCCCGCCGCTTCGATCGTATCGGTGCCCTGAACGATGTCGCCGCAGTTTATATCCATGTCGTCGCTCATGTGTTCATACATTTGCGAGTTGGTTGCAACCTTGATGCAGGGCGCCGGCTTGAAGCCCGAGACCGAGCCGCGCCCGGTCGTGAAGACGATCACGTTGCAGCCCCCCGCAACCTGCCCGGTGACCGCCACCGGATCGTAACCGGGCGTATCCATGAAGACGAAGCCGGTCTTGTCGATGATCTCGGCATATTCATACACCGCCTCCAGCGGCATCGAGCCACCCTTGGCCACCGCGCCGAGCGACTTTTCCAGAATCGTGGTCAGGCCGCCCAACTTGTTTCCATGCGAAGGGTTGTTGTTCAGTTCGGCCCCGTTGCGCTGCGTGTATTCGCGCCACCATGCGATGCGGTCCATCAGCTTCTGCGCCACCTCGGGGGTGGCGGCGCGGCGGGTCAGCAGGTGTTCGGCGCCATAGATCTCGGGCGTTTCGCTGAGGACGGCGGTGCCGCCGTGCTGCACGATCAGGTCGGCGGCATGGCCAAGCGCCGGGTTGGCGGAAATGCCGGAATAGCCGTCCGAGCCCCCACATTGCAGCGCGACCTTCAGCCCGGCCAAGGGCTGGGCGCTCCGCTGCACGGCATTCGCCTGGGGCAGCATCTCGCGGATGATATCGCAGGCAATCTCGACCGTCTTGCGTGTGCCGCCCAGATTCTGGATCGTCATCGTTCGCAGATGCGGCCCTTCCTCAAGGCCGAATTTCGCCACGATAGGGTCGATCTGATTCGTCTCGCAACCCAAGCCGATGAACAGGATACCGGCGAAATTCGGGTTGCGCGCATAGCCCGCCAGGACGCGCTGAAGGTAAAGATAGCCCTCGCTCTGCATGTTGATGGCGCAGCCTGTGCCGTGGGTCAGGGCGACGACGCCGTCCACATTGGCATAGCCGTCCAGCCCGCCGCCCCGGTTGAAATGGTCGGCTATGGCGCGCGCCACCGTCGCTGAGCAGTTCACCGAGGTGACGATGCCGATGAAGTTGCGGGTGCCGACCTGTCCATCGGGGCGAACATAGCCCTGGAAGCTGCGGCGCTGGTCTTCGGGCAGCAACGGTGTGGTGCGTGCGTCCTGGGCGAAATGATGCGTCACATGGCTTTCCTGCATGGCCAGATTGTGCAGGTGGACATGGTCGCCCGGCGCGATGGCCACTGTCGCGACACCGATGACCTGCCCGTATTTCAGCACCGGCTCGCCCGGAGCAACCGCGCGCAGGGCGATCTTGTGACCGCTGGGAACATCCGCCCGCGCAGTCACCATCCCGCCATCCGTTGTCATGTCCGTGCCCTTGGCTATCGCCTTGCGCGCAACGCCGACATTGTCCGTCGGGTTGAGCAGGATCACCGGAGAGATTGCTTCCGCTTTCATGGTGGATTCCAAAAATGATTATTGCGTGCATAAATCAATCATGTTATGCCCCCTCAAGTCAACTGGCTGCTGACCAAAAATTGGCCATGGGGAGGAGACCCGGACCGATGCGCAACTCATCCATTTGCAACGCCGTGGAATCGCTTGATTTCCATGCTGCGGGCGGCCGCGCCGCGCCAAGGGCGGGCCGCCATGTATGAATTCGATTTCTCGTTTCTGAACGACTACATGCCGGACCTGATCCATGGGATCTGGCTGACCATCGGCATGACGGTCGCCTCGATCCTGCCGGGCTTCGTGCTGGGCACGGCGGTCGCTGTGGCCCGGCTGCGCGGCCGCCCCTGGGTCAAGCGCATCGCCACGGTCTATGTCGAGGCGATCCGAAACACGCCCCTGATCATTCAGGTGTTCTGGCTGTTCTTTGGCCTGGCCGCGCTTCAGGTCCATATCGGCCCCTTCGCCGCCGCCGTCATCGCGCTGGTCATCAATGTCGGCGCCTATACCGCCGAGATCATGCGCGCCGGCTTTCAAAGCATCCCGCGCGGCCAGCTTGAAGCGGCCGATTGCCTTGCGCTGAGCCCGTTCCAGTCGCTGATCCAGATCGAGGTGCCGCAAGCGGTCGAGCGGGTCTATCCGGCGCTGGTCAGCCAGTTCGTGCTGATGATGCTGGCGACCTCGATCATGTCGCAGATCTCGGCCGAGGAACTGACGGGTGTCGCCTACATGATCCAGTCGTTCACGTTCCGCGGCTTCGAGGTCTATCTGGTCATCGCCGTGCTCTACCTCGGCCTCGCCTCGGCCCTGCGCTTCGTCCTCATGGGTCTTGCCGAAGTGTCCTTTCCGCGCCGTCGCCGGCTGCGCACCCCGCTGTAAAGGTCGAAACCATGCTGGGACTTACCATCCAACAGATCGCCTATATCTTTCAGGGTGCGGGCTGGACCATCATCCTGTCGCTTCTGGGTTTCGTCGGCGGCACCGTGCTGGGCCTGCCGATCGCGCTGGCCCGATCCTCGAACAGCAAGGCCCTGCGGGTCGCCTCGTCGCTTCTGGTGCAGTTCATCCAGGGCGTGCCGCTGCCGGTGATCATGTTCGTCGTCTATTTCGGCATCAGCATCGGCGGCTTCGAGGTTCCGGCGCTGGTCGCGGCCGGCCTGGCCATGACGCTTTATTCCGGCGCCTATCTGGGCGAGATCTGGAAAGGCTGCATCCAGGCCGTGCCGAAGACCCAGTGGGAGGCCGCCGAGTGCCTGGCCCTGACCCCTGCGCAGCGCTTCGTCTATGTCATCCTGCCGCAGGCACTGCGCATCGCCATCCCGCCGACCGTGGGGTTCATGGTGCAGATCGTCAAGAACACCTCTTACGCAGTGGTCATCAACTTCTTCGACCTGACCTATTCGGCCAAGGTCATCAACAACTCGACCTTCATGCCCTTTACGGTCTTCACCCTCGCTGCCGTGATCTACTTTGCCATCTGCTTCCCGATGTCGGTGCTGGCGCAGCGCTATGAACGCAAACTGCACCGGAGCTAGACGATGAACGAAGCCGCCATCCCGCGCATTCAAAGCAAGGATTCCCCCGCCATGTCAGGCTCCAGCCAACCGATGGTCCGCTTCCACAACCTGCGCAAAAGCTATGGCGCGGTCGAGGTGCTGAAAGGGATCGACCTCGAAGTCTCGTCGGGGCAGGTGGTCGCGCTGATCGGCCGCTCCGGCTCGGGCAAAAGCACCGCGCTGCGCTGCGTGAACGGGCTTGAACGCTTTCAGGCGGGCGAGTTGCACGTCTGCGGTTACGACCTGTCCGCCAAGGATCTCAACCTGCGCAACCTGCGCCAGGACGTGGGCATCGTGTTCCAGAGCTACAACCTGTTCCCGCATCTGACGGTCGAACAGAACGTGACGCTGGCCCCGCGCAAGGTGAAGGGCGTGGGCCACACCGAGGCGCGCGAGCTTGCGAAAGAGGTGCTGGCGCAGGTCGGCCTGTCCGACAAGGTGGACGCCTATCCCGAACAGCTTTCTGGCGGCCAGCAACAGCGCGTCGCCATCGCCCGCTCGCTGGCGATGAAGCCCAAGCTGATGCTGTTCGACGAGGTGACATCGGCGCTGGACCCGGAACTGACCGGCGAAGTGCTGCGCACCATCGAGCGGCTGGCTGCCGATGGCATGACGATGATGCTGGTGACGCATGAAATGGCCTTTGCGCGCTCGGTCGCCGATCAGGTGGTCTTCATGCATCAGGGCCGCGTCTGGGAAGCCGGGCCGGGCGACATGCTGCTGGATCCGCAAACGGTCGAGCTGCGTCAGTTCGTCGGCAGCGGGCTCTAGGAAAACCAATCCAACGGAGGAGAAACGATGATGAATTTCAGAAAGGCCGCCACGGCCGCCGGCCTTGTGCTGGGTATTGTCACGGGGCTGGTCGGCCCCGCCGCCGCGGATGTGCCCGCCGCGATCAAGGAACGCGGCAAGGTGCTGATCGCCATCGACGTCAGCCATCCGCCCTACGGGATGCTGGATTCGCAGGCCAGGGAGACCGGCTCGGACGTCGAGACCGCGAAGCTTCTGGCCGAGGACATGGGCGTCGCGCTGGAAATCGTCCCGGTTTCAGGTGCGAACCGCGTGCCTTCGCTGCTCAGCCGCAAGGTGGACATGGTGATCGCATCCTTTTCGATCACCGAAGAGCGCAAGAAGGTCATCGACTATTCCCGCCCCTATGGCGTGATTCCGGTCGTGATCTCGGCACCGGCGGACATGGGCATCGCCGCCCCTGCCGATCTGGCCGGTCAGGCCCTTGCCGTTGCACGCGGCACGACCGCCGACATCGAGTTGAGCCGCATCGTCAAGGAAAGCGGCGTGAACGCGAGGATCGTCCGCTACGAGGACGAGGCGACCACCAACACCGCCGTCGCCACCGGCCAGCAGAAGATCCTTGCCGCCGCCCTGTCCACCGCCAACGAGGTGGCCGAGCAGAACCCCGGCCTGAACCTGGAGGTCAAGCTGGACATGGCCGCCTATCCGATGGCCATCGGCCTGCGCAAGGGGGACGACGAGCTCAAGGCGTGGGTTGACGAATGGGTCGGCCAGAACCTGGAAAACGGCAAGCTGAACGCGATCTACGAGAAGTATTTCCACCAGCCCCTGCCCGACATCATCCCCGAAAGCTGAGATCGCCTGCCGTTGCCGGGCCCGACCAGGCCCGGCAACCCGCCACATCACTCAAGTAGACAGGAATTCCCCATGACCACCGACCGTCCCGCGTCCTACAAGGGCCTGTTCCCGGTTGCGCCGACTCCGTTTCACGACAATGGCGATATCGATCTCGAAGGCCAGCGCCGTGTCCTTGATTGCATGATCGATCAGGGGGTCGATGGCATCTGCCTGCTTGCCAACTATTCCGAACAGTTCCTGCTGACCGACGAGGAACGCCGCATCCTGACCGAGGACAGCCTGTCCCATGTCGCAGGCCGCGTGCCGGTCATGGTGACATGCAGCCATTTCAGCACTCGCATCGCCGCCGAACGCGCCGCCCATGCCCGCGAACACGGCGCGGCCCTGCTGATGATGATGCCCCCCTATCACGGCGCGGGTGTCCTGCGCGTCGATGAGCAGGCGATCTACGACCATTTCGCGCAGGTGCAGGACGCCGCGCAGATCCCGATCATGGTGCAGGACGCGCCGCTCAGCGGGGTGCATCTGTCCGTTCCCTTCCTGGTCCGGCTGGCGACCGAACTGCCGCTGGTGCGCTATTTCAAGATCGAGGTGCCCGGCACCGCCGCCAAGCTGCGCGCCCTGATCGCCGCCGGCGGCGACTTCATCGAAGGCCCCTTCGACGGCGAAGAGGCGATCACCCTGATGGCCGACCTGGACGCGGGGGCCACGGGCGTCATGTCCAGCGCACTGCTGCCCGACCTGATCCGCCCGGTGATCGCGCATCACGCCGCAGGGGATCGCGACAAGGCCGCCGCCGCCTATCAGCGCATCCTACCGCTGATCAACTATGAAAACCGCCAATGCGGGTTGCGCGCCGCCAAGATCGTGATGGCCGAGGGCGGCGTGATCGGCTCGGACGCCGTGCGCCACCCGCTTGAGCCCGTGCATCCGGCCACGCGCGAGGGGCTGCTGGAACTGGCCCGCGAAGTGCAGCCGCTGGCGTTGAACTGGGGGAAATAGAATGACATCGACCCTGACCGGCGCGCTGTTCATCGGCGCGACCCGCCGCCCAGGCACTCATGGCCAGATCCTCGCCATCGAGGCCACGACCGGCGCGCGCATCCAGCCGGCCTTCGGCGGCGCTTCGCCCGCCGACCTGGACGACGCCTGCGCACTGGCCGCTGCCGCCTTCGATCCGTTCCGCGCCCTGCCGCTGGAACGGCGCGCGCAGTTTCTGGAGGCCGTGGCGCAGAACATCCTCGACCTTGGCGATGAACTGGTCGAGCGCGCCATGCAGGAAACCGGCCTGCCCCGCCCCCGGATCGAGGGCGAGCGCGGCCGCACCGTCGGCCAGTTGCGCCTGTTCGCAGGCGTGGTGCGCGACGGCGGCTTTCTGGATTTGCGCATCGACCCGGCCCTGCCCGACCGCCAGCCATTGCCGCGTCCCGACCTGCGGCTGCGCAATGTTCCGGTCGGGCCGGTCGCGGTCTTCGGCGCCTCGAACTTTCCGCTGGCCTTCTCGGTCGCAGGCGGCGACACGGCCTCGGCCTTCGCGGCCGGCTGCCCGGTGGTGGTAAAGGCCCATTCGGCCCATCCCGGCACCTCGGAACTGGTCGCCCGCGCGGTGGCAAAGGCGGTGGCCGATTGCGGCCTGCCGGAAGGCGTCTTCTCGATGATCTTCGCCGAGGATCGCGCCGTCGCGCAGGCGCTTGTCGCCGATCCGCGCATCAAGGCGGTGGGCTTTACCGGCTCTCGCACCGCGGGCACCGCCTTCATGAAGATCGCCGCCGCGCGGCCCGAGCCGATCCCGGTCTATGCCGAAATGAGCAGCATCAACCCCGTCCTGCTGCTGCCCGCCGCGCTGGCCGCGCGGGGTGCGCAGATCGGCACCGCCTTTGCCGCTTCGCTGACGATGGGCGCCGGGCAGTTCTGCACCAATCCCGGCCTGATCCTTGTCATCGAGGGCGAGGGGCTGGACGATTTCCTTGCCGCAGCAATCCGGGCGATCACCAAGGCCGCCCCCGCGACCATGCTGACGCCGGGCATCCTTGCCGCCTATACGCGTGGCGTCGCGGCACTGTCCGGGCATGACGCGGTGGAAACCGTCGCCGCCGGCGCGGCCGCCGACCTGAAGGCCAGCCCGGCGCTTTTCGTCACCGACGCCGCCCGCTTCCTCGCCCGCCCCGAACTGCATGAGGAGGTCTTCGGTGCTGCTTCGCTGGTCGTGCGCTGCCCCGACCTTGCCGCGATGACGGCGGTGATCGAGGCGCTGGAGGGACAGTTGACCGCCGCGCTGCACATGGACGAGGCCGACCACGACACCGCGCGCGGTCTGCTGCCGCTGCTGGAGCGCAAGGTCGGGCGGATCCTGGTCAACGGTTTCGGCACCGGCGTCGAGGTCGCCCATGCGATGGTGCATGGCGGGCCGTTCCCCGCGACGGCGGACGGGCGCTCGACCTCGGTCGGCAGCCTTGCCATCGCCCGCTTCCTGCGTCCGGTCTGCTATCAGGATCTGCCGCAGGGCTTGTTGCCGCCGGAACTGCAAGGCGACGGCGCGGGTCTGCCTCGTCGTCTGGATGGGAGGCCGACCCTGTGAGCGCGCGCGATCTGACCGAAATCACCGGCAAGACCCGGGTTCTGGGCATCCTTGCCGACCCTATCGGCCATGTGAAGGCTCCGCCCGGCATCAACGCCATCGCCATCCGGCGCGGCCGCGATGCGGTGATGGTGCCGCTTCAGGTCGCACCCGAGGATCTGGCCCAATTCGCCGATGCGTTGCGAAAGCTGAAAAGCTATGACGGCGGCATCGTGACGGTGCCGCACAAGGGGGCCATGGCCGGCATCTGCGACGAGATCACGCCGCGCGCCCGGATGATGGGCGCGGTAAACGTGATCCGGCGCGAGGACGACGGACGGCTGGTCGGCGACATGCTGGACGGGGCGGGCTTCATCGCCGGGCTGGAATCGCAGAGCATCGCCCTCGCGAACCGGCGCGTCTATCTGGTCGGCGCCGGCGGCGCGGCCAGCGCCATCGCCTTTGCCATGGCCGAGGCGGGCGTGGCACATCTGACGCTGGCCAATCGCACCACCGCCAAGGCGCAAGAGCTTTGCGACCGCATCCGCGCCGCCTTTCCCGAATCCTCGGTCGCGGTCGGCGGCGCCAACCCCTCGGGACATGACATCGTCGTCAACGGCACCTCGCTGGGGATGCGGCCGGGCGACGCGATCCCGCTGGATGTCGCGGGGCTGACCCCCGGCATGGTCGTGGCCGAGGTCATCATGGAGCCGGAGATCACCCCGCTTCTGGCCGAGGCACAGGCGCGCGGCTGCCGCATCCACCTGGGCAAGCCTATGCTGGAGCAGCAGCTTGAACTGATGGCCAGCTTCTTCAAGCTGTAAGCCGCCAAGGAAAGGCAAAGCATGATCGACGATCCTTCCGGCCTGTGGCTCGGCCGCGTCTGGCTGCCTCAGGCGGCCGGCCCCGCCGTGGTCACATTGCGAAACGGCAACCTGGTCGAGGTAACCGCCCCCGGCGCCGCCACCGTCTCGGATATCTGCGAGATGGACGACCCTGCCGGCTGGCTGCGCGCCGCCCCCGGCAGGGTTCTGGGCCGGCTTGACGACATCGCGGCGGCACCCATAGGCGACACGTCGCGCATCCACCTGCTGGCGCCCTGCGATTTGCAGGTGATCAAGGCCTGCGGCGTGACCTTCGCGCAATCCATGGTCGAGCGCGTGATCGAGGAAAAGGCCGGCGGCGACCCCGTCCGCGCCCAGGCGATCCGCGACCGCATCACCGCCATCATCGGGGAATCGCTGCGCGACATCCGCGCCGGCTCGCCCGAGGCGGCGGCCGTCAAGCAAGCCCTGATCGGCGAGGGCATGTGGTCGCAATATCTTGAGGTCGGCATCGGCCCCGACGCCGAAGTCTTCACCAAGGCCCCGGTCCTCAGTTCCGTGGGCGCCGGGGCCCAGATCGGCCTGCATCCCATCAGCAACTGGAACAACCCCGAACCGGAGGTGGTGCTGGCGGTGTCCTCTCGCGGACGCATCGTTGGCGCGTCGCTTGGCAATGACGTGAACTTGCGCGACGTCGAAGGACGTTCGGCACTGCTTCTGGGCAAGGCCAAGGACAACAATGCAAGCTGTGCCATCGGCCCGATGATCCGGCTGTTCGATGACAGGTTCTCGCTGGACGACGTGCGTCGGGCGGAACTGGCGCTGACCGTCGAGGGCGAGGACGGCTATGTTCTGCATGGGCGTTCATCCATGGCGCAGATCAGCCGCGATCCCGCGGATCTCGTCGCCCAGACCATCGGCGCCCATCACCAGTATCCCGACGGGCTCATGCTGTTTCTTGGCACGCTTTTCGCTCCGACCGAGGATCGCGATATCAAGGGCGAGGGTTTCACCCACAAGCCGGGCGACCGCGTGACGATCTCGTCTCCCGGGCTTGGCACGCTGACGAATACCGTGCGATTGTCGACGGAATGCCCACCCTGGCGCTTCGGTCTGCGTGACCTGATGCGCAATCTGTCCAGCCGGGGTCTGCTGTAGCTGCCAAACGGATGCCGCACCCGTCATCGGTGCGAACGCTCCGGCTACCCTCAAAGCATGTAGGAGAGATGACCGGAGGCGGACAGGCAGATCGCAGCACCGAAAATCGTTGCTCCGACTGCCAGTGTCCCCCACGGCACCCCATTTCCACTTTTCCAAGGTGGGCGGTTGGGCGCACCGCGATTCACACCTCCAGGAATCAATTGCAGGAAACCCAAGCGGCGCCGTCTTTCACGCGTCAGGGCCAGAGCAGTTCCTTGTCCCAATTTGCATCCGCCTCGTTCCGTCGAAAAACCAGCCGGTTGTGCAGCCTGTCGGTTGCGCCCTGCCAGAACTCGACCACCTCGGGCATGACCGCATAGGCCCGCCAAACTTGCGCCACCTTATCGGGTGCGGCGGCGATGCGGGCCTTCGCTTCGGCGATGGCAGACACGACCTCGGACGCGGCGTCCAGCGGCGCGCTCTGCCGTTCCAATAACACATTGGCACGCGCATCGACCGAACGGGCCAGGAAATCCTGTGCGCATTCTGCGGCGTCCAGTGCCACCGCCCTGCCCCGGATGCGCACCTGACGGCCCAGCCTCTGCCAGTAGAAGGTCAGGGCGACGGCGGGATTGGCCTCGATCTGGCGGCCCTTGGGGCTGGCGGCGCTGATGGCGAAATGCCAGCCACGATCATCGACGTTCTTCAGGATCAGCATGCGCGCGTCGGGATGGCCCTCGGCATCGACGGTCGACAGCGTCATGGCATGAGGCTCGGCGAGCCCGGCCGCGATGGCCCCGTCCAGCCAGTCGAGGAACAGGGCCTGCGGACTGTCGCCCACTGCGCTGAAATCGACGGGATCGAACGGGCCTTCCAGCGCCTTCAAGTCACGCAGTCGTTGCCGGGTCGTGCCGGATGATGTCATCTATCCCTCCTGAACCTGCCTGTCCGCGGTCAAGGTCAGCCTGACCAGTTCGCCATTGCCAGGCGCCTGCCGCGGCATCCCCTCGCCTCCGTCGAGCATCAGCCGCAAGCCGCCCAGCCATGCGCCATGCCCGAAGGCCAGCACCGGCCCCCGCGCGGCCAGGATACGCTGGCGCACCCGCATGATCCGGGCGGTGAAATCGGCGAATGTCTCGCCCAGGGGTAGGGTATGCGGCGCACTTTGCCATGCGCCGGGATGGGCGGCCTCCAGATCGGCCCATGTGCGGCCCTCCCAGTCGCCGAAGGCGATCTCGGCCAGATCGGGGTCGGGTTCCGCCGTCGCGAACCCATGCAACTCCGCCGTGCGGCGCGCGCGTCCCAACGGAGAGGTCAGGACCAGCGCGAAGTCCCGCCCCGCCAGCGCCTGCCGGTTGGCGGCCAGCACCGTCATGTCCTGCGGGCCAAGCGGATCGTCCAGCGCAATGTCGCGCTGGCCCTGCAAGCGGCCTTGGGCATTCCACGGCGTGCGGAAATGACGGATGAACCAGAACTCGGCCATGTCTCAATCCGCCAGCAGGGGGGCGCTCTGGCTGTCGATGGACAGGGACACGGTTGCGCCTTCGTCGTAAGGCGGCTGGCCGGAAGAATGCAGCGTATCGACGATGATCTGGCCGTCCGGGGTCTCGACCAGATAGCGGATCTGGCTGCCCAGGAACTCGCGATGCGCCACCCTGCCCGCAATCTCGCCGCCCGAGCCGCTGATGCGGATGTTCTGCGGGCGCAGCACGATGCGATTCGCATCCCCTAGCGGAGCGGCCACGGGCAGGCGCTGGCCCGCCGCGGTCACGAAATCCGGGCCCTGCATGGCGCCTTTCAGGATGTTCGCGGTGCCGAGGAACCCCGCGACGAAGGCATTCGCCGGCTGGTCGTAAAGCTGCTGCGGGGTGCCGATCTGCTGGATCACGCCCTTGTCCAGCACCGCCATCCGGTCCGAGGTGGTGTTGGCTTCTTCCTGGTCATGGGTGACGAAAATCGTCGTCAGGCCCAGCTTGCGCTGCAAGGCCAACAATTCGCGCCGCATCTGGACCCGCAGCGCGGCGTCGAGATTCGACAGCGGCTCGTCCAGCAACAGCACCTGCGGCTCGATGGCGATGGTGCGCGCCAAGGCGACCCGCTGCTGCTGGCCGCCCGAAAGCTGCGCGGGCATCCGGTCGGCCAGGTGCAAAAGGCCCACGGTTTCCAGCGCGCGCTCGACCCTGGGGCCGATCTCGCGGGCGGGCATCCGGCGTTCCTCAAGCCCGAAGGCCACGTTGCGGCGCACCGACATATGCGGCCACAGCGCATAGGACTGGAACACCATGCCCACGTTGCGCTTCCACGGCGGCAGCTTCGCGATGTCGCGATCCCCGATCAGGATGCGCCCGCGCGGTGTCGGCCCGAACCCCGCAATCGCGCGCAGCAGCGTCGATTTGCCCGAGCCCGAGGGGCCGAGGAAGGCGAAGAACTCGCCCGGCTCGATGACCATGTCGATGCCTTCCAGCACCTTGGTGTCGCCGAACGACAGGTGCAGATCCTCGATGCGGATGCCGGCTTTGGTCTGTGTCATCTGTTCCGTCTCCTAGTGCTGCTGGCCGGTCATGGTCTGGCGGGCGCGTTCGCGCTCGATGATGCGTTGCGACAGGTAAGTGCCAAGCGCCACGATCACCACGGCAAGGATGCCAAGCGCGGCGCCGGGGCCGCGTCCGGCGGGCGATTGCATGTAAAGATAGATGCCATAGGCCAGGGGCGCGTCCGAGGACCGCCCGACCAGCATGATCGTGGCCGACAACTCGACCGCCGCAGTGGCGAAGCTGGTGACGAAGCCGGCAAGGATGCCGCCCGTCATCAGCGGCACCACGATGCGTCGGATGGTGCTGGCGCGCGAAGCGCCAAGGCTTTCGGCGGCTTCCTCAAGCGACAGCGAGACCTGTTGCAGCGCCGCCATGCAGGCGCGCAGGGCGTAAGGCAGCCGCCGCACCGCCAGCGCCACGATGATGATGCCCCAGAAGCTGGACATCTGGCCCAGGCCGAAGGGAAGCTGGATGCCGTGGAACATGCGCAGATAGCCGATGCCCAGCACCACCCCCGGCACGGCCAGCGCGGCGGTCGCCATATAGTCCAGCCATTTGCGCCCCGCCACCTTGGTGCGGATCACGATATAGGCGATGGCGGTGCCCAGCACGACGTCGATCAGCGCCGCCGATCCGGCATAGACGATCGTATTCCAGACATATTGCGAGGACTGGGTGAAGATCGTCCCGAAATGCTGCACGGTGAACCCGTCGGGCAACGGCGAAAACGACCAGATCGTGCCGAAGGCCAGCAGCAGCAGCCCCAGATGCGGCGACAGCACCATGGCGAGGATCAGCACGATCACGCCCCAGGCCAGCCATTTCTCGCTCGCCTTCAGGTCACGGCGCGACAGGCCCCCGCCGCCTTTCTGCACGGTCGCGTAATCCTTGCCGCGCATGAACAGAAAGGACGCCCAGAGCGAAAAGACCGAGAACGCCACCAGGATGAACGAGATCACATAGCCCATCGGGTCGTTGATCCCGACCCCGGTGATGCGCAGATAGGCCTGCGGGGCCAGCATGTTGTTGACGTTCAGCAAAAGCGGCGTGCCCAGGTCGTCGAAGACCTTGATGAAGACCAGCGCCGCCCCGGCCAGATAGCCCGGCATCGCCAGCGGAAAGACGATGCGCCGGAACATCCGCACCCCGTGCGAGCCGAGGTTCTGCGCCGCCTCCTCCATCGAGCGGTCGATATTGCGCAGGCTGGCCGACAGGTTGATCAGGATGAAGGGGAAATAATGGATCGACTGGACCAGGATGACGCCGTTCAACCCCTCCATGAACGGAATGCGGAAGCCGAAATACTGGTTCAGAAGCAGGTTGATCGAGCCGTTGCGCCCGAACAGCAGCGACATGGCGACCGCGCCGACAAAGGGCGGCATGATCAGCGGGATGATCCCCAGCGCCTGGATCGCCGCCGTGCCCGCGAAGTTGAAGCGCGTGGTGATATAGGCCAGGGGCAGCGCGATCAGCGTCGCCACCACCACCGACATCGCCGAGACGTAGAACGAGTTCACGAAGCTTTCGCGAAACAGCGTCGTGCTGAAGAAATCCTGAAAGTTCTGCAGCGTGAAGGCACCCGTGCGGGCGTCCAGGAATGCCACATAGATCACCTGCGCCACCGGCAGGATCAGGAATGCCATCAGGAAGATCGCGATCAGGATGCCCGCGACGGCGGCACCCGACAGGCGGGGAAACAGCGTGAACCCGCGCGAAGCGGTCTGGGATGTGTCGGGCATGGTGTCCTCGGGGCGTCAGAGGGGCGTGACGGATACCCGCGCCACCAGGGGCGGCGCGGGATCGGACTTCCTGCGGTCAGTTCAACGCGGCGGCCTGGTCGGCCAGCTCCTTCGCCTTGCGGTAATTCTCGACCGCGAAGCTGTCCCAGGACTGTTCGACCTCGGCCTGACGGCCGACGACCTCGGTATCGGGCTCCGCACGCGAGATGGTGAAGACCTGCGTGAAGGACGGGTCCAGCGATTGCTCCTCGGTGATCGGCATGGCCTCGACCAATGCGCGGGCCTCGGCGATCAGGGCGGCGGCTTCCTCGTTGCCGGTCTCGGCATGGGCGGCCTCGGCCTTCTGCACGGCGGCGACGGCAGCGCGCAGGTCATCCAGCCGATAGGTCACCAGCACGTCGAACAGCGAGTTCACCAGATTGTAGCGCACCCCCGACTTGTCCACGTCGAATTCGATCGCACCCGGCGCGAATTCTTCCGAGAACGGGTTGGGGAATCCCTCGGGCGCGTTGGCATAGGCTTCAGGATTGACCGGCAGGCGCATGATCGCGGGGTTCAGCAGCACCTGCTGGCCCTCGGGCGACAGCAAGAACTCGACGAATTGCCTGGCGCCCTCCTGGTTGGGGGCATTCTCGATGATGCCGATATTGGCGGGAACGATGGCGGTCACGCTGGGATAGACCAGTTCGACCGGAAAGCCCGACGCCTTGGACGCCAGGCCGAAGAAGTCGATCACGATGCCGAAGCCCGTCGCGCCCGAATTCACCGCATCGGGCACGCCGAAGCTGCGCTCGGTCACGGTGTTCATGTTGCCCGAGATCCACTTCCACGTCGCCCAACCCTGGTCCCAGCCCTCGCCTTGCAGCACGGTCTCGACCGTCAGGTGGGTGGTGCCGGAACGCGAGGGCGAGGACATCGCGACATGGCCGTTATATTCGGCGCGCTTCAAGTCCTCCCATTCCTGCGCGACGGGCAGGTCGTTGGCCTGAACATAGCGGGTATTATACATGATCCCGTAACCCGAGGCGGCAAAGCCGAAATAGGTGCCGTCGGGATCGTGGACCGGATAGCCGCCGATGGCGTCGGGGATGCCCTCGAACTGCACGTCGACCTTGGCCAGCAGCCCTTCCTCCTTCAGCACCTCGAAGGCGTCGGGGGCCGAGGCCCACATCAGGTCGATGGTGTTGGCGCTGCGGGTCTCTTGCAGATGCGAGACGGCGGCGTTGGTGTTGCGGCTGACCACCTCCAGCGTCGTGCCGGGATATGCCGTCTCGAAGGCGGCCTTGAACGGGTCGGTCAGGTCGCGCGGGAACGAGGTCACCACCGTCACCGTATCGGCGAAGGCGGCAGCCGAGGTCATCATCAGCGCGGCGGCGCTGAGCGTAAGCATTCTGTTCATGTTTCTCCTCCCAGAGGCGTCAGGTGGGCCGGGACAGGCCGGCATTCCATTGGCGCGCGACAACTGTGCATGACGCCTGATAGCCTTGCAAGTATTTGTTTTAATTAATTATTATGGGTCATTTTCGACACGCTCGATGGGTCGTTCCTGACCCATCCGGGTGGCTCACAGCATGTCGAGATG
This sequence comes from Paracoccus sp. SSJ, assembly GCF_030234105.1. NCBI lineage: Bacteria > Pseudomonadati > Pseudomonadota > Alphaproteobacteria > Rhodobacterales > Paracoccaceae > Paracoccus > Paracoccus sp. SSJ. The sequence goes on along the minus strand of NZ_JASSPE010000001.1, from coordinate 59,022 downwards.
GCGCAGTCGCAGGTAAAGCCGCTTGCGCGGGATGCCCAGAAGTGCGGCGGCCTCGGCCTTGCGCCCGCCGGTCTGGATCAGCGCGGATCGCAGCAGGCGGGCCTCGAAACCCTCCATCGCGGCGTCATAGCCCATGCCGGCCGTCTCGCCCCCGGGGCCCGGCGTCGGAAAGTCGGTATCCAACCCGATCACCAGCCGCTCGGCCAGGTTGCGGGCCTCGCGGACATTGCCGGGCCAGTCGTGATAAGCGATCCGGCGGCGCAGGACGCTGTCGATATGGGGTTTCGGCAGATCGTGGCGGGCGGCGGCCTCGGCAGCGAAATGGGCGACCAGCAGGGCAGCGTCATCCTCGCGGTCGCGCAAAGAAGGCAGAGGCAGCGTGGCGTTGAAGCGATGAAACAGGTCGGCGCGCAGCCGCCCTTCGGCCACCAGCGCATCGGGCGGGCGCTTGACGCTGCCGAGGATACGCAGATCGACCGGACGGGGGGCCGCGCCAAGCGGGGTGATCTCGCGCGATTCGACCACGCGCAGCAGGCGGACCTGAAGCCCGTCAGGCATGGATTCAAGCTCGTCCAGATAAAGCGTCCCGCCTTCGGCCCGCGCGATCAGGCCGGGCGCATCGCTGGTGCCGAACAGTTCCCGGTCCACCTCGGGCTCCGACAGCGCGCCGCAGTTGATGGCGACGAAAGGCCCCTCGCCACGCGGGGACAGGTCGTGCAGGATGCGGGCCACCAGTTCCTTGCCGGTGCCGGTCTCGCCCGCGATCAGCAGATCGAGTTGCAGGCCCGCCAGCGCGCGCAGCCTCTGGCGCAAGTCCTGCATGGCGGCGGATCGCCCGATCAGGCGGTCCTCGATCCGTATCTGGCGCAGGCGGGCGTTTTCCAGATGCAGGTCGCGCATCGCCTGCGCCCGCTTCAGCACATCCAGCATCAGTTCCGGCGCGCAGGGCTTTTCCAGAAAGTCATGCGCCCCGCCCCGCATGGCGCGGATCGCGGCGGGCACGTCGCCATGGGCGGTGATCAGGACGAAGGGCACATCCGGCGCAACCCCGCGCGCGCGATCCAGAAAATCCAACCCCGAAAGCCCCGGCATCCGCAGGTCCGACAGGATCACGCCCGGAAAATCAGGCCGCAGCACGTCCAGCGCGGGCGCCGCGGCGTCGAAGGCATGGACCCGGAAACCGGCCAGTTCCAGCGTCTCGGCAGTCGCCTGCCGCAGGTCGGCATCGTCCTCGACCAGCATCACCTCGGGCATGTCATCCCTCCTCCTGCCAGCGGTTCAGGCGCAGCCGGACCTCGGCGCCGCCTTCGGCGTGCTGCTCGATTTCCAGATGCCCGCCCATGTCCTGCATGACGTTGAACGCGATGGAAAGGCCAAGGCCAAGCCCCTTGCCCGGCTCCTTGGTGGTCACGAAAGGATCGGTCAGCGTCTGCCCGCTCTGGCCCTCCAAGCCCACGCCATTGTCGCGAACGACCAGCAGGACGGGGTCGCGTGCCTGCAACTCGATACGGATCAGGCCCGGCTCGGAGGCATTCTCGCGTGCCCCGATCGCATCCAGCGCATTGCCCAGGATGTTCAGCAGCACCTGCTCCAGCAGGATCTCGTCCCCTGCGACCGCCAGCCCGGCCAGATCGGCACAGTCCACGCGCACGCCCTCGGCCCGCAGGCGGTGGTCCAGCAGGTCCAGCGCGGCCTGCACCGGCTCGGCCAGCATCACCCGCGCATTGCGATGGGCCGAGCGGCGCGCGATACGGCGCAGATGGCCGATGGTGCGGGTGATGCGCTCCAGCAGCGCCTCGATCCGCGCGATGGCCGGGCGGGCATCGGGATGAGCCGCGCCAAGGTTGTGCAGGCGGTGGCCGATGGCGGCCAGCGGCTGGTTGATCTCATGGCTGATCGCGGCGGACATCTGGCCAAGCGCCGCCATCTTGCCCGCCTGCACCAGTTCGCGCTGCGTCATTTCCAGCCGCTCAAGCGCCTGCTGGCGGGCCTGGACCGAGGCGCGGAAGACCTCGACCGCGCGGGCCATCTCGGCGATCTCGTCGCCTTGGGGGCGGGGCATGTCGGAATCGCTGCCTGCGATCCGGGTCAGGTCGGCGGAAAGCGCCTCGATCCGCAGCAGGATGCGGTTGTGGACAAAGACCGCCAGGATCATGGCCGTCGCCGCCGCACCCAGCAGCGTCACCAGCCCCAGCCAGACCGAACCGCGCAGGATCGCCGTTGCGGCGGCATCGGCGCGGCGCTGCGCCCCGATCCGCTCGGTCCGGCCCAGATCGGTCAAAAGCGCCTGCATCCTGGCCAGGGCGGCCTGTGCGGTCTGCAATTCGGACACGGCGGCGCGGTGCAACTCCAGCCGCTGCTGTTGCTGGACAAAGATGCTGTCCGACCCCGAGGCCAGCGCCTTCAGCCGGTCCAGCGCCTGCATCAGCAGCGTCACATCGACACGCTGCGGCAGGTTCAGTTGCGCCAGCGCCAGCCGGTCCAGCGTATCGCGGCCAAGCATGCCGGTCTGTTCCAGCGCGTCCAGGCTGTCGGCCGAGCGCGCCTGCAACAGAAGCGCGGTCAGCGTCGCTGCCTCGGAGCCGATCTGCTGCACCCGGTCGCGCAGCAGCCAGTCCTGCGACAGCGCCTGCTCAGCCCCGGCGCGCGCATCCGGGTCGGTATTCACGACCAGCGCCGCCAGCTGCGTATCCATGTTGAAGGACAGGTCGCTGAGGATCCCCTGCACCTGATCCTGCACATCGGCGTGGATCCAGCGCAGGTCGGCCCCGGTTCGGGCATCAAGCCGCGCGCGCCGGGTCAGGTCGGCGCTGAGCCTGCCGAAACCCGTCAGCGCGCGGCGCAGGGCGCGCTCGGCCACCTCGATCCCGGCGCGGGTCTCGGCGCGTTCGGGCGCTGCCAGCCAGAGGGGCGAAGCCAGCACCCCCTCGACCCCTTGCGAGGCGCTGTCGATGGCGCGGCGCGTTCCCTCGGCAGGCATGGCGGGGTCGGCGATCATCTGCATTGCCAGCGCGGCCAGTTCGCCCGTCGCCTCGGCCAACTCGCCCGCCAGCGCAACGGCGGGGATGCGGTCCTGCGCCAATGCGCGAAAGTCGCGCTCGGCCCGCAGCATCACCACCATGCCGACCGCCAGCACCCCAGCCGCGATGATCACGACCAGCACCAGCGCCGCCATCAGCCGCCCCCGGATCGAGCCGCGGCGGATCATGGCTGCTCCAATGCACGGATCAGCGCCTCGGCATCGCGCAGGATCGTGTGCGAGCGCTCCGACCATTCCAAAAGCGTCTCGCGATCCGTCGGGACCGAGCGCGCCTGATGTTCGGTCAGCGGCATCCATGTCAGCAGCCGGCGAATGCGGGCACGTTCCGCCGGGGGCGCATCGTCCAGCGCCCGCAGACGCCGCCACAGATCGCGGCGCAGCAGCAGGTCGCGGGCAACGAAGGCCTCGAACAACTGCTTGACCTGCCAGTAGCGGCGCGCGGCCAGTTCGGGATCGTAGCGCGACCAGCTGAAATTCAGCGCAGCCCGGATCGCCGGGTCCAGCGATTCCGACAGCTCGGCGCGGATCTCGGGATCGACCGGAATGCGCCGGATGTCGGGGCGCAGCAGGATGCGCTGCCCCTCGGACGAAAGGACGAAATCGATGAACACCTTCGCCGCCTCGGGCTGGGTGCCGCCCTGCAAGGCGGCGATCCGTGCGGGGATGAGGATGACCGGCCGGCCGTAGCGAAAGACCAGCCCGTCGCGGGCCAGCGCCAGGAAGTCGATGGTCAGGCCGATGGCGAAATCGCCACGTTCGACGCCCTCCAGCACGCCGAAGCTGCGCGCCGAGATGGTGTTCAACTGCCCCGCCAGCTCCAGAATCCACGCCCAGCCCGCCTGCCAGCCGCGATCCTGCAAGATCGTCTCCAGCAGCGAATGCATCGTGCCGGATCGCATCGGATGCGACATGGCGATGCCTTGGGTGAAGGCGGGGTCAAGCAGGTCGTTCCAGTCCTGCGGCACCGGCCCGTCGCGCGGCGCGCGCCAGGTCCATCCGACGGCGGACCAGGCGAAATCCGCATAAGGCCCATCGCCCAGATCGGCCAGACGCCCGGCCTTGTCCAGCACCACGAAAGCCTCGGGCGCCGAAGCCCAGAACAGGTCGAACCCGCGATCATTGCCGGCCAGCACCTCGTCGACGGCGGCATGGGTGTTCTTGTTCAGGACACGGATGCGGATATCGGGGCGGCTGCGCCCAAAGGCCTCCAGCATCGGATCGACCACGTCGGCCTGGTAGGAGGTGATGATCCGCAACTCCTCGGCGGAAACGGGCGCCGCAAGCAGGACCATCGCCCACAGCAGGGCGGCCAGCCTGTATGTTCGGACCCTGGTCTGATTTGGCCGGCGCATGCTTCCTCCCCGATGCGGAACTGTTGCATCCTCGGCATCGGCGAGGCAACCAGCCGAGGTGGGAAACGCCTGGGCATCCCCAAAGCACACCTCATGCGCGGCCTTTCAAAGCTTTCCCCTGCCTCTGTTCCATTGGCGCTTTCGTCGGCGATCCTGGCGGCTACTGGGTCGAATTGACGATGACCTCTTCGCCGAAACTGCCGTTGCGCGGGTCGGGCTTGTAGCTGGAGTTTTGCGCCCGCATGACGCGGATAGGCCGGATCCCCGCCTCAAGCGCCGCACGCATGTCGCTGTCGGCGTCGCCGTAATAGATCTTCAGCCCGTGATCCTTCAGGAACTGCACCTTGTTTTCCGACGAGGCGGTAAAGACCACGTCATGCATCTTTTCAAGGTCGAAGGCCTTTTGCAGCGTCGCGGTCAGGGTTTCCTCGCCGCTGCCCTTGGTCCGGCCGGTGATGAAATAGATGTCGTCGCCGCGCGCCACATGCATGTCCAGCAATTCGCGCGCAACCTCTTTCGGCATCGAATACTGGTCGCAATTGTTGGTGTGGATGTCGGTCCAGAACTCGTCCATCTTGAGGTAATCCTCGGAACCGGGCGAATACCTGTTCTTGCCGTAATAGAAGCAGGGCGTGGAGAACAGCACCGTATCGTCCACGTCGAAGCCCACGGCCATCGGCGGCTGTCCCTCAAGGCTGGCCGCGATCTGCGGGACCGAGACCCAATGCACCGGCGCGGTCGCCAGCAGCTCCGAGGTGGTGACCCCGGGATTGAGGTTCGAGGCGTCATCTGCCAGCGCGGGCCAGGCGGCAAGCAGCAGCGCGATCATGGTCAGTCGTTTCGACATGGGCGGTCCCTTTCCTTGTCTATGGGCGGCGGCGCGGCCTTCCCGGTCTTGCAATCCGCATCGTTTCCTTCGGTCGGCCGGGCCTGTTCGCGATGCGGGGGCGAACTGTCGCAGCAAGCTCAATGCTCCCCGCCCATTTCTTCGGCCATCGCCGCGAACAGCGCGTCGAGCAGGACATACATCGGCGCCACGCGGCCCGTCGGGACCGCCATCCGGCCCGAGGACTGCCGATAGGCGTTCAAGTTCAGGTTCACATCGGCAAGTGAGGCGACGATGGATCCCTTGGGCGAGATGGCCAGCACCGGCGCTCCGGCCTTGCGCGCGATCTCGATGTTCGAGATGAGGTAGCTGGTCAGCCCCGAGAAGGACAGCACGAACAAAAGGTCGCCCGGCCCCAACAGCGGCGCCGAGTGCATCTGCAAGGTCGGGTCGGAATAGGCCACGGCTGGAATGGCAAGGGCCGCCAGCCGGTGCTGCGCCTCGCTGGCCATGAAGCCCGAGCTGCCATAGCCATAGATATCCACGCGCCGCGCCTTGCCCAGCATGGCGACCGCCGCGCGCAGGGCGCCCAGATCCAGATCGCGCCGTGCCTCCTCGATGGCCTGCCCGGCGCGCTGGAAGATGTCGTCGACCATTGCCGCCAGCGGATCGTCGTTGCCCGACCCCGGCCGCGCCAAAGGTTGCGGCGCGGGCTGGTGCTTGGCCAATTGCTGCGCCAGCTTCAGCCGGAAATCGGGAAAACCGTCGCAGTCCAGCCGCCTGCAGAAGCGGATGATCGAGGGTTCGCTGACCTTTGCGATGCGCGCCGCATCCGAGATCGACCAGGTGATCGCGGTGCTGGGCGTATCCAGCACCGCCTCGGCCACCCGGCGCTCGGCCGGGGTGAAGCTGGCCAGGGATTGACGGATCCGGTCAAGCATCTCACCTCGCGCAGTCAGGACGGCGCCGTCAAAGGGCGCCATGGTCCATCAGTTTCGACAGGCAAGAGCCGGAATAGTCAAACCCCTTCTGCGCCACGACCAGCCTGCGGACGCGGGACAGGTCGTCGTGGCCGGTGCCGATGGGCGCGCCCTCGGCGTCGCGGGCATGGACGATGCCGCCCGCCGCCTGCACCAGTTGCAGCCCCGCTGCGATGTCCCAGGCGCTGAACTTGGATTCGTAGCAGACCACCACCCGGCCCGCCGCGACATAGGCCAGATGCAGCGCGCAGGAGCCCAGCCGCCGCACGGCGCGGAAGCTGTCGACCACATCGGCGAAGCCCGCCAGCGTCTCGGGCGTCGGGCGCGCGCCTTCGTAAGGGGCATTGGTCAAAAGCTCGACCTCGCGGTCGGCAAGCCCCTTGGCATAAAGCGCGACGGGGGCGCCGTTCAGGGTCAGCCGGCCGCTCTCGGCCATGAACAGCTCGTCCCGGATCGGGTCGTAGATCGCGGCGCAGACCGGCCGGCCCTCGTAATAGGCAGCAATCGAGACGCTGAAGAACGGCAGGCCCGAGGCGAAGTTGCTGGTGCCGTCGATCGGGTCGATGATCCAGCTGGCCGGGCCCGCGCCCTGCCAGCCGCTTTCCTCGCCCAGGATGCGCGATTGCGGCAGGCGGTCCCAGATGATGCGGCTGGCCTCGACCTCGGCGGCCTTGTCGGTGACGGTCACGATGTCGAAAAACCCGGCCTTCTGCTCGGTCGCGAGATCGGCGGGCGTGGCGTTCAGGAATGCTTCGCGCGCGATGGCGCCGGCGGCCAGCGCGGCGGCGCGGGCGGTGGCGGCGATTTCGGCGTCGAGGTCGGTCGTGGTCATCAGGTTCATGGTCAGGCTGCTTTCAATGCGTTCGTGTTTTGGTCGTCGGCCAGCATCCAGACCGGCCTTGTGTCCAGCGCCAGCCGCAGGGGCCGGCCCTGTTCGGCGATACCGCCGTGGAAATATTGCGCGTCGGTGACGGTGCATTCCTGCCCGCCGATCTCGGTCAGGTATTCGACATGGCCGCCCTGGAAGACGACGCGCTTGACGGTGGCGGTCAGCGGGCCCTGCGGATCGATGCGCAGGTATTCGGGCCGCAGCACGCAGCGCACGCGCTGGCCGGGGCGCAAGGGATGCGGACCGCGCGGCAGCTCGAAACTGGCGCCGGCGATGCGGGTGCGTACGGTCGCCTCGCCGATTTCCTGCACCTCGCCCTCGAGGATATTGGCCTTGCCCATGAACTCGGCCACGAAGGCGGTGCCGGGGCGGGCATAGACGTTCATCGGCGTGTCGGCCTGTTCTACGACGCCGTTGCGCATCACCACGACGCGGTCGGAAATCGCCATCGCCTCGCTTTGGTCATGGGTGACGTAAAGGCTGGTGATGCCCAGGCGCAGCTGGATCGCCCGCAACTCGTCCCGCATCCGCTCGCGCAGCTGCGCATCGAGGTTCGACAGCGGCTCGTCGAAGAGCAGCACCTTGGGCCGGGTGACCACGGCGCGGGCCAGCGCCACGCGCTGCTGCTGGCCGCCCGACAGGCGCGAGGGCGCGCGGTCGGCATAGGGGGTCAGCGCCATGGTCTCGAGCATCTCGTCCACGCGGCTGTTCAGTTCGGCCTTCGAGAGGTTCTGCAGCTTGGCACCGTATTCGACGTTCTGGCGCACGGTCATGTGCGGAAACAGCGCATAGCTTTGGAACACCATGCCGACATTGCGGGCATTGACCGGCAGATGCGTCACGTCGCGCCCGCCGATGGTGATGCGGCCCGAGGTGGGCGTCTCGAACCCCGCGAGCATCCGCAGCGTGGTGGTCTTGCCGCAACCCGAAGGGCCCAGCAGCGTGACCAGCGAGCCTTCCTCGATGGTCAGGTCCAGGTCTTGTACCGCAAGCCCGCCCGGCGCCCCGCCGGCGGCGGGGAATTGCTTGACGATATTCTGGAAAACGACGTTCGACATGGGATGTCACCTTTCGCGCGCGCTGCGGTTCAGAACGAGTTGCATGAGGGCAAGGATGGCCAGCACCACCACGACCAGGATGCAGCACCAGGCTGCGGCGACGCCGGTCTTGAGCGTCTCGACCTGCGACAGGATGGTCACGGTGATCAGCGTCCAATTGGCCGAGACCAGGAAGATCACCGCGCTGAGCGTGGTCAGCGACCGGGTGAAGGCATAAGCGACCGAGGAAAACAGCGCCGGACGCAGAAGCGGCAGGGTGACGCTGGTGAAGGTCCGGCCGCTGGAGGCGCCAAGGATGGTCGACGCCTCTTCGATCGAGCGGTCGATCTGTTGCAGCTGGTTGGTGCCGGCCTCGATGCCCACCTGCAGGTTCTTGACCACCATGGCCGCGATGATGATGGCGGCGGTGCCGGTCAGCAGCAGGGGCGGCGTGTTGAAGGTGCCGATATAGCCGATGCCCAGGATGGTGCCCGGCGCGGCAAAGGACAAAAGCGTGCCCCAGCGCAGCAGGAAGCTGCCCGGGAAGGCACGGCGCACCAGAAGATAGGCGATCATCATGCCGGCAATCGCCGTAACCGGCGTGGCAATGCCGGCCAGATACAGCGAATTGCCCAGCGTATCGAAGCCGGCGGTGAAGACGGTCCGGTAATGGTCCAGCGTCAGCGTGTTGTTGACGCCCGGCAGCTTGGTGAAGCTGACATAGAACACGGTCGCATAGAACAGCAGGATGGTCAGCGCCAGGAAGTAGCAAACCAGCGACAGCGGCAGCACCACCCGCGCGCCCGAAATGCGGATCGACTGCGCCGTGGGCTTGCCGGTCACGGTGACATAGCTTTTCTTGCTGACCCAATAGCGGTGGATCAGGAAGGCGGTCATCGACGGGATCAGCATCAGGCTGGCCAGCAGCGCGCCGGCGTTCAGGTTGAAATAGCCCACCATCTGCGAATAGGCCTCGACCGCCAGCGTGCTGAACGGCCCGCCGATCAGCATCGGATTGCCGAAATCCTCGACCGATTTGACGAAGACCAGCAGGATGGAGCTGAGGATCGCGGGCGTCACCAGGGGCAGCGTCACCTGCCGGAAGGTGGTCCAACGCGTGCCGCCCAGCGAGGCCGAGGCATCCTCCAGCGCGCTGTCGATGGATTGCAGCATGCCCTTGATGTTCAGATAGGCGATGGGGGTGAAGGCCAGCGACTGGATCAGCACCAGGCTGTGAAAGCCGTAGACATTGGCGTTGCGGATGCCCAGCAGTTCACGCGTGATGAGCCCCGAGCGGCCGAACAGGATCACGATGGCCAGCGCCATGACGAAGGGCGGCGAGATGATCGGCAGCAGCGCCGCCGCGTGGATGAAGCCCTTGCCGGGCATGGTGGTCCGCGTCACGGCAAAGGCCATGACAAAGCCCGCCACCGTTGCGACCAGCGCCGAGGTCGCGCCCAGGATCAGCGTATTGCCAAGCGCGCGCCAGACGAAGGGCTGTGCCAGCGTGGTCTTCAGCGCGGCAAGGTCAAAGCCCTCCGGCGTCCAGACCGCCTGCTTCAGCACGTTGACGATGGGCAGGACGGCGAAGACCAGCACCGAGAGCGTCAGCAGGACGAAGATGCCGAACAGCCAGGGATCGGCAGCGATGCGGCGCAGCGGCGCGGGCAAGGCCCAGCCCGCCCCCGGCCGCGCGGCGGTGTCGGTTTGCAAAGACATGGGGACGGGCTCCTTGGCGCCTTACTGGGCGTCGGCCTTGTGGCGGACTTCGTTCTCGTAACGCTCTAGCAGGCGGGCGCGGTTGGCACCGGCCCAGGCGAAATCGTAATCGATCAGCTTGACGTTGCTGAGGTCGATCCTCGCCTCGGGGTGGACATAGCCGGGCACGATCGGGCCGCGGAAGGTGGCGCCCATGGCGGCCTGGCCCTTTTCGGTCAGCACCCAGTCCAGGAAGGCGGTGGCGGCCGTGGCCTGATCATCGGGCGCATTGGCGACGGCGGCGGCGGCGTTCACCTCGAAGCCGGTGCCCTCTTTCGGGAAGGCATAGTCCAGCGGATAGCCGGCAGCCAGCGCCGCCTCGACATCCTGGGTAAAGGCCATGGCCAGCGCCACCTCGCCATTCGCGACCATGCGCGAGGGCGCGACGCCCGAGCGGGTATACTGGATGACGTTCTTGTCGATGTCCTTCATCAGCTGGAAGCCCTCGTCCTCGCCGGAAAGCTGCACGACCGAGGCCAGTGCGACATAGGCCGTGCCCGAGGACGCAGCATGGGCCAGCGCGACGTTCTTCTGATAGGCCGGGTCGGCGAAGCTCGTCCAGCTGTCGGGGATCGGCGCCTGCGCTTCCTCGACCAGATCGGCGTTATAGGCGAAGACCAGCGGCGACATGGAAATCGGCGTCCAGGCGCCGTCCTTGTCGGCAAAGCGCGGATCGACCTTGTCGATGCCGGCCGCCTTGTGCGGCGCCAGGAGCCCCTCCTCGGCCGCCTGGATGAAATTGTCGGCGGCGCCGGCCAGCCATAGCCCGGCCTGCGGATTGGCCTTCTCGGCCCGGATACGGGCCAGGATCTCGCCCGCGCCGATGCGGACAAAGCGCGCCTCGTTTCCGGTATCGGCGGCAAAGGCCGCCAGGACCGAGCCGCAATCGTCATCCGACATCGGGCAATAAACCGTCAGCGGCGCCGCCTGGGCACTGGCGACCGAGCATAGGAAGGCAAGCGCTGAAGACAGCGCGAGTGGACGTTTCATCAAGGGTTCCTCCGCAAAGCGTCCGGCACCTCCATGCGATCACCCACGCGCCGCAATACCGAACAGGACGGAGAATAGTAGCTGCACTACAGATGTCAAATTATTTGTAGCTAATTTACAGAACTTGGCTGGGCACCCTCCTCCCCTTCCGACTTGCACGTTCCAACCGACAGCCCTTCGGCCCTGCTGGACCCTCCGAGAATGGGGCTGTCGGGGCAAGAGGCGGGCACTCCACCCGCCCCGCCTGCTCAAGAGGCCATGGCGCTCTTGCGGTGATTGGACCGGGCCCAGAAAAGCTCGGGGCGAGCCGGCTCAGAAATTCACCCGATCGCCGCCCTTGAAGCCGAGGATCTCGACCACCAGATCGACCGGGTCGCCGGATTCCGGTCCCAGCTTGCCGCCCAGACGCAGCCGGATCGTAGCGCCCGGCCCGGCATCGGCGCAAAGCCGCGCCGCCTCCGGGTCGTGGAAAGCGCCGATCGCCGCATCGGCAATGCCGCGATCCAGCAGTTCACGCAGGACAAAGGTGCTGTCGCCGGGCGCCCCGCCGCCGGGATTGTCGGCAAAGTCGCCCAGCACGACCAGGCCGTCCAGCCCCTCCGCCCGGTCGAGCGAGGACGCGAGGTCGGGGAATGCGGCCTGCAATTCCCGCCGCCTGTCATGGACCAGCCGCGCCAGCCGCAGGGCCTCTGCCTTGGCGATTTCCACATCGCCATCCGCGTAAACCAGCACGCGCGCGCCCATCTCCGGCACGTCGCCCCAGGGAAAGCCATGCGCGAATTCCGCGGTAACGATGCGCGGCTCGGCGCTGCTGTGGCGAAAGGCCCCGACAACCTGCTTCATCGCGCCGTCCGTGGTCGGAAAGAAACCGATCATCCGGCAGTCGATCAGCGCCGCCGCCGGGCGGATCTCCCCCCGCGCCGCCCGCAGGCAATGCCGATGCAGATCCGCTGCCCGTTCGGCGAAATCGGTATGGGGATATTCCCGCATGATGGTGATCAGGTCGGCATTGGCGACCATGGTTTCGGTCAGGCTGCAATGCGGGTCCAGCTGGGCGCCGATGATCGCCCGGGGCGCAATCTCGCGGATGCGGGCCAGCAGATCGCCTTCGCAATCGTCGTATCCCTGCGCGATCATCGCTCCGTGAAGCGCAAGCAGGACGACATCGACATCGCCCGCAGCGCGCAGATCGTCCAGGATCATGTCGCGCAGTTCCTCATAGACGGCGCGCACGACCGAGGCTCCGGGCTCCGCCCCGGCGGCAATGCCCTGCACGACCTCGTGGCCGTCGGTGCTGCACAGCTCGTGGAAGACCGCCAGCATCTCGTCCTTGGGCGGTGCGATTTCGCCCGCCCGGACGCGGCGAACATGGTCCAGCGAAAAGGCCAGCGCGCCGGACGGGATCGGAGAGAAGCTGTTGGTTTCCCGGCGATGAACATGGCGCGTTGAGCGAGTTGTGGTTCATCGACAGGAACGGACAGCGGGTGCCAGCCAGGATGGATCGACTGGTCAGCTTTGGCGCCAATCCGCTGATCAGCTATCCCGCCTGGTGGTCCGACGACGGAGGTCACTTCTACCTGCATGAAGGATCGCGCGACGGAGATCGGCTGGATTTCTGGCAGGTGGACACCGCAACCGGCGACACCACGCGACTGGTCATCGAGGAGGGCCCCGCGGCGGGGAGGCCATGTTTCAGCCCGAGCCCGCAACCACAGGTGCTGCGCGACGGCCGCATCCTCTGGTCGTCGATGGCTGACGGCTGGCGCCATCTCTATTTCGTCGAGCCCGGCGATCCGCGCAGCCGCCGCCGCATCACCGCGGGCGGATGGAACGTCGTTTCGATCCTCCATGTCGACGAGGATGCCGAAACCGTCCTCTTCGCTGCCGCAGGCCGTGAGCCGCGGCTGGATCCCTATTACCTCCAGGTCTATTCGATCCGCTTCGACGGAACGGATCTGCGCCGCCTGACCCATCAGGATCTCAACCATGACCTGTCCCTGCCGCCACGCGCACTGACGCAAGTTCCGGCCGGCAGCGGGCGATATCCGAACGGGACCAGCCCCGACGGAACGTTTTTCGTCGCCGCCCATGAAGCGCCGGACCGGCCGCCCGTCTCGGCCCTGTATGACCGGAACGGCAGGGTGGTCACGATGCTGGAACATGCGGATGCCGGGGCAGCCTGGCCCGCCGACATGCCGCTGCCCGAGCCGTTTCATGTCCAGGCCCTGGACGGCGAAACGGAGCTTTGGGGAGTGCTCTACAAGCCCCCGGGGTTCGATCCGGAGAAATCCTATCCGGTCATCGACGTCATCTATGGCGGTCCGCAGGTCTTCATGGCGCCGAAATCGTTCGGCCAGACAACCTATGCCCGATATGCCGAGGGCCTCGCCGCGGCGGGCTTCGTCACGCTTCTGCTTGACGGCCCCGGAACACCGGGACGATCCCGGGATTTCTGGCTGCATTCCCATGGAAGGATGGAAAGCTGCGGGGGCCTTGCCGACCATGTGGCGGCCATCAGGTCCCTGGCGACGGACCGCCCCTGGATGGACATTGCAGAGGGCGTCGGTTTGACCGGGTTCTCGGGCGGCGGCTACGCGACGGTTCGCGGGATGGCGGTCCATCCCGATTTCTTCACCGTCGGGGTGTCGATCTGCGGCAACCACGATGTTTCGCTGTATATCGCCAACTGGGCAGAGATGTTCCAGGGCATGGATGCCGGTTCCCGCCGCGGCCTGGCCAGCGCCGATGTGGCCGACCGGATCGCCGGCAAGCTGTTCCTGGTTCAGGGAGAGATGGACGACAATGTCCAGCCCAGCCAGATGCTGCGCCTTGTCGATGCGCTGGTGAAGGCCGATGCCGATTTCGACATGCTCATCGTGCCGGGCGCCGGCCATGGCGTTGCCTTTCACCCCTATGCCCTTCGCCGGACTGTCGATTATTTCCTGCGTCACCTTGCAGGTCGGGAATGAGAGGCCGTTATCCGCAATGAACGAGGCCCTTGTCATCGGTGCCGGCATCGTCGGCGTCTCTACCGCCCTGGCACTGCAGGAGCGCGGCTGGACCGTGACCGTCATCGACCGCAAGGAGCCGGGCTGCGAAACCAGTTTCGGCAATGCCGGCATCCTCCAGCGCGAGGCCGTCGCCCCCTATGCGATGCCGCTTGGGCCCGGTTTCCTGCTGGGGGTGCTTCTGGGCCGCAGGAACGATGTCCGCGCGCGATGGCGCGAACTGGCATGGCAGGCCGGCGCACTGGTCCGCTACGGGTTCCACTCGACCCCCGCGCGCCATGCCCTCCTGTCGGCGGCCTATGAAAGCCTGATCCGAACCTCGCTGGCGGCGCATCGGGATTTCATCGACGCCTCCGGCGCGGGAAGCTTGGTCCGTCGCACCGGATACCGCGAATACTTCCGCAACCCGCGCGTGTTCGAGGCTGCCGCCCGCCGCAGCAAGGAGATGGCCGCGCGTCATGGCCTGAACCTGGCGGTGATGGATGCGGCGGCGCTTCAGGCGGCCGAACCGGCCATCACGGAGCCCGGTGCAGGCGCCATCCACTGGCTCGATCCCTGGAGCGTCAGCAATCCCGGTCGCCTGACCATGGCCTATGCGGCTGCCCTCGTCGCCCGAGGCGGGCATATCGTCGGGGCCGAGGTGACCGCGATCCGGGCAACCGCCACCGGCTGGACGGCAAAGACGGCAGGGCGCGATTGGTCGGCGCCGCATCTGGTGCTTGCCGCCGGCCCGTGGACGCCGCGATTGCTGGCCGGATTGGGCATCCGCGTCCCGATGGTCTACAAGCGCGGCTATCATCGCCACTATACCGCGCCGGTTCCGCTGAACGTGCCGATGCTGGACACCGACCACGGATACGTCGCCACCCCGGTCGAACAAGGGCTGCGGATCACCACCGGCGCGCATCTTGCCCGGCTGCACCTTCCGCCGGACTACGCGCAACTGGCCAGCGCCGAAGCGGCGGCGCGCGGTATCCTGGACATCGGGCGGGCCGATGAGATCCAGCCATGGACAGGCACCCGCCCCTGCCTGCCCGACATGATCCCGCTGATCGGGGAATCCACAAGGCTTCCACGGCTATGGGTCAATTTCGGCCACGGCCACCAGGGCCTGACGCTCGGCCCCGCCAGCGGCCGACACCTGGCTGCCCTGATGTCGAGCGAACCTCCTGCGACAGCGCCGGAACCGTTTCTGCCGGCAAGGTATGGGTTCTGACGGAAACACATTCGCCGCCGCGGCCGACATTCGTATGGCTGATCAAACGCGGCAGCATCGCCGATGCTTCGCCGATGCGGCGCGAAGCGGCCCACCGGTGCAAGGCGGAAGGATGGCCGTTCACATCCGAAGGCTCAGCAATAAGTAGAACCGACCGCCTGGCATGGCGATATTGTCCGATGCTTGCACGAACATGGCATATCCGAAATCCAGCGTGCCCTTTCCGACCGCCCCCCTCATGCCGATGACCGCCCCGGCACCTTCCGCCCCCTCGATGCGCTGGCGCGGCTGCGAGAACACCTTGGCAAGATCCAGGCCGAGATGGAGCGAGGGCGGGTCACACGGTCGTCCAGCGCCGTCTCGGCCAGCGGAAATTCCAGTTCGTTCCGCCAGGTCCGCCCGGACGATCCCAAAGCGACAAGGTCCGTTGTGCCGCGGATGCCCAGGAAACCGCCCAGGTTGAGGTGCTGGTCGCTGTAGAGATGGTCGGGCCGGCCTCCTCTCTTCCCCGACGTCGATATGCCAAGGACGAATATGCACTGTTAGAAAATGACTTCTCTGTTTTCATTTTGTCAGAGAGCGATGCCGGCCGATTCCGGCGCGCGAATACGCGAACTACCGCGCGACATAGCGGTCGGTGCGGTGGTTGATCGCCAGAAACAGGTTCAGCACCATCGCGCTGATCAGCGAGTAAGCGACCGAACTGCGGTCTGCGACCGCCAGCGCCGCCGCCAGGACCACCAGGTCCATGGCAAGCTGGGTATAACCCGCGCGCCAGCCACGGCGATCCTGCAAGTGGATTGCCAGAATGCCGGCGCCGCCAAAACTGGCCCGGTGCCGAAAAAGCGCCAGAACGGCGAAGCCCAGCAACAGACCCGCCATCACCGCGCCCGCCGCAGGCTCGATACGACCGAAACTGACGAGGTGGGGTTGCAGCGATGTGAGAAAGGACAAGAGACCGACCGACACAAGGGTCTTGATCGTAAAGGCCCGCCCCATCCGCAGACCGGCCAGCACCAGGAACGGCGCGTTCACCAGCAGCATCGACAGGCTGACATCAAGGCCCGACGCATATGAAACGATCAGCGCGAGCCCGGCGGCGCCGCTGGTGAGCAACCCCAGATGCGACAGCAGCGCCAGCCCCAGCGCCCCCAGCAATGCGCCCGTGAAAATGCCCTGCATATCCTCCAGGGGGCTGTGATCGGTGGCCGCCCGCGCCAGCCTTGACAGATGCGCAGACGCCGGCGCTGCCCCGGCGACAACCGGATCGCGATCAGGCAAGGGATCGGCACTTCGTCCCGCAGACGCGGAAACCTCTGGCAAGGCCTGGCTCAACGGGGCCCCTTTCGATAGAAATTGCGGCGCCACCCCCTGCTTTCAGGGGATGGTGCGATGCAGGAGCTGCTGTCCCGAGGATCAGGCCAGGACCCGGCGGGAGGACGCCTGCGCCAAAATATCCGCGACCATGTCGCTCGCGACCTCGGTGGTGGTCTTGCCGCTGCTTTGGCTCAGCGCCAGGATGCGGCGGATACGCTCGGCGATGCCTGCAAGCCGTTCGCGGCGATAGTTTTCGCCGCGGCGGTGTATCTCGCCCGCGACGCTGATGATGCCGCCGCCGTTGACGACGTAGTCGGGCAGATAGCTGATGCCGCGGGCACGCAGATGCCCGGCGATGTCCGGGGCGGCAAGCTGGTTGTTCGCCGCCCCGCAGACGACCTTCGCGGTCAGCCGCGCGACCGTCTCGGCGGTCAGGATGCCGCCCAGGGCGCAGGGCGCGAAAATATCCATCTGCTGGGAAAACACCTCTTCCGGGCTGCAGATCTCTGCGCCCAGATCGGTCTGCGCACGCTTTACCGCATTCTGGTTCAGATCGGACACGATAAGCACGGCCCCTGCCGCATGCAGCTTTTCGGCCAGCGCCATGCCGACATGGCCCAGCCCCTGCACCAACACCCGCTTTCCGGTCAGATCGGCACTGCCGAAGACCTGCTCGGCCCCGACCCGGAGGCATTGAAACACGCCCTCGGCGGTAAAGGGCGACGGATCGCCGCTGGCATGGGCGCCGCTGTTCAGCCCGACCGCATAGGGGGTTTCGCTTGCCACGATGGCCATGTCGTCGGGCGTGATCCCGACATCCTCGGCGGTGTAGTAAAGCCCGCCCAGACTGTCGACCGCGCGGCCGAAGGCGCGGAACAGCGCCTCCGACTTGTCGGTACGCGAATTGCCGATGATCACCGACTTTCCGCCACCAAGGCCCAGATCGGCAATGGCGTTCTTGCAGGTCATCCCCTCCGCCAGCCGCAGCACATCGCGGCGTGCATCGTCAAGCGAGGCATAGTTCCACATCCGGCATCCTCCCGCCGCGGGACCGCAAGCGGTGGAGTGGATGCAGATGAAGGCGTCAAGGCCGCTTTCGACATCTTCGACATGGACAAGCCGTTCATAGCCCGCCGGCGGCGTTTCATCCGTGATCACAAGCGCCATGATTTCCTCCTCGCCTTGATGATTGGGCGATTATAGCGCTTTTACCCGGTGAAACTCTCCTATATGAAGGCTTCATGGCATAATCTTGAGTGATTATCTCTATGGTTCCGGGGTGTTTGCGTGAATATCACCATCGATTCGATTGATCGCCGGATACTGCGCGTTCTTGGTCAGGAGGGCCGGATTCCCGTGGTCGAGCTGGCCGATCGTGTCGGTCTCTCGGCCACGCCCTGCAAGCGGCGGCTGCAACGGCTGGAAGAGGGCGGCGTGATCGCCGGCTATGCCGCCCGCATCGACCACAAATCCGCCGGTTTCGGGATCACCGCCTTCGTCTCGGTCGAGCTGGAGCGACAGGACGGCGACGAGATCGAGCTGGTGCAACAGAAGGTCGCGCAGTTCGACGAGGTGGTGGCCGGCATGCTGATGACCGGCTCGCAGGACTTCCTGCTTGAAGTCGTCGTCGGCAGCCTCGAAGATTACCAGGATTTCCTTCAAGGCAAGCTGCTGAAGATTGCCGGGGTGCGCAGCGTGCGCACGCATTTCGCGCTGCGCAAGTTCATCGACCGGCCGCGCATTCCCTGACAGCGCGACGCCCGTCGCGGGTTGCCCAGGGTGGTTCCGCTCGTCAGCCCGTCTTCCAGACCTGCCGCGCAATGCGTTCAAGATTGCCGCGCATGATCTTCGCCAGCGCAGCGGCGCCGTATCCCCGGTCGACAAGTCGCTGGGCCAGCGCCGGCAGGCGCCGGGGTGCGATCATCCGCAGATCGTCGCCCCGTTCGGCACAGGCGCGCATCGGGTCGTCGGGGATGTTGCCCGGATGATCCCAGACGGCGCGGGCATTGGAATGCGAAAAGATCACCGGATCGGCGGACGCATCCACTGCCTCGCGCGCAGCCCGGCCGCCTGTATGCGAACAGCGCAGCACCATTGCCGACTGCCGCTGGTCAGCCGGGCGATCACCTCGCCCAGAAACGCATAGCCGGGATTGCTGACGGCGAGCCGGCCTGGACGGTCACACATGATCATGCGGATCAGGACAGAGCATGAAAATGGCGACCTCCCAACCAAGCGCAAAATAGAAAGTGCCTCCGACTTCGGTCTTGTTGGCCGCTCGATCACGGGCATGTCCCTTTACTTTTCCGCTTTACGGCTGCACTCCCGTCCAACAAGGTCAGGTCCTGACTGGTTGCGTGTAATGACGGCGTAGGGCTTCGGCGATTTCTTCGGCTGCAGCTTGGGTGTCGGGTCCCGCTGATCGGGCTGCATATGCCGTCCGGCAGGCGGCACGGCGGGCTTGCGCCAGATCCGCGCCGGGAAACTTGGCCTTGTGATAAAGGATGCGCCCAGCAACCATCGTCAGTGTCACGTCACGCCCCTTGGCGCGGGCCATGGTGACGTCCAACAGCCCCATATCGGGGTCGAGAAAAGCGCCTTGCGTGGGATCAAGATCAAGTGCGATCAGGTCTGCTTTCATTCCTGGTGCGATTGCGCCGGTCCCGTTCAGGAAAGCCGCCTGCGTCCCGGCACCTGTCGCGGCATCGAGCATCCACATTCCGCCCATCACATCATCGGTGCGACCCCGTCGCGTCAGCGCATCGGCAAGGCGCAGTTCGGCCAGCAGATCCTCGTCATCCTGCAAGGTGCAGTTGTCGCTGCCAATGGCGATGCACACCCCCGCCCGGTGCAGCGCGTCAAGCGGCGGTGGGCCATTGCCCAAACGCATATTCGAACCCGGGTTGGTCACGATCGCGATGCCAAGCCGTGCGGCATCGGCAATATCGCGTTCGGTCGCATGGACGAAATGCGCGGCGCTGGCCGCCGCTTGAAACACACCGAGCCTTTCCAAATGCGCAAGTACGCCCGAGGGATAAAGCTGTCGTGCGCACGCTGCCTGCGCAGGCGATTCCAGCAGGTGAAAATGCAACCCAAGGCCCCGCCGTGCGGCATCGCCCGCCAATACGCGCCAAGCCTCGTCGCTGACCCATTGCGGTCCTGCAGGACCATAGGCGAAACTCAGCGTCGGATGCCCGGCATATTCGGCGCAAAGCCGTGCCATGAGGTCAAGCGTTTCGGTCAGCGGCAGATAGGCGGGGCGCCCGGCGCGAATAAGCCCGCGTGCCTTGGCCGAAAGCATGGAGACGAAAGCCGCCTCGTCGTCGGGCGGATATATCAGCGCGCCACGGTCGGCATATCCGACCGCGATGGTAGCCCGCAGTCCGGTATCCGCATAGGCGCGGATCGCTGCGCGCAGTTCGGCCTCGTAATCGCCCGAAGCGTAGCTATAATTGGCGTGAAGTGTCGCGGTGACCCCATTTGCCAGCATTCGCAGCGCGGCAAGCCGGGTCAGTGCATAGGTATCTGGCGCACCCCTCCCGCGCCTGCGCGCAATCCATGGTTCAAGCTGGTCGTCGGGATAACCAAGCTGAATTTGGCTCAGCCCGCGCCCGTGCTGGTGCGCATTGATCAGGCCGGGCAGCAGCAGCGATCCGCCCAGATCAAGACGTCGGGCCAAAGGATAATGCGCCCGCAACTCGGCCCGCGGCCCTATTGCGTGGACAAGCCCGTCGATGACGACGACCGCCGCACCCGATTGCAGGGGCGCGGCGGCATGGGCGATCAGGTGATCCGCCTCGATGATCAGCATTCAGAACAGCCTCTGCGGCAGCCAAAGGGCCATCTGCGGCCACACGATGAGCAGGCCGACGAAGGCCAGCATCAGCAGCACGAAGGGCAGTGCGCCATAGATCACGTCCATGATCGAGCCATGCCCCCGCACGCCCTGCACGACATAGAGGTTCATGCCGATGGGGGGTGTGATCAGCCCGATCTCCATCATCACGACAAGGAAGATCCCGAACCACACCGGGTCGATCCCCAGATGCAGGACCAGCGGAAAGACGACCGGAAGCGTGGCGATCATCATCGACAGCGTCTCCATGAAGCAGCCGAGGACTAGGTAGAAGACCATCAGCAGCAGGATGATCTGAAGCGGTCCCGCCCCGACGTCGGCGACAAAGCCCGTCAGTGCCTGCGGAATGCCCAGCACCCCGATCACGAAGTTCAGGAAGTGCGCCGCCACCATGATCAGCAGGATCATCGCCGAGATGCGCACGGTCGATATCATGCATTCATGCATCATCGACAGCGAAAGACGTCGTTTGGCGATGGCGACCCCAAGACCGCAGACGACCCCGATGGCCGCCGATTCGGTCGGCGTGGCCCAGCCCAGATAGATCGTCCCCATCACGATCAGGAAGATCACGATCGGCGGGATGATATCAACGAGGCTCGCGATTTTCTCGGGCCAGGACCGCGCGGGCAGCATCGGCCCGGCAAGTTCGGGCCGCAGGATGCAGACCCCGGCGATCAGCACCATGAACAGCCCGGCAAGGATCAGTCCCGGCACCACACCGGCCGCGAAAAGCTGCCCGATCGAGGTATTCGTCATCGAGCCGTAGATGATCATGTTGATCGAGGGCGGCAGCAGGATGCCCAGCGTAGCCCCAGCGGCGATGGAGCCCGTGGTCAGCCGGGCATCGTAGCCGCGCTGTTTCATGATCGGCATGGCCACTGTGCCGATGGTGGCGGCCGTTGCCACCGACGAACCGGAAACCGCCGAAAAGAAGGTGCTTGCCCCGATGTTCGTATGCAGCAACCCGCCCGGAAGGCGCCGCAGCCAATCCGAAAGGCAGCGGTAAAGTCCGTCCGTCACGCCCGAGCGCACCAGGATTTCGCCCAGAAAGATGAAAAGCGGGATAGCGGTCAGGATAAAGTCGTTCTGTCCGCTCCACATCTGGTTGCCGAAGGAAAGAAGCGTAGGCAGACCCAGAAAGGCCCAGGCGCCGATGAATGCTGTCAGAAACAGCGCGACCGCCACCGGCAAGCCCGTCAGCATCAGGCCCACCATCATGAGAAAGCCGACCGCGGCTCCGAAAACACCGATCATCTTGCTGCACTCTCCATGCCGGATTCCGAGGTGAGGGTTTCTTCCTCGATCACTTCTTCGAGGGTCTTGACGCCGTAAAATCGGTTCAGCCTGTGCTGGTCGTGCAGCATCAGAAGGGTGGCATGGACTGCTGCCGCCAGCGCCACTCCCGCAAAGAGCAGAAGCCCCGCGAACCACAAGGATTGCGGTTGCCACAGGGGCGTCATCAACGGTGTGCCGGAAAGCGAGCGGTATTCCACACTTTCCATCAGGGTTGCCCAGGCGCGCCACGCCATGAAAACCGCCATCAGCGCGATGCACCATGCCGAAAAGATGTTCAGCACCGCCTGGATGCGCGGGCCCACCCGCTCGATCAAGATCTCGACGCGGGTATGGGCGCGCTCGATCAGCGCATAGGAAAAGCCGAAGGCCGCAAGGATGGCCAGCATGTAGCCGCCCAGTTCGTCGCCGCCTTGCAGTGATATGTTGAAGAATCGGCGGGCCAGGATCTCGGCGGTCACGAAAAGTGCCACGCCCAACAGCATGTATCCTGCAATCAGGGCGAAAGAACGGGCAAGAGGGGTGGCCGCCTGCGTGACTGGATTGTCAGAAGTCATGGGGAAGACCTTTGTTGATGGGCGCGCTTCTACCGAGGCGCGCCAGGACCTCAATCAATCCGCAGCCCAGCGGCGGCACCGGCGGTTTCGTTCCAGATCTCCGAACATTGCGGGTCCACTGCGTTGCAGGTCTGTTTCCAGATCGGCAGGACCGAACTTTCCGCGATCTTTTTCAGCCGCTCGCGGTCGGCGTCGGTCACCTGAACCATCTGCATCGTGAACTTGCGGTAGTCCGTGCATTCGTCCTGCCCGGTGTTGCAGGCGTCGGCGTTGGAACTGGAGTTGGTGGCGAGACCCCACATCTCGTCTTCCAGTTTTGCGAACTCGGCCAGCAGCTTTTCCTGCTCTTCGGGCGAAAAGCGGTTCCAGGCGGCAAGATTGATGAAATGTCCCTGAACCGAGCCAGATACCGCCATCGGCAGGTAATGAGTGGTCACTTCGGGCCAGTTGCCGGTATTGCCCGACGTAGGCGAGGTGACCCCGCAAGAGGCCAC
Source organism: Paracoccus sp. SSJ (assembly GCF_030234105.1). Classification (NCBI taxonomy): domain Bacteria; kingdom Pseudomonadati; phylum Pseudomonadota; class Alphaproteobacteria; order Rhodobacterales; family Paracoccaceae; genus Paracoccus; species Paracoccus sp. SSJ. The sequence continues at coordinate 36,406 of NZ_JASSPE010000001.1, read as the reverse complement.
GCCGCGCTGCAAGGCGGGGTAGACCTCGGAGAATTGCAAGGTCACGGGCGTTGCGCCGAAGCTTTCCAACATCGCCGACATCGACGGCGTGAAGGAACGCACCTTCAGACCGCGCAGGTCGTTCACGCTTTCAAGCGGATGGTTGCAGTAAAACACCTGTGGCCCGAACGGCCAGAGAGTCAGCACCTTGGCGTTGAAGCGCTCTTGCAGGCGCTGATCGAAGGGTTCGCGATAGGCGTCCACGACTTTCCGCAGCGTTTCCATATCCGGGGCGACGCCGATCAGGTCGATGCCCTCGAAGAACGGATCGTCTCGTGATGCCATGCCGATCTGCACCGACATCACGTCGAACGACCCGCCGCGCAACATCCGCAGGGCATCGGGGGCTTTCACGCCAACGACATCCATTGGATTGTAGTTCATCGAGATACCAACGCCTGTGGCCTCGCTCAGCCCGTTGAAGAAGGTCCGCTCGATCTCGACCTGCGTGATGTTCTGCGAAAAATTACCTGCGACGCGCAGGGGCGTATCGGATGCGGCCAGCGTGGCGCCGGCAAGCAGCGCCATGCCAGCCGCTGCGAGGGTATGCGACAGTTTCATGCTGATTTCTCCCTGTTTGAATTCATTTTTAAGGGTTCTCTGTTTTCCACGACTGTTGCGGATTCGAATGTTCATTGCAAGAAATAACGAGTGCGTCGGGTGAAAGATTGTGCATCTTCAGAAATTTCCCTAAAATACGCATGAAAAATCAGCATTTTAAGAAGGGTCTTGGCCCATCAGATCCAGTAATGGATGGATGCGGCGCACCATGACAGGCTTGCGGTCAAGGCCGAAGCTGGCCTAAGCTTCGATGAGACAGCAGAATCTTTTGGTGAAAATGAATGCAAAATGACGGCAATGTTGGGCTCGCGATGCTTACCCCTTCGTCGAACACCGTTGTGGAACCCTTGACCAGCGCGATGGCCTGGCCGCTCTATCCAGACGTGAGCGTGCATTTCGGACGTTTCCGAGTGACCAGAATCGCGCTGGACGAAGGCTCGAACAGCCAGTTCACGCTTGAACCGATCCTCGCGGCCGCGGATCTGCTGGCCGATGCGAAGCCCGCGATCATCGCCTGGAACGGAACCTCGGCAAGCTGGCTGGGTTTCGACACCGACGACCGGCTGTGCGCTGCGATCACCAAGCGCACCGGTATTCCCGCGACCAGCGCGATCCTCAGCCTGAACCGGCTGCTGGCCGAGATGGGGGTCAAGCGTCTTGGCCTCGTGACGCCCTACACGCGGGACGTGCAGCAGCGGATCATCGCAAACTACGCGGCCATCGGCATCGAGACCGTGGCCGAGCGCCATAGCGGGCGGTCCGACAATCATTCTTTCGCGGAGGTGACCGAAGAGGAGATCCGCGAGATGTGTCTCGATGTGGCGCAGGCCCGCCCTGATGCGATCGCCATCGTCTGCACCAACATGCGCGGCCCGCTGATCGCACCCGAGCTTGAACGGCAGACCGGCATCCCGATCCTGGACTCGGTGGCCTTTACGCTCTGGGGATGCCTGCGCGAAACCGGCGTGCCGATGGACAGGCTGGCAGGCTATGGGCAGATGTTCGTATCAGGGCGCGATCAAGGATTGTGCGCCGTCCCGGCCCAATGATCATATCAAGGACATTGGCAGGAATGGGAGGGCCATCGATCATGATACGACCAGCCGGAAATGAACCGGAGGCGCCTGAAAGTGCGGCCACGCTTCACGATCTGGTCGTCGGGCAGCTGCGCAACATCCTGCTTGAGGGCGAATTCGCCGCGGGTCGCCGCATTCCCGAGGCCGAGCTTTGCGCACGTTTCGGCATCTCGCGCACCCCCCTGCGCGAGGCGCTCAAGGTCATGGCCGCCGAGGGACTGGTGACGCTGCGCCCCAATCGCGGTGCGGTCGTCACCCCCATCGATGCCGCGGCCATCGGTCCCATTTTCGAGCTGAAGGGTGCGCTGGAGGGGCTGATCGGCACCCTGGCCGCCCTGCGCGCCAACGATGCGGCCATGACCGCGCTTGAGGAACATCACCACGCGCTTGGCGAAGCGCTGTCCCGCCGCGATCAGAATGCCTATACGCGACTTAACTACGCCTTTCACCAGCTTCTGGCGCAGGCGACCGGCAATCCCCTGCTGGCGCAGAATTACGAGGCGCTGCAACAGAAGATCTGGCGCTACCGTTTCGCCGTCAACGAATTCGACGAGCGTCTGGTCACGTCCTACCAGGAACACGAACACATCATGGTGGCGCTGCGCGCCCGCGCTCGTCTCGATCTGGCCGAGCGCCTGCAGGAACACAACCGCCTGACGGGCGAGGCGATGATCCGCGCCTTCGCCGAAATCGCCGAACACAATCCCCGAAGCAAGAAGGAGAAATCCGCATGACCCGCTTCGACACAATTATCACGGGCGGCCGCATTTCCACCGCTTCGGATACCTTCCAATGCGATATCGGCATTCGCGAGGGGCGTATCGCCGCGCTTGGTCACGACCTTGGCATCGCGGACGAAACGATCGACGCGACCGGAAAATGGGTTCTGCCCGGCGGCATCGACAGCCACGTCCATATCTCGCAGCCCTACGGCGAGGGGGTCGTGATGGCCGACGATTTCGAAAGCGCCACCCGTTCCGCCGCGCTTGGCGGCAATACGATGGTGCTGCCCTTCTGCCTTCAGGAAAGCGGCGTGCCCCTGCGCGAAACCCTGAAAGACTATCACGCCAAGGCCGAGGGTAGCTGCCATACGGACGTGTCCTTTCATCTCATCATCTCGGATCCGACCGAACAGGTTCTGGGGCAGGACCTGCCCGCGCTGGTGCATGAGGGCTATACCTCGTTCAAGGTCTTCATGACCTATGAAGGGCTGGCACTGAGCGATCTGGAACTGCTGAAGGTGATGGCCGTCGCGCGCGAGACCCGCGCCCTCGTCATGGTTCATGCCGAGAATTACGACGTCATCCGCTATCTGACCGACCAGCTTGAGCAGGCGGGCAGGACCGCGCCTGTTTTCCATGCCACGTCGCGCCCCGTGATCGCCGAGCGCGAGGCAACCTATCGTGCGATCTCGCTGGCCGAACTGTCCGAAGTGCCGCTGATGGTCGTTCATGTCTCGAATCGCGAGGCGATGGAGGAAATCCGCCGTGCCCGGCAGAAGGGCCTCAGGATCTTCGGCGAGACCTGTCCGCAGTATCTGACGCTAACCGAAGGTGACCTGGAAGGGCTGAACATGGAGGGTGCAAAATACGTCTGCTCACCCCCGCCGCGCGATCACGAGAGTCAGCAAGCCTGCTGGGAGGGGCTCCAACAGGGCGTTTTCGACGTGTTTTCCTCGGACCATTGCCCGTTCCGCTACGACGATCCGCAGGGCAAGCTGACTCCCAAGGGTCGCACCAGCTTCCGTTGGGTGCCGAACGGGATTCCGGGCGTGGGGGCAAGGCTGCCGATCCTGTTCTCGGAAGGGGTCATGAAGGGGCGCATCGATATCAATCGCTTCGTTGCCCTGACCGCGACCAACCATGCCCGGACCTATGGCCTTTACCCGAAAAAGGGCACCATCGCGGTCGGCGCGGATGCCGACATCGCCATCTGGAACCCCGGGGCGAAGAACCGGCTGACCCATGCGATGCTGAACGATGGGGCGGATTATACACCCTATGAGGGAATGGAACTGACTGGCTGGCCGGTGCTGACCATGTTGCGCGGACAGACCATCATGCGGGACGGCGTGCTGACCGGGATCCGCGCAGGCGCGCATGTCGCGCGACGCATCAGCGACCACGCCTGAGCGAAGGAACCCATCGAGGCGATCCGCTGCCAACCCGTCCACAAGCCCGTAAGGCAAGTCATGGCCAAGGATCAGCGCCTCCCATGCCCCGCATGCCCAGCTTGACTCAACAAGGAGAAACCATGTCCAGTCTGAAAGTCACTCTCGCCGGGATCGAGTTCGCCGCGAAATTCGAGGATGCCGCACCCGAAACCGTCGCCGCCTTCCGCAAGCAGATGCCTTATGTCGGCAAGGTCGTCCATGTCCGTTGGAGCGGAGAGGGCGTCTGGATTCCCCTGGGAAACAGGGATTTCGGTGTCGGTTATGAAAACCACACCAGCTATCCCGCGCCGGGGCAGTTCATCCTTTATCCCGGTGGCATCAGTGAGACCGAGATCCTGCTGGCCTATGGCGGGGTGCATTTCGCTTCCAAGCTGGGTCAACTGGCGGGCAATCATTTCATGTCCCTGACATCGAACCTCGACAAGCTTGCGCATATCGGACCGAAGGTGCTTTGGGAAGGAGCACAGGAAATACGCTTCGCGGAGGTCTGAGCCCAGTGGAGCCAGCCCGATGACCACCGCCAATCCCGGCCGCTAATCCGCGCGCCAGTGCCAACTTACGGCCGAGCGTCGCGATGCCGAAGCCATCCGTTTCCCTGTTCAGGACAGGTGTTGGCGGTCAGGACTTGTCCTCGGTTCATTACCTGAACATGACGGTAGCGGCGAGGGCGAGGGCGGCAAGAAAGACCTTCGGGCGACCGAAGCGCATGCCGGCCGCGCGAACCCGGTCGATCTCGGCCAGCGCGATCTCGGGCCTGGTCCTGTAGGCACGATGGTCATCGGGCACACCGGCATGATCGAGCCGGACGGGATCGGAGGTCCAACTCTCGGGCAGAAACAGCCGCAGCCCCACCATGACCGGCACTTCGCCCGAGGCCGGCGTCAGCGACACCAGCACCTGGCAGTTGGCGTTCTTGCCGAGCGCCGAGGCATATTGCGGCGCGTCGCCAACCGCGCGCGGGCCGGCAATGTTCCCAAGGCTCAAATGGCCCTGGCCTTTGCTCGCCGCACACCGCCACGGTCTGCCAAAGCTGCATCGCCGCCAGCCGGCCCCATCGGAATCGGCCGACCCGCCCTCTTTTCCCGGCCGTGCCGGCAACCGGGCCGGCCTCATGCGCGTTCCGCCGGATTGCTGCGCTCTTCTGGTCGCCATGCCCAAGAACTCGCCCGTCATCGACCCTCGGGACGTTGCTGAAACGGTGGGCCTGATCCATGTCAGCGACGCCATGCCGGGGATCACCCGCCGCCGCTGCGGTTCGGGCTTTTCCTATCGCGACGCACGGGGAAGGACGATCCGCGATGAAACGGTGCTGAAGCGCATGAAGGCACTGGCGATTCCGCCCGCCTATGCCGACGTCTGGATCTGCCCGGACCCGCGCGGTCATCTGCAAGCCACCGGACGCGACGCGCGGGGTCGCAAGCAATACCGTTATCATCCGCGCTTTCGCGCGTTTCGCGACAGCGCCAAGTTCGACCACATGCTGGACTTCGCCGTCCGCCTGCCGAAGATCCGCGCCCGCGTCGATGCCGATATGGCGCTGCCCGACATGCCTCCCGACAAGATCCTGGCCACCGTCGTGCATCTGCTGGAGACGACCATGATCCGGGTCGGCAATGACAGCTACGCGCGCGAAAACCGCTCGCGCGGGCTGACCACGCTGCAAGACCGCCATGCCCGGATCCAGGGTGGCAAGGTGCGTTTCCGCTTCAGGGGCAAGGGCGGCAAGGAATGGGATCTGGACATCCGCGACCGGCGCGTCGCGCGCATCATACGCAGGATGCAGGATCTGCCGGGCCAGCAACTGTTCCAGTATCTCGATGACGATGGCGAATGCCGCAAGATCACCTCAGGCGAGGTGAACGATTACCTGCGCAGGATTTCGGGCCGGGACGTGACGGCCAAGGATTTCCGCACCTGGACCGGCACGGTTCTCGCCGCCAAGGCTTTGGCGGCCCATGAAGCCTTCGACAGCGAGGCTGCGGCCAGGCGCAATCTGCACAAGGCGATTGCGACCGTCGCAGCCCGCCTGGGCAATACCCCCGCCATCTGCCGAAAATGCTATGTCCATCCGGCGATCATCGACGCCTATCTGACCGCTGAGTTGAAGATCGAGTTGCGCGACCAGACCCATGACGCGCTTGGCGATGCCGGACTGAGCCCCGAAGAACGACAGGTTCTGCGCCTTTTGCGGAACAGATCGAAGCCTTCAGGCAGTTGAGTGCGGCTTGCGTGCTTGCCAACTCTCAGCACCTAGGCATTCCGGGCATTTGCGCAACCGAAACAGGCGATCACCGCCCGTTCCCTCAGCCGATCAATGTTCGTCCTGCGCCGTGGCGAGGCGCGCGGCCAGAGCCGCCCTCTGCCGCGCCGGCAGGCTGTGGCGCAAGAAGAAGCGGACCATCTCGCGCGAGGCATCGGGCCCTTTCGGATCGGTGAATCGGCCGGCGGACGAACCGCCCGACCAGGCATGGCCCGATCCCGCGACGCTCCAATGCTCGACCAGCGGGCGGCCCGAACCGATCCGATGCACGGTCCTGACATAGCGGTGGCCGTTCGGGATCTGGCCTGCAAACTCGGTCGCGCGCAAGGATGCGTAGGGCTCGCGCGCCCGGATCGCAGCCAGCCGTCCGTTCCGGGGGTGAACCACATGATCGCGGCTGCCATGGAATATGATGGTCGGCATCGGATGTTCCAGCCGCCGGCCGGGATTGCCTCGCTGCATCGCCAGCAACGCCGAAGCCTGATCCTGCGCTGCGCCCGCAGGCAACCCGGAATGCGCGCCGACCGCCGCGAAGATCTCGGGATAGGCCCCCGCCAGGATCAGCGCCGCCGAAGCCCCCGCCGAAAGGCCCGCGACATAGACGCGGCCGGGGTCGGCGCCGTGCCGGTCGACGATGTGGCGGGTCAGGCTGGCCAGCAAGGCAGGCTCGCCCGAGCCGCGGGCCTGATCGTCGCGGCCGAACCAGTTCCAGCAGCGGTTGGGATGCGCATCGCGCGGCTGCGCCGGATAAACCACGATGAAGCCGAACTCGCCGGCCAGCGCATTCATGCGCGTGCCCTTGGCAAAATCGTCGGGCGTCTGGCCGCAACCATGCAGCATGACCAGCAAGGGCGGGGGCTTTGCGTCCGCCGCGAGACCGGGCGTGAACAGCTTGTAGCGCCTGCTGCCATGGTCGCAGTCATGGATGCCCGCCCGAAAGCTTGACCCCTGCCGCGCTTTGTCCTGGACCCTGCCGGCACGTTTCGCGGGTTTCGTCGGAGTTCGGGACGGTTTCGCGACCTTGGGCGTCATCGCGCTCAGCGCCGTCGAGGCCATCGAGGCAAGGCGCATGGCAAGCTTCAGCCCGCGGGTCAGCGTCGATGACGCCTTGCGCGTGCGGCGTCTGCCGGTGCCATGTCTTCGGCGTTTGGGGGTTCTGGTCATATGACCTGGGACGGCTGATCGGGGAACGCGCTTGCGGTGTCCGGGCTCACCTCGCCGCACCATAGCGCGCGATGCATTGCGGCACCCCCTGCGAGGACAGCGCGGCAAGGCGCTTTTGCAGGGCATCGCGCTTGCGCATTTCGGCGGCGGGGTCGATGGCCACCCGCTGGCGCGCCGTATCGGGACCGCCGTAGCAACTGGAATAGCCCAGGCCCAACCGGCCGTAGCCGCCGCGGAAGCCGCCCGCGCAGAGGCGGAAGCCGGTGTTGTTCACCGTGCTCTCCCAGGCATATCCGCGCGCGATATTCGCCTCGACCTCTTGCAGAAGCCGCGAGACGTTCCTTTGTTCGGCCGCGACGCGCGCCTCGCATTGCTCGGCCGGCGTGCTGCAGGACGCCAGCCCGAACAGGGCGACGCATGTGATGGCGAGGGTGACGCGATTCATCGGCATATCCCCTTCTTGCCCCTTCAGCTTACCCACATTCGCCTCAGCTGCGCCAGCCCTCGGCCTCATAGCGCCGGCGCAGGTCCGGCAGCGCAGAGGGGGCGGTCGCGGCCAGAGTATCCTCGACCACGGTCCGGTGCTCCTCGGGAAAGCGGACGCTGAGCGCGACGCCGCCGCGCCGGAAGGTTTCGGCATAAAGCGGCACGTCATCCGCGGGGATGCCCAGATCGACGAAGGCGCCGATCGTGCCGCCGGCAAGCGCACCCCCGGCAGCGCCGGTCAGGGCCGAGGCCAGCCAGCCGGCGGCCATCATCGGGCCGAAGCCGGGAACGGCGACAAGGCCAAGTCCCGCAAGCAGCCCCGCACCGCCGCCGACCGCCGCACCAAGTGTTGCACCGGCTGTCGTGGCCGGCGCGGGATCGGGCACCTGAATGCGCCTGCCGGTCGCCGGGTCGCACTCGACGCGCATGTCGCGATAGTCCCGCAACCTTTCGCCGCCCATGACGGAGGGCTCCACGCCGGGCAGGGCCAGCGCCTCGATCCGCTCCACCGCGGCGGCGGCGTCATTGCAGGTTTCGTAAAGTCTGGTGATCACGGGCATGGTTTCCTCCATCCGGACAAACTGCCCGGCCCAGGCGCGCTCCCGCTTTCGGTCGGAAACATGAACCCGCAAAAGGCGGAATTGTTCCCGCATCGCTGCGACACAACCCGCCTGCCGGCGGCGCAAGGATAGCGCCAGCCGCGACGCCGTGAGCTTGCCGGCACGATTTCCAGCGCCAGAACGGTTATCGGGCGCTCATCGAGACGTGCCGTTCAGCGGGCGATCAGCCGTTCCGCCTGTGCTCCGGTCAGGTAGCCGGTGACGGATTCGTCGTTGGCCCGTTGCCACGCCGCGATGGCGTTGCGGGTGCCTTGCCCGAACACCCCGTCCACACCGCGGGTGTCGAAGCCGCGCCGCGTCAATCCCGCCTGCACCGCGCTGCGCTGCTGGCGGCTGAGGTTCAGCGCCGCCTCGACCTGCGCCGGACCTCTGGCGGAATCCGCGCTGTCGGAGCGGCTGCCGCTGGTCGTTCCCCGCAGGATCTCGTTCGCCTGGGCCGCGTTCAGCGCGCCGGTCTGCGAATAATTGCGGTCCCGCTGCCACAGCGCGATGGCGCGGCGGGTTCCCGGTCCAAAATTCCCGTCGACGCCGTTGGTCTCATATCCCAGCGCATTCAGGCGGCGCTGGATCTCAAGGCGCTGCTGGGCCGTCAGCGAAGCCGTATCCGCGCCGCTCGGGGTCTCGGGACGGGACGTCGCCCCACCCAGCCGTTCCACACGATCACGCGCCTGTGCGGCATACATCCCGTTCGGGAACTGCCGCAAATAGGACTGATAGGCCGAAAGCGTGTTGGTGTTTTGCGCCTGCGAGAAGGCGGCACGGTCCTGTTCCTGTTGCAGATACTCGCGGGCGATCCCGCCCACGATGTCCCGGACGTTGTCCTGCGCCTGCACCGGCGCGGCGACAAGAGCGGCCGCAAAGGCTCCGGCAAGTATTGTTCTGACCATCGGATGGTCCCCCTTTTCTCATACTCCAGATGGGAACGCTTGAATATATAGCGTGGTCGGGGGGCCGCCGGTTCCCGACGAAGTTCCACCGCTGGCCGCAGCGGTGATGCGATGGATGGTCTCGCCATGACGGGCCGAAGCGGGTCGGGCTCTGCCGAGGTCCTGGGGGTCGTGGCTTCTGCCCGGACGATCCCGGCCTTGGCGAAGGCCCGCGGCGGCCGGCCTGCGACCTTCGGCCCCAAGCTGTCGGTCGCGGCGGCGGCCCGCCTGAAACCGCTCTGCGCAGCCTCGGCGCCATCGCGCCTTGCCGGCGCATGACGATGCCCTGCGGGGAACCGTTGCCCTTGCCCGACGTTGCACCATCTCCGGCGGCGCTGGTCGGTGTGCCAGTGCCCACCCACCTTCACGGCAGGCAAGGAACGATGGCACCGATCCCCGACAAGACCGAACAAGGCAATGCCGGCGAAACGCAGCAGCGCGGCGGCGAGACCCTGACCACCAATCACGGCATCCCGTTTTCGGACAACCAGAACAGCCTGCGCGCGGGCCATCGCGGCCCGACGCTGCTGGAAGATTTCCTTCTGCGCGAAAAGATCTTTCATTTCGACCATGAGCGCATCCCCGAGCGCATCGTGCATGCCCGCGGCTCGGCCGCGCATGGCTATTTCGAATGCACCGACCCGATCCCCGAGCTGACGCGCGCCAGCCTGTTTGCCAAGAAGGGCAAGCGGACCCCCGCCTTCGTGCGTTTTTCCACCGTCGCGGGCGGGGCGGGCTCGGTCGATACGCCCCGCGATGTGCGCGGTTTCGCGGTCAAGCTCTATACCGACGAAGGGAACTGGGATCTGGTCGGCAACAACATCCCGGTCTTCTTCATCCAGGACGCGATCAAGTTTCCCGACCTCGTGCATTCGGTCAAGATGGAGGCCGACCGGGGCTATCCGCAGGCTGCCTCGGCCCATGACACGTTCTGGGATTTCGTCTCGCTGATGCCCGAAAGCCTGCATACGGTGATCTGGGCCATGTCCGACCGCGCCATCCCGCGCAGCTATCGCATGATGCAGGGCTTCGGCGTCCATACCTTCAAGCTGGTGAACGCCGGGGGAGAGACGCATTTCGTCAAGTTCCACTGGCGGCCGCGGCTGGGCATGCAGTCGCTGGTCTGGGACGAAAGCGCCAAGATGCAGGGCGCCGACAACGACTATCACCGTCGCGACCTCTACGAGGCGATTGCGGCCGGCGACCATCCCGAATGGGATCTGGGCTTGCAGATCTTCGACCAGGAACTGGCCGACAGCCTGCCCTGGGACGTGCTGGACGCGACCAAGATCATCCCCGAGGAGATCGTGCCGCTGCGCATGGTCGGCCGCCTGGTGCTGGACCGCAATCCCGACAATTTCTTTGCCGAGACCGAGCAGGTCGCCTTCCTGCCCTCAAACATCGTGCCGGGGATCGATTTTTCCGACGACCCGCTGTTGCAGGGACGGCTGTTTTCCTATCTCGACACGCAGAAATCGCGGCTGGGCACGACGAATTTCCACCAGATCCCGGTGAATGCGCCGAAATGCCCCTTTGCCAACATGATGCGCGACGGGATGATGCAGACCCAGGTGCCGAAGGGCCGCGCCAATTACGAGCCGAACAGCCTGGACCAGGCGGGCGAAGATCCCGGCCCCCGTGCCAGCGCCGAAGGTTTCGCCACCGCGCCGCAGCAGGTTTCCGGCGACAAGCTGCGGATCCGGGCCGAAAGCTTCGGCGATCACTACAGCCAGCCGCGCCTGTTCTGGCGCTCGCAGACCGAAAACGAGCAGGCGCATATCGCCTCGGCCTTCGTGTTCGAGCTGTCCAAGGTGGGGCTGGACCATGTGCGCAGCCGCGTGGTCAGCCATCTGCGCAATATCGACGAGGATCTGGCCAGGCGGGTGGCGGCGGGGCTTGCGCTCGACCTGCCCAAGGCGGCGAAGCCGTTTCGCAAGCCGGTCGATATCGAGCCTTCCGACGCGCTGTCGATCCAGAAGAACTGGCAGCAGACGCTGAAGGGGCGCAAGGTCGGCATCCTGTTCGCCGAAGGCACGGACAAGGCGGAACTCGACGGGCTGGTCGCGGCGGTCGAAAAGGCCGGCGGCACACCCTTCACCATCGCCCCGAAGGTCGGCGGCATCCCGCTGTCGGGCGGCGAGGCCAGGGCCGACGGCCAGCTCGCCGGCTCGCCCTCGGTGCTGTTCGACGCGGTGGCGCTGGTCCTGACCGAACAGGCGGCGCGGAAGATGGCGCGGGACGGCGCGGCGGTCGGCTTCGTCATGGACGCCTTCGCCCATCTCAAGGCCATCGGCCATACGCCGGGCGCGCAGCCGCTGCTGGACCGCGCGGGGATCGAGCCGGACGAGGGCGTCACCGACCTTGCCGCCCTGCCCAAGACCGCCTCCCGCCGCTACTGGGACCGCGAGCCCAAGGTCCGCGACCTGGCCTGACCTGCGAGCCTTCAGCGACGGAGCCCCGACCATGCCCGACCTCGACGCCGACACCCGCAAGGACGACCTGCACACCGGGACGCCCTTCTGGGTCAGGACGCCGAACTCGACGGTAAAGCCCCTGCCCCGCCTGACCGGCGACCGCTTCGACGTGATCGTGGTGGGCGCGGGCATCTCGGGGGCGCTGGTGGCCGAGGCGCTGACGCAAGCGGGGAAATCCGTCCTGATCCTGGACCGCCGCCCGCCGGTGCGTGGCTCGACCCCCGCCTCGACGGCCATGATCCAGCACGAGATCGACGTGCCCCTAACCCGGTTGCGCCGCAGGATCGGCAAGGACCATGCCGACCGCGCCTGGCTGCGCTCGGCCAGGGCGGTGGCGGATCTGGTCGCACTGGCCGGAAAGCTGGGGCTCGATTGCCGAATGCGCCCGAAACCCGCGATCTATCTGGCCGGAGACGAGATGGGCGCAAGGGCGCTGTCGAACGAGGCTAAGGCGCGGCAGGAAATCGGCATCGGCGCCGAATATCTGGCACGCGGCGAGTTGATCGGCCGCTTCGGCATGGACCGTCCGGCGGCGATCCTGTCCGATGCCTCGGCCTCGGCCAATCCCGCGCAACTGACGGCCGGGCTGCTTGGTGCGACGCTGGCGCGCAAGGCGCAGATCGTCTCGCCGGTCGAGATCACCGACATGGCCGAACTGCCCTCGGGCGTGGCGCTGGCCACGCGCAAGGGCGAGGTGCTGGTGGCGGAGCACGCAGTCTTCTGCACCGGCTACGAATACCTGCCGCAGATGAGGACGAAGTCGCATCACGTCACCTCGACCTGGGCGCTGGCATCAAGGCCGGTGGCCGGCCTGCCCGGCTGGATGCAAGAGACGATCGTCTGGGAGGCGGCGGACCCCTATCTCTATTTCCGCACCGACGGGTCGGGCCGGGTCATCGCCGGGGGCGAGGACGAGGACGCGGCGAACACCAATGCCGACCCGGCCAAGCTGGCGACCAAGGCAAAGGTCATCGCCGGCAAGCTGCACGCCCTGACCGGCATCCGTATCGGCCGGCCCGCCTATGCCTGGTCCGCGCCTTTCGGCGTCACCGACGACGGCCTGCCGATCATCGACCGCGTGCCGGGACATGAGCGCATCTTCGCGGTGATGGGCTTCGGCGGCAACGGCATCACCTTCTCGATGATCGCCGCGCAGATCGCCGCCGCCGCCATCGCCGGCAAGCCCGATCCCGACGCGGACATCTTTCGCTATCGCTGAAGCGCGGCAGAGGCCGCTGGTTATTGCCGGGCCGGGCGTCGGAACCCGCCCCGCAGCCGCTCCCACCCCTTGAACAGCCCGCGCCTGGTCGTGGACTCGAATATCTCATCCGGGCCGTTGGGATCGAGGATCTCGTTCTCGGCCAGCCACTCCTCGAAATCGGAAAGCTCTGGGATCCGATAAGGCACCAGCCCGCGGCCCGGACCGCGCAGCGCCTCGACGGTAGCGATCAGCGAGCCGGTTTCCTTCAGCGTCGCCGCCACATCCGCCGCCGTCACGCCCAGATGCTCTGCCAGAAGGTCGTCGCGCAGGGCGGCGATCTTTTCGGCCAGATGTTCGTTGCCCGGCTCGTCCGCCGACAGGATCACGTCGCATTCCGTGTCGAGCCGCATCGAGCGGTTGTTGAAATTCGACGACCCCACCCGCAGCACCCGGTCGTCCACAACCATCACCTTCGCATGGACATAGATCTCGGCCCCGCCCTGCGTCACCGGGTGATAGATGCGCAGGCGCCCGTGGCGGTCGATGCGCCGCAGCGCCTCGACCAGCTTCGCCCGCGCCGTGTCCATCGCCAGGGGCTCCAGCCAGCCGTTCGCACTATGGGGGTTGATCAGGACGATCTCGGGCGGGTCGTCCCCGGCCAGCCGCTTCGCGATGGCATGGGCGATCTTGCGCGAGGCGAAATACTGACTTTCGGCATAGATCATCCGCCGCGCTCCCGCGATCAGGTCGATATAGGCCGCCTCGATCTCATGCACGGCGGCAACGCCGTCCATCCTGGGAATGCTGCGGGCGATGGCCAGACGCATATCGGCAAAGCTCGGTGTCAGCGTCTCGGGCCAGCAGTCGTGGCATTCGTCGCAGGACGGCAACGTCTCACCCGTCGCGGCATTCCAGCGATCACGGGCAAGATCGCCGATGGCGCGGGCGGCCGCCCCGTCGAAAGCGCTGGTCGTGTCGTGCCACGGGTCGTGCGGCCGGCCCCCCGGGCTGACACGGCGCGGGTCGTCGTCAAGGTGCTCGCGCGTATCCCAGCGCTCCATGGTGATGTCGATGCCACCGCAGAAAGCGATGCAATCGTCGATCACCACGATCTTCTGGTGATGCGAGCCGGCAGGCGGATGCGCCCCGTCAAGGCGCAGAGTGATACGCGGATGCGCCTTCCAGCGCAGGATGGTCCAAAGCGTATTTCCGCGCAGCATCGCCTTGAGGGCACCGGTATCCCAACGCAGCAGCCGAAGCTCAAGCGAGGGTGTGCGGTCGGCCAGCCACAGGATGAAGTCGCCTAGCCTTTCCGGTCCGTCGTCCCCGCCGGGGCCAAACCCGATGCGCGCGTCGAAATCCCAGCCGACCAGCATGATCGAATGCCGCGCCTTCAGCATGGCCTGCCGGACGGCCACGAAATAATCGGCGGCATCCACGATGAAGGCGAAGCGATCTGCGGGTTCGACGCGCCAGCAATTGCGACCGGGCTGAAGCAAGCGGTCTTCTGTCATGTGGCCTCACTCCAGCACGAGCTTGTTTGGGAACGCGGAAATGGCCTGCGGGTTCCTCGGCGGCAAACCACGAGGGACGGAATGGATGAACGATGCATCGGCGGGGTAACAGCTCTCATCAGGGCTCCGGCGGGCTTCTTGCCATTGATCATACAACACATGCCGGCAAGCTGGCCATCGGGTCGCGGACCGGTCATCCGCCCCGTTTCCGTCGCCGGCGACCGATCACGACACGGCGCTGTCGCACATGATCCATGGGGCAAGCCGCCGGGGCGAGGTTCAGAAGGAGAGGGTGAAATGCTCGCCCATATCCGGCTTGTTGCCGGTGACCTTGGACTTCGCGATCTGGTAGATGAAGGACAGGCTGCCCCCCGTCGCCCAGACCTCGGCCTCGGCAAGATCGAAACGCAGAAGCTGGATATCCTCGTCCTGCTGGCCGTCCTCGAACCAGCTCGCGGCCACGGCATTCCACAGTTCGTCAAGCTTGGCGCGGTCGTCCGACAGGGCCAGCGTGCCGTGGATGCGGGCGAAAAGCCCCTTCCCCTCGTCGCCGACCACATGCACGGCATCCTTGCCGCCAGCGGCAAGCGAGCGCGCCAGGTCCGTCCCCTTGGCGGTGATGAACCACAGCCTGCCCGTCTCGGCTTCGGCATAATGCGACATGGGCACAAGCCGGGCGTCCTCGGTCAAGCCCAGCATGCCGGAGTTTATGCCGCCGAGCCGGCTCCAGAATTTCTCGACGTGATCGTCATGATCGGTCATGCTCGCCTCCTGTTGCTGCCGGTCAACGAGGGACATGGGGAAATGTTCCTGAAGGCATGTCGGGCGGGCGGATCATCGCTGCCTTCCTTCTTCGGCCAGGGACACCAGCCTGGCCAGATCCTCGGCCAGTTGCAGGCGGGCATGGTTCCGCCGGTCGGGTTCGGGAAGGCGCAGGATATGGGCGGGATGCCAGGATATCAGGACCGGACCGCCATGCAGCCCCGTCTCGACCGTGCCGCGGCGCCCATGCATCGGGCGGTCGTCATCGGTCAGGGCAAAGGCCGCCGAGGCACCCAGCGCCAGCGTGACGCGCGGCCGGACGAAGGCCAGTTCCAGCCCCAGCCACCACCGGCAATGCCGGATCTCGTCGCGGGCGGGGTTCCGGTGCAGGCGGCGCTTGCCGCGCAGAGCGAACTTGAAATGCTTGACCGCGTTGGTCAGCCAGATCTGCGCACCGTCCAGCCCGGCATCCGCGATCATCCCGCGCAGCAATTGCCCGGCAGGACCGGCAAAGGGCCGGCCCGTCAGGTCCTCGTGATCGCCCGGCTGTTCGCCGACGACCATCACCGCCGCATCCGCGGCCCCCTCGCCCCAGACCGTTTGCGTCGCCGCCTCGCAGAGCTTGCAGCGGCGGCATTGCAGCGCCGCCTGCCGGGCCTGGTCCAGCGTCGCGGGAGGTTCGACGGCTTGCGGCATCGCATTGCGATAGCGGGTCGAGACGGGCCCGGCCCCCGGCCGCGGGATCGAGGCCCCCGCCGCGCGCATGCGTTCCACGCGCGCCTCGGCATCGGCCAGCATCGCCGGGATCAGCCGCGTCTCGGGCAGGTTCTTCCAGTATTTCTTGGGCATTTCCGACCGCATCGCGTCCAGCTTGATCCGGGCCGGGTTGAAGATATTGGCGAAATAGGTGGCCCATAGCGCCTGGGACGCATCATCGGGCAAGTCGGGCTTCGCCCCGCCGGGGGCGAAACTCAGCCGGCCCGCCCGAAAGCGCGCCGTCAGGCGCGGCGTCGCGATCAGCCAGTCCATGTCGGCAAAGCGCCCGGCAAAGAACGCGCTGCCCGGTTCCAGCGTGTTGTGTTCCGGCTCGAACCAAGCGGCAAAGCTGCGGCGCGGCCCCTCGGCAGGCAATTCGCGGAAACGGACGAAGGCATGCATCTTGTGGATGTCGCGGCCCACGGCCTTTGCCATGAGTTGCAACCGGCGGCCCAGGACATCGGCGGGCGACAGCGGATCGCCGTCGCTCCGGTCCAGCCGCCACAGCGCCTGGTAAAGCAGCGCGAAGCGTTCGGGCGATTTGTGCCAGACGACCGAACGCGCAAGCGAAAGGAACTGCTTCGAGACGCGGATTTCGTGAGGACCGGAGGCATCGGGCAAGGGCGCGGCCTTGAACAGCCCGCCGTCGGTCCAGTCGATCCGCTCCGGCGCGATGCGATGGCTGATGGCGCAACGCGCGGCATCGCGCCATGCCTCGAACACGGCCTGGTCGGGCAGCGCGACGGCATAGTTCATATCAACGCAAGCTGCACGGGCGCAGGGGCATAGCGCGCGCGCAGGCCGGCGCTGTCCGTCAGCCCGCGCGGTGTCCAGCCCGGTGCGCAGATGAAGGGCCGCGCCTTCCTTACCAGCACGCCCATGCGGGCCAGATCCTCGACCCGCAGGCTGTGGTGGCGGCGCGCGGCCAGGATGCGATCCACGCTGCGCGTGCCCAAGCCCGGCACCCGCAACAGCATTTCGCGGCTGGCGTGGTTCACGTCCAGCGGAAACAGCCCCCGGTTCTTCAGCGCCCAGGCCAGCTTGGGGTCCAGCTCCAGGTCCAGATGGCCGCCCGTCGCGCCCTGCCCGATTTCCTCGGCCGTGAAGCCGTAAAAGCGCAGCAGCCAGTCCGCCTGATAAAGCCGATGTTCGCGCAGCAAGGGCGGCTTGACCAGCGGCAGCGCCGAGGATGCGTCGGGAATGGGACTGAAGGCCGAATAATAGACCCGCCGCAGCCGGTAGCCGGAATAAAGCCGCGTCGCGCTGTTCAGGATGGTCAGGTCGTCGGCCCCGTCCGCACCGACGATCATCTGCGTGCTTTGCCCCGCCGGCGCAAAGCGGGGCGGCTTGCGCCCGGTGAAGGTCTTTTCCTTCGCCGCTTCGCCCTCCAGCCGCACCTGCGCCATGGCGCCGCGGATCGTCTCGGGCCGCTTTTCGGGCGCAAACCGGCGCAGGCTGGCATCCTGGGGCAGCTCGACATTGATCGACAGGCGGTCGGCCCACAGCCCTGCCTCGCGGACCAGTTCGGGTGCGGCGTCGGGAATCGTCTTGAGGTGGATGTAGCCCTTGAAAAGGTGGTCCTCGCGCAGGCTGCGGGCGATCCGCACCATGTCGGACATGGTCTGGTCAGGCGAGCGGATGATCCCCGAGGACAGGAACAGCCCCTCGATATAGTTGCGCCGATAGAATTCCAGCACCAGCGACACGACCTCTTCGACCGAAAAGCGCGCGCGTTCGACATTCGACGACACGCGGTTGATGCAATATGCGCAATCGAAGATGCAGAAATTCGTCATCAGGATCTTCAGCAGCGAGATGCAGCGCCCATCCGGCGTATAGGCATGGCAGATGCCGCTGCCCCCGGACGAGCCCAGCCCACCCCTGCGCGCGTCCCGCCGCTCACCCCCGCTGGAGGCGCAGGACGCGTCGTAT
Source organism: Paracoccus sp. SSJ (assembly GCF_030234105.1). NCBI lineage: Bacteria > Pseudomonadati > Pseudomonadota > Alphaproteobacteria > Rhodobacterales > Paracoccaceae > Paracoccus > Paracoccus sp. SSJ. The sequence goes on along the minus strand of NZ_JASSPE010000001.1, from coordinate 18,462 downwards.
TTCGCCGCGTCCGAAAGGATGGCCAGCTTGTCCTGAAGTGATCGTCCCGCCATGGCGAAGGCATCGCATGTTCATGATATGTTCGTCAACTGGCCACGTGAATGGACATTCAGATTCGACGGTGCCTGCCATGGCATCGGCCGGGAAACCCGTTCGGGCTGAAATCACCCGAGCGGATGATTGTCCTCATGCGGTAGCCATGTCAGCAGGGTTGACGATGATCGAGCAGCCGGCGGCCAGCGTCCCCGACAGCTTGTGCACGACCTGGCTGATCGGAAAGTTCCAGGGCGTGAAGGCCGCGACCGGGAGCTTGATCGTCATCTGCGTGACACCCGGCATGCGCGCGGGATGATCTGGCCATAGGCGCGGCGACCTTCTTTGCCGAACCAGTCGATGACATCGGCAGCGGCCATGGCCTCGCCCTTGGCCTCGGCCAGCGGCTTGCCCTGTTCGCGGACCATGATGGCGGCGATGGCATCGGCGCATGATGCGATAGCGGTCGAAGGCACCGCTCACGCTCCAGACCCGGAAGCCGCGCGCGGCGGCGGCCAGCGCCGCGTCCAGATCCGTGCGTTCGGCACGGACCAGCCGGCCAATTACAGCGCCGCTGGCGGGATCGGTTACCGCGATGCTGCGGCCTCGGCACCCGGCCGCCATTGGCCATGAATGAACAGAAGCGTGTCGGGATAGGCGGCGGCCATGCCATTCCCCTTTGCTGCTTCAATCGCGCGGGGCATAGCCCAGGGCCAGGGAAATGGCGCGGGCGGCCTCCATCACAAGCGGCGCGATCTCGCGCAGTTGCTTGCGCTTGATGCGCGAATCCGGGCCGGACATGCCGATGGCGCCGGCAAGCTCGCCCGAGCGGTTCAGGATCGCGCAGGCGCAGGCGGCGATGCCCTCGCGCCATTCACCCTCGGGGACAAGGGCATGACCCTGCTCGCGCGCGATGCGGATATCCTCGCGCAGTTCGGCAAGCGTGGTGCGGGTGGTGTCGGTATAGCGCTGCATCCGGCCCTCGAAGCGATCGAGATAGCTGTCGGGCATCTGCGCCAGCATCGCCTTGCCGGTGGCGACGGTATAGGCGGGGGCGCGGGCGCCGACGCTGGTATGGGCGCGGATGTGATGGGCGCTTTCGATCTTGTCGAGATAGACCACCTCGCTGCCGTCCAGAACCGACAGATGCACCGTCTCTCCGGTCTGCTCGGCCAGCCGGGCCATGGCGGGGCGGGCGATGCGGGTCAGGTCCATGCGGCGGATGACACAGCTGCCCAGTTCCCATATCCGCGTGGTCAGCTCGTAATGGCTTTGCGGCGGCACCTGCCGGACATAGCCCTGCGCGATCAGCGTCGCGAGCAGGCGGTGGACATTGCTTTTCGTCAGCCCCAGCGCATTGGCCAGGTCGGTCACGCCGCGCGGCTGATCGCTGAGCGCAAGCGCCTCGATCAGCCGCAACCCCTTGATGAATGCCTTGTCCATGTCCGGCTTGGTCTTCCCTTGCTGGCGCGGGCCGGCGCGGCCCGCCCTTTTGTCATATATGCCCCAGGCCGCACCGAACAGGCCAGCCCAGGCATCATCACTGCGCCAGAAGCGCGTTCAGCTGTTCCTGGCCGTATTCCTCGTTCGTGGTGGTGCCGTGGCCCGAGGCGGCGCCCCAGTAATCCGGGCTCCATTCGATGGCCTTGGCCAGGTTCTCGGGGTTGTTGGCCCAATACTTGCTGATCTCGGGATCGGCCTGCTCATAGACCAGGGGCGAGGGCAGCGCGACCGGATAGGCAGAGGTCAATTCCGCCGCCCGCCTGGCATCCAGCCGCCAGGACAGCAGCTTCAGCGCGTTGTCGTAATGCGGCGCGCCCTTGGGGATCGAGAAGAAGTCGTAATAGACGAAGCCCTGGTTCCATTCGACTTCCAGCGGCGCGCCTTCCAGCGCCAGGACCGAGGACGAGCCGGTATAGGCCATGCACATGTCCGCCTCGCCATCCAGCAGCAGTTGCGGCGCCTGGGCCGAGGTGGTCCACCATTTCGAGACATGCGGCTTGATCTCGGCGATCTTCTTCAGCGCGCGGTCCATGTCGATGGGATAGATCTGGTCCTTGGGAACGCCGTCGGCCATCAGCGCGGCCTCCATGACAAAGCGCGGCCAGGCGGGCATGCAGCGCTTGCCGGGGAATTTCTCGGTATCCCAGAAGTCGGCCCAGCTTTTCGGCTGCGCCTCGGCATAGGTGTCGGTGTTATAGACCATGGCCACGCCGATCACCTGCAAGGCCACGCCCTTGGGCCGCTTGAGGTTGTCGGGCATGGTCGCCAGCGTCTCCTGCGCCTCGGGCGACAGCTTGGCATAGTCGATCTCCGCCAGGCAGCAATCGCCCAGCAGCCTGGTTTCCTGGTCGAAGATGAAGGTCAGGTCCCATTCGGTCTTGCCCGCCTCGACCTGCGCCTTGATGCGGGGGCCGGAACGCGCCTCTTGCACGGTCACCACGTCGATGCCGGTTTCCTTCTCGAACGGGTCATACATGACCTCGCGCAACGCGTCGCCATAGGCGCCGCCGGGATCCTGCATCACCACCTCGCCTTGGGCCAGCGCAGGGCCGGCCAACAGCGCGCCCAGGACCAGCGCCGAGACCGCGCCGGTCAGTCTGTTCAGTCGCAGCATTCCATCCTCCTCCATTGGAACGTTCTTGTGGTTACGCGGGCTTGCCGCGTGTCAGGACCGGCCGGGCCAGGATGATCCCGCCCACGACCAGCAGCACCTCCAGCGTCGAGACGACGGCCAGAACCGGGTTCAGCTGATAGTTGATGTCCGCCCACAGCATCAGCGGCAGGGTCTTCATCCGCGGACTGGACAGGAACAGCGACAGCACCAGTTCGTCGAACGAATGCAGGAAGGCAAAGAACACCGCCGCCGCCAGGCCCGGCGCGATGGCGGGCAGCGTCACCGTGCGGAACACCGTCAGCGGCGACGCGCCATGCACCGCGGCCCCCTGCTCCAGCCGCTGGTCCACCGCCTGCAGCGACGCCGCCACGATCACCACCACGATCGGGATGCCGCCGATGGCATGGGCGGCGGCCAGGCCGAGATAGGTGCCGACCAGCCCCAGCTTCAGGAACAGCGCGTAAAGCGACAGGCCCAGCACCACCGGCGGCACGATCATCGGGCTGACCAGCAAGAGCATCAGCGCGGATTTGTAGCGGATATTGCTGCGCACGATGCCCATGGCCGCCGTCGCGCCCAGGCTGACCGAGATCGTCGCCGAAAGCAGGGCGATCAGCAGCGAGTTGCGGAAAGCGTTCATCCAGTTGCTGTCGCTGAAGAATTTCTCGTACCAGCGCAGCGACCAGGCCGGCGGCGGAAAGGTCAGGTAGCTGGCCTTGCTGAAGGAAATCACCATGACGACGATGATCGGCACGACCAGCGCGACGATCACCGCCCCGCCCATGATCCGCACCGTCCAGCGTCCCCAGCCGGCGGGCAGCAGCCCCATCAGCCGCAACAGCGGCCAGCCCAGCAGATCGGCCAGCACCATGCCGAACCCCCGGCGCGGCGCCTGCACGCGGGCTGCCGTGGCGACGGGCCTGGGCGTGCCATCGCCCAGCTTGCCGCCGCCCCAGATGAACTCGAACCCCATGATCCGGCCGGCGACGCCGACCACGACCAGGGTGATGACCAGCAGCACCACGGCAAGGGCCTGCAGGAAACCCTCGCCGGTAATGGAATCGGCCTGCTGGGTGATGTGCATGGCGAACATCTGGTCCGCCGGACCGCCCAGCAGCGTCGGCGTGATGAAAAACCCCAGCCCGGCCACGAAGACCAGCAGGAAACCCGCGCCGATCCCCGGCAGCGTCAGCGGCAGCAGCACGCGCCAGAACACCGCCAGCGGCCCCGCGCCCGAGGCCAGCGCCGCGCGCGTCAGGCTGGTGTCCAGCCGCGCCACCGAGGCATAGATGCTGAGCACCATCAGCGGCAACAGCACCGCCGTCATGCCCAAGAGCACCGAGCCCCGGTTGAACAGCAGCGCCAGCGGCGTGTCGATCAGCCCCAGCGTTTGCAGCAGCTTGTTGATCGGGCCGTTGCGCCCCAGCAGCACCATCCAGGCATAGGTGCGGATCAGGATGGCAATGAAATAGGGCAGGATCACCGCCGTCGCGATCAGGATCTGGGCGATGCCGCGCGTGCGATGGATCAGCAGCGCCGTGGGATAGCCCAGCAGCGCGCAGAGGCAGGCCACCGTAAAGGCAATCTGCATGGTGCGGATCAGCGATTCCCAGTAAAGTGGAACCGAGAACACCCGCTCGAAATGCGTGGACCAGGTCGGGCCGGACATGCTGACCCGGAACAGGTCGATCAGCGGCAGCAGGTAGATCACCGCCAGGAACAGCACCGCCGGCACCAGCAGCAGCACCGGGCTTTTCAGCCGCTGCGCCAGGGACGTGCGGGGGGCGGCAAGGGTCGCGTCGCTCATGACAGCACCCAGCTGTCGGCGGCGCCCCAGCCGACATGCACCTGCGTGCCGACCTCGGGCAAGTCGCGCCCGGCAATGTCGGGGCAGCGGATCAGCAGGCGCTGGCCATCGTCCAGCACCACCTCGATGCGCAGCACCTCGCCCAGGAACAGCGCCGAGGTCACAGTCGCAGGCAGGGTAGCGGGCGCCGGGGCGGTATGGATCGCGATGCGCTCGGGGCGGATCAGCACCGTGGCGCTGTCCGCTGACACGCCATGGCGCGATTCCGCCTCGAAGACATGGCCGCCGGGGGTGCGCAGCGTCAGAACGCGGCCGTTTCGGCCCAGCACCTGCGCGTCGATCAGGTTGCTTTCGCCCACGAAACCCGCAACGAACCGGCTTTGCGGACGGCGATAGATCTCGGCCGGGCGGGCCACCTGCACGATATGGCCCGCGTCCATCACCGCGATGCGGTCGGACATGGTCAGCGCCTCGGACTGGTCATGGGTCACGAACAGGATGGTCGAGCCGATGGCCTGATGCAGCTCGCGCAGCTCGATCTGGATCGATTCGCGCAACCGGCGGTCCAGCGCGCTCAGCGGTTCGTCCATCAGCACCACGCGCGGGCGCATGACGATGGCGCGGGCGATGGCCACGCGCTGCTGCTGGCCGCCCGACATCTGCGCCGGCAGCTTGCCGGCATGATCGGACAGCCGCATCATCTCCAGCGTCTCGGCCACGCGGCGGTCGGTGGTCTCGCGGTCGATCCTGGCCATGCGCATGGGAAAGCCCACGTTCTGCGCCACGGTCATGTTCGGAAACAGCGCATAGCTTTGAAACACCATGCCGAAGCCGCGCCGATGCACCGGCACGTTCTGGATCGGCCTGCCATCGACCAGGATTTGGCCGCCATCGAGGCTCTGGAACCCGGCGAGCAGGTTCAGCAGCGTGGTCTTGCCGCTGCCCGAGGGGCCGAGCAGCGTAATGAACTCGCCCGGCTCGATGTCCAGGCTGATGCGATCGGCCGCGACGAAGGCGCCGTATCTCTTGACCACCTCGCGGATCGAGATGCCGGCGCCGATCGCCCCTTGCGTCCGCACGGCGGCAGTGGTCGTGGTGCGGGGTGCTTCAAGGCTCATCTCGCGCCGTGCCAATGTCTGCACCATCATCTCCCCTTTTGTTCTGTATTGTAGAACGGTATTCTGTATTTTATTGTCAGCGCTCTGCTTCGCTTGTCAAGAATTTCCGACCGACTGAAGAAATTTCCGCAAAATGCCGCGATGGGAATGGATTGACTTGCCGGTTTGGCTCTGCCTATCATAATTTTCAGAACTATGTTCCGTATTTTGGAACAATAAGAGAGGGGAGCGACATGGCACAGGATCTGCGCGACATGGCCCGTCGCGTCACGCCGGGCATGTCGCTGGCGCTGCCGGTGGATTATGCCGGGGTCTCGATGGCGATGACCCGGCCGCTGATCGAGCATGGCGCGGGCGGGTTGCACCTGGTCTGCGTGCCGACCGGCGGCCTGCAGGTGGACATGCTGATCGGTGCCGGGCTGGTCGCCACGGTCGAGACCAGCGCCGTGTCGCTGGGCGAGGCCGGGGGCGCGCCGCGGTTCAACGATGCCGTGCGACAGGGCGGCATCCGCATCCTCGACGCCACCTGCCCCGCGATCCATGCCGGGCTGATGGCGGCGCAGAAGGGCGTGCCCTTCCTGCCGATACGCGGGCTGATCGGCTCGGACGTGCTGGCGAACCGCCCCGACTGGCGGGTGATCGACAATCCCTTTGCAGCGAGCGATCCCGTCGCGCTGATCCCGGCGATCCGGCCCGACGTGGCGATCTTTCATGCGCCGATGGCCGACCGAGAAGGCAATGTCTGGATCGGCCGCCGGCGCGAGTTGGCCGCCATGGCCTATGCCGCGAGCGAAACGCTGGTCACGGTGGAACGCATCGTGGACCGCAGCCTGCTGGCCGACGAGATGACCGCCGCCGGCACCCTGCCCGCGCTTTACGTCAGCGCCGTGGCGCAGGCGCCGCGCGGCGCCTGGCCCTATGGCCTCTGGGGCGAATATGCCTCCGACACGGATGAGCTGATGCGCTATGCCGCCGCCGCCGGCACGGCCAAGGGCTTTGCCGAATACATGGCGGGCTTCGTGGGGCAGGAGATGCCGGCATGAGCGCCGCCCTGCCCCGCGAGATCCTGATCTGCACCATCGCCCGGCTGCTCGACGGCGTGCGCCATGTCGCGGTCGGCGCCTCCTCCCCCATGCCTGCCGCCGGTGCGATGCTGCGCCGGGCGCTCGACGAAGGACAGCGTCCGGTGCGGCTGTCGATCCTTGGCTCGGTCGAGCACAATTTCTTCACCAACGGCTCGGCAGAACTGTTCGACAGCGCGGGCCAGGGCCGGCTGGATGCCTTTTTCCTGGGCGGCGGCCAGATCGACGGCCAGGCCAACGTGAACCTGGTCGGCGTCGGCGACTATCCGCAGGTCAAGGTGCGCTGGCCCGGCTCGTTCGGCTCGGCCTATCTGTATTTCACCGTGCCGCGCGTGATCCTGTTCCGCGAAGAGCATTCGCCGCGCGTGTTGGTGGACAAGGTCGATTTCATCAGCGCCCCCGGCGCCAGCGCCCCCGGCGTCTATCGCACCGGCGGGCCGGTCGCGCTGCTGACCGGCAAGGCGCTGTTCCGCTTCGACAAGGCGCGGCCGGGCTTCACGCTGGAGAGCGTCCATCCCGGCCATGACCTGGACGAGATCCGCGCGGCGACCGGCTTTGCCTTCGACCATGCGGAAACGCCCGCCGCCACCCCTGCCCCCGACACCGCCACCCTGTCGCTGCTGCGCGGCCGGGTGCTGGATGAGCTTGCCGAAACCTACCCCGCCTTCGCCGCCGAATGGCGCAGCGACCTGGCGGCCCTGACCCGCGAAGGAAGCCCCGCATGATCAATCCCGGATCGCTCGCCAATCTTCGGGTCATCGACGCCAGCCGCGTGCTGGGCGGTCCCTATGCCGGCCAGATACTGGCCGATCACGGCGCCGATGTCGTCAAGCTGGAACCCCCTGCAGGCGACGAAACGCGCGGCTGGGGCCCGCCCTTCCTGGGCGATGCGGCCAGCTATTTCCTGGGCCTGAACCGCAACAAGCGCGGCATCGCCGTGGACCTGTCGCAAGAGATGGGGCGCGAGTTGCTGCTGGCGCTGCTGGAAGACGCCGATGTGCTGATCGAGAATTTCAAGACCGGCACGATGGAACGCTGGGGCCTGGGCCAGGACGAACTCGCGCGGCGCTTCCCGCGGCTGGTGCATTGCCGCGTCTCGGGCTTCGGTGCGGACGGGCCGATGGGCGGGCTGCCGGGCTACGACGCCGCGATCCAGGCGCTTTGCGGCATCATGAGCGTGAATGGCGAGGCGGGTGGCCAGCCGCTGCGCGTGGGCCTGCCGGTGGTGGACATGGTGACGGGTCTCAACGCGACGATCGGCATCCTCATGGCGCTGAACGAGCGCGCGACCAGCGGCAAGGGCCAGTTCGTCGAGACCAGCCTTTACGATTGCGGCGTCTCGCTGCTGCATCCGCATTTGCCCAACTACTACCTTTCGGGCAGGGTGGCGGGGCCCTCGGGCAATGCGCATCCCAACATCTGCCCCTATGACACATTCGCCACCGGGACCGAGCCGATCTTTCTCGCCGTCGGCAACAATCGGCAATTCGCCACGCTCTGCGCCATGATCGGCCGGCCCGACCTGCCGCAGGACGCGCGCTTTGCCAGCAACAGCCAGCGCAACATCCACCGAGACGCGCTGAAGGCGGCGCTGGAAGCGGCGCTTTCCGCCTTCGATTGCGCCGGGCTTTCCGACCGGCTGATCAAGGCCGGCGTGCCCTGCGGTGCGGTGCGCAGCATCGACCAGGTAATCGCCGACCCGCATACGATCCACCGCGAGATGGTGGTGGATATCGGCGAGTATCGCGGCACCGGCAGCCCGATCAAGCTGTCGCGCACGCCCGCCAGCTATCGCCGCGCGCCGCCCGGCTTTGCCCAGCACACGGGCGAAGTCATGGCGGAACGCGCGCTGGACCCCGACAGCTATCGCGAGGTGCTGCCGGGTCTGGACCCCGAACAGAACGCCGCGAGGAAAGCATGACGGACAGCCTGACCATCGGCATCATCGGCGACGGCTTCATGCAGCCGGGCTTCTTTGAAACCGCACTGCGCGAGAAACTGCCCGGCCGCGAGCTGACCATCCGCAGCATGGAGATCGACTGGCCGCTGCGGCTGAAATCCACCAAATACGACCCCACCCTGCCGGTGGGCGAGTTCGTCGGCCGGCCCGAGGACTATTTCGACTTCCTCGCCGATCTCGACATCCTCATCACTCACCTGGCGCCGATCACCGCAGCAAGCCTCGACCACGCCCCGCGGCTCAAGGCCATCGCCGTATCGCGCGGCGGGCCGGTGAATATCGAAATGGCGGCGGCCCGCGCGCGCGGCATCCCGGTGGTGAACACGCCCGGCCGCAATGCCTCGGCGGTGGCGGAATTCACCGTCGGCTCGCTGCTGGCGGAAACCCGCAACCTGATCCGCGGCCACATGGCCGTCGCCAGCGGCCGGTTCGGGCGCGAATTCTATCACTACGCCAATACCGGCCCCGAACTGTGCGAGCTGACCGTCGGCATCGTCGGCTATGGCGACATCGGCACACGGGTCGCGCGGCTGCTGCAACCCTTTGGCTGCGGCATCCTGATCTACGACCCGTTCAAGGAGCTGACGCCCGACGAAACGGCCGCCGGCTTCGAAAAGGCCGAGTTGGACGACCTGATGGCCCGCGCCGACGTGGTGACGCTGCACCCCCGCGTCACGCCCCAGACCAGGGGCATGATCTCTCGCGCACGGATCGCGATGATGAAGCCCGGCGGCTATATCGTGAACACCACGCGCGGGCAGGTGCTGGACTATGACGCGCTGTACGACGCGCTGGTTTCGGGACAGTTGCGCGGCGCCGCGCTGGATACGTTCGAGCCCGAGCCGCCGCCCGCCGACTGGCCGCTGCTGAGGCTGCCCAACGTCACGCTTTCGCCGCATATCGCCGGCGCCTCGCGCTATTCCGCGATCAAGGCCGCGACCATGATCGCCGGCGACATCGCGCTGATCCTTGACGGCAAGCCGCCGCTCTATCCCTGCAAGTGAGGCATCCCATGACCGACGAAGAACGCGCCCTGCGTCTTGAGCTGATCGAATCCTGCCGCGCCATGAACCGGCTGGGCATCAACAAGGGCACCTCGGGCAATATCAGCGTCCGTTACGGCGACGGCTTCCTGATCTCGCCCACCGGCATCCCCTATGACAAGCTGCAACCGGAACATGTCGTGGCGATGAACTGGGACGCGACCTATGAAGGCGAGGTCCAGCCCTCGTCCGAATGGCGCTTTCATCGCGACATCCTGCAGGCGCGGCCCGACCTGAACGCGGTGGTGCATACCCATTCGACCCATGCCACGGCGCTGTCGATCCTGGGGCGCGAGATCCCGGCGATCCATTACGTCATCGCCGCCGCCGGCGGCAGCAGCATCCGCTGCGCACCCTATGAACTGTTCGGCACGCAGGAACTGGCCGACCGCGTGGTCGCCGCGCTGGAGGGGCGCCGCGCCTGCCTAATGGCGCATCACGGCGTCATCGCCGCCCATGCCACTATCGCCCGTGCACTGGCGCTGGCCGTCACGGTCGAGGAACTGGCCAGGCAATACCTGCTGTGCCTGCCCCTGGGCGAGCCGCCGGTGCTGTCGGACGAGCAGATCGCCGAAGTCCTGGTCAAGTTCAAGACCTATGGCCAGCAAAGCAGCGCCGCGCTGGAAGGGCTGCGCCAGGCGTCCTGATGGCTGTTCTGCTTTGCCTCGATTCCGGCACGACCTCGGTCAAGGCGGCGGCCTTCGACGGCGGCGGGCGCCTCCTGGCCCAGGCCGAGCGCCCGAACGGCGCGCTGCAACGCGAGGGCGCGCGGGTCGAACAGGACATGCACCGGACCCGCGCCGAGGCGCTGTCCGTACTGCACGATTGCGCGGCGCAGGTGACGGAGCCCTTCGCGGGGCTGATCGTCACCGGGCAGGGCGACGGGCTCTGGCCGGTGGATGCGGGTGGCCAGCCGGTCGGACGGGCGCTGACCTGGCTCGACGGACGGGCGCGCGGGTTGGTGGCCGCGATGGCGCCGGCGCTGGACGCGGTGCAGGCGGCGACCGGGACGCGGCCGACCGCCGCCTCGGCCAGCCTGCAGCTTCTGTGGCTTCAGCAAAACGACCCCACCCGCCATGCCCGCATCGCCCATGCCCTGCGGGCGAAGGAATGGCTGTTCCTGGCGCTGACCGGGCGGCTGATGGCCGAGCCGACGGCGCTGCTGCCGGTCTGGGGCGACTGGCGCAGCGGCGCGCTGACGCCGGTGGTGGTAGAAAGCCTTGGCCTGTCGCGCGGAGCCGATTTGCTGCCCGACCTGACCCCCGTCGGCGCGGCACGGGCCGAGCTGTCCCAAGCCGCTGCCGAAGCGACCGGCCTGCCGCCGGGCCTGCCGGTGCTGCTGGGTCCGGGCGATGTGCAGGCGACACTGATCGGGCTGGGGCTGGGCAGCCGGGCCGGCGTCGGCCGCGCCTCGATCTTCGGCACCAGCGCGATCCATGCCTGCCTGCTGGACGACCCGACCGCCATGCCGCAGGCTCCCGCCGGCGCGATGATCCAGCAATTCGCTCTGGGGTCGGGCTATCTGTGCTTTCATCCTTGCTTCAATGGCGCCACGCTGCTGCATCACCTGTCGCGCCGCTTTGCCGACCTGCCCGCCGCACCCGCGCCGGATTATTCCGCCCTGATCCTGCACCCCTTCCTTGAACCGGGCGGAGAGCGCGCACCCTGGACCGACCCCCATGCCTCGGGCGCGATCATCGGCCTGACCGCAGCCGCCACGCCCGCGCAAATTGCCTGGGCGGGGCGCGAGGCGCTGGCCTTCGTCACCCGCGCCAGCCACGCGGTAATGGGCGCGCCCGGTGGTGCCTTGTCGCTGGGCGGCGGGTTGGCGGGCGACGAACATTTCGCCCAGTTCCTTGCGACCGTCACCGGCTGCACGGTGCAGCGCAGTCCCGGCAGCCATGCCGGCCTGCGCGGCCTTGCCGCCATCGCCGCGCGCTTCCTGCTGGACGCCCGCGACCCCGCGCCATGGGTCGGTTTGACCGGGCACGGCCTTGCGCCCGACCCCGGCCCCGTCGCAGCCTATGCCGAAGACAAATACCGTCTGTTCGCCACCCTGCTGGAGGCCGTGTCCCCGTTCTGGGAACCGCTCTCCGACCTGCGCGAACAGGCCGAAAAACTGATGGAGACCCCATGAACGGCGCCGATCTTCTGTGCGAAACCCTGCTGGCGAACGGCATCGACACCTGCTTCGCCAATCCCGGCACCTCCGAGATGCATTTCGTCGCGGCGCTGGACCGCCAGCCGCGGATGCGCTGCGTGCTGGGCCTGTTCGAGGGCGTGGTGACCGGCGCCGCCGACGGTTATGCGCGCATGGCCGAGAAACCCGCAGCGACCCTCCTGCATCTCGGCCCCGGCCTGGCGAACGGGCTTGCCAACATGCACAACGCGCGGCGCGCGCGCTCGCCCATGGTCAACGTGGTGGGCGACCATGCGACCTGCCACCTGGCCCTCGACGCGCCGCTGACCAGCGACATCGACAGCCTCGCCCGGCCGATGTCGCATTGGATCGGCCGGGCCGAGACCGCCGAGGCCGTGGGCCAACGCACCGCCGAGGCCATCGCGGCGGCGCGGGCCGGCGCGGGCGGCATCGCCACGCTGATCCTGCATGCCGACGCCGCCTGGACCGAGACCTCGGCCCCGGTCCCGGCAGCGGTGGTTCCCGCCGCCCCCGCCGCGCCCGATCCCGCCCGCATCCGCGAGGCGGCCGAGGCACTGCGCAATGGCAAGCGCACCACCATCCTCGTCACCGGCCGCGCCCTGCGCGCGCCACAGACTGAGATGCTGGACCGTATCGCACAAAAGACCGATGCCCGCGTCATGGCGCAGCAGGCCAATGCCCGGATGCAGCGCGGCGCGGGCCGGGTGGCGCTGGACCGCGTTCCCTATGTCATCGACCAGGCGCTGGCGACCTTCGCCGAAACCGAGCAACTGGTGCTGATCGGCGCCAATGCCCCGGTCGGCTTCTTCGCCTATCCCGGCAAGCCCGGCTCGATGCTGCCCGAAGGTTGCCGGGTGATCGCCATGGCGGACGCAGACGATGACCTGCCCGCCGCCATCGCCGCGCTGGCCGGGGAAACCGGCCTGGCCCCTGCGCCGCGACTGGCGGAACACGGCGCGCCGGACATGCCCGGCGGCGCGCTGACCCCGGACGCCATCGCCATCGCGCTGGCGCATCTGATGCCGCAAGACGCCATCGTCTGCGACGAATCCATAACCTCGGGGCGGGACTTCTTCCGCTCGACCCATGGCGCCGCGCCGCATGATTTCCTGCAACTGACCGGCGGCTCCATCGGCGAGGGCATCCCCATGGCCACCGGCGCCGCCGTGGCTTGCCCCGACCGCAAGGTGATCGGGCTGCAAGCCGACGGCAGCGGCATGTATACGGTGCAGGGCCTGTGGACGCAGGCGCGAGAGCGGCTGGACGTGGTGACCATCGTCTTTGCCAACCGCCTCTACAAGATCCTGCATGGAGAGTTGCAGAACGTCGGCGCGGGTGCCCCCGGCGAAAATGCCCGGCGGATGCTGGACCTGGACGATCCAGCGCTGGACTGGGTGCGCATCGCGAACGGCATGGGGGTCGAGGCGGCCCGGGCCGATACCGCCGAAGCCTTCTTCGACCTGCTGCGTTCCGCCATGTCGCGCAAGGGACCGTTCCTGATCGAAGCCGTGGTCTGAAGGGGGCCAGCCATGATCCGCCGCATCCCGCATTGCAGCCATTGGGGCGCCTATACGATCCTGGTCGAGGACGGGCGGATCGCAGGCGTCGAACCGCTGGCCCTGGACCCCGCGCCCTCGGCCATCATCCATTCCGTCGCCGAATGGGCGAAACCCGACCGCCGCGTGCTGCGCCCCATGGTGCGCGAAGGCTGGCTGGCCAAACGCGAGGGCAGCGACCGCCATCGCCGGGGCAGCGAGCGTTTCCTGGCCGTTCCCTGGGACGAGGCGCTGGATCTGGTCGCCGGCGAGATCGCGCGCGTCGCAGGCAGCTTCGGCAATGCCGCGATCTTTGCCGGCAGCTACGGCTGGACCTCTTGCGGGCGGTTCCATCATGCCTCTTCGCTGCTGAAACGGATGCTGAACCTGGCAGGCGGCTATACCGGCCATGTCGATACCTATTCCATCGCCGCCGGGCCGGTGATCCTGCGCCATGTGCTGGGCGACGACCGCGCCTGCGGCGGGCAGGCCAATACGCTGGACGACATCGCCGAGAATACGGAAACGCTGGTGGTCTTCGGCGCCATGTCGCCCCGCACCGCGCAAAGCGAGGCCGGCGGCATCGGCGCACATTACCTGGAAGGCTATCTGCGCCGGATCGCGGAACGCGGGGTGCGGGTGATCCATGTCTCGCCGCTGCGCGACGACCTGCCGGATTGGGTGGGCGCCGAATGGTGGCCGATCCGGCCCAATACAGACGCGGCGCTGATGCTGGGCCTGGCAGGCGAAATCGTGATGGCCGGGCGGCACGATGCCGATTTCCTTGCCCGCTGCACCAGCGGCTCGGACGAGTTCCTGGCCTATCTGCGCGGCAAGCCGGACGGACAGCGCAAGGACGCCGCCTGGGCCGCGGCCATCACCGGCCTGCCCGCCAATGCGATCCGGGCCTTGGCGCTGCGGCTGGTGGACAGCCGCAGCATGCTGACCGTCAGCTGGGCCCTGCAACGCGCCCATCATGGCGAGCAGCCCTTCTGGGCGGCGCTTGGGCTGGCAGCCGTGGCGGGCCAGATCGGCCTGCCGGGCGGCGGGGTCGGCTACGGCTACGGCTCGCTCGGCGGCGTGGGTGCGCCCTTTTCCGTCGGCAAGTCGCCGGGCATGTCGCAGGGGGTCAAGCCCATCGACAGCTTCATCCCGGTGGCACGGATCAGCGACATGCTGCTGAACCCCGGCGCGCCCTTCACCTATCAGGGCGAGACGCGGCACTATCCCGACACCCGGCTGGTCTATTGGGCGGGCGGCAATCCCTTCCACCACCATCAGGACCTGAACCGGCTGTCCGAGGCATGGACCCGGCCAGAGACGATCGTCGTCCAGGATCCGATGTGGACCGCGACCGCGCGCCGGGCGGATATCGTGCTGCCGGCCTCGACCTCGATCGAGCGCAACGACCTGGCCGGCAACAAGCGCTGCGACCTGATCCTGGCCATGCGGCAGGCCATCGCGCCGCTGGGCCAGTCGCGCTCGGATTTCGACATCTTCGACGCATTGGCCCAGCGGCTGGGCGTCGGCCCCGAGTTCAACGAGGGCCGGGACGAGATGGGCTGGATCCGGCATCTCTACGATGAAAGCCGCACCCATGCCCTGCATGCGCATGGCTTCCTGATGCCGGATTTCGAGACCTTCTGGGAACGCGGCCATGCCCCGGTTCCGGTGCAGCGCAACCATGTCTATCTGGCCGGCTTTCGCCATGACCCGGCGGGCAATGCGCTGGACACGGAAAGCGGGCGGATCGTGCTGGGCAGCAAGACGCTGGCGCGGCTGGACCATGACGACTGCCCGGCGCATCCGGCCTGGCTGCCGCCCGCCGAATGGCTGGGCGAGGCAAGGGGGGACGAGTTGCACCTGATCTCGCACCAGCCGGCCGGGCGGCTGCACAGCCAACTGGAGACCGGCGCCGCCAGCATGGCCGGCAAGCGCCACGGGCGCGAGCAATTGCGGCTGAACCCCGCCGATGCGCAGGCGCGCGGCATCGTGGATGGCGCCACGGTGCGACTGTGGAACGCGCGCGGCGCCTGCCTTGCCACGGCCTGCATCAGCAGCGACACCGCGCCGGGCGTTGCGGTGCTGCCGACCGGGGCCTGGTTCACGCCCGTCGGGGACGGCCCGGAAATCTCGGGCAACCCCAATGTGCTGACGCTCGACATCGGCACCTCGGCCTTTGGGCAGGGCTGCTCCGCCCATACCTGCCTGATCCGCGTCGCCCCCCATGCCGGCGACAACCGCGACCCGATGCGGACCTATCAATCGCAACTGGCAGACATCCTGCCCGACCTGGAGGAGACCCCATGACCGAAACCGCCGACACCCCCGTCAGCCGCTTTGCCGTGCCCCGCCTTGCCGACATGCCCGAGGATATCCGCACCCGCATCGAGGCGGTGCAGGAGAAATCCGGCTTCATCCCCAATGTGTTCCTGACGCTGGCGCATCGGCCGGACGAATTCCGTGCCTTCTTCGCCTATCACGACGCGCTGATGGACCGCCCCGGCAACCTGACCAAGGCCGAGCGCGAGATGATCGTGGTGGCCACCTCGACCGTGAACCAGTGCCAGTATTGCGTCATCGCCCACGGCGCGATCCTGCGCATCCGCGCCAAGAACCCGCTGGTCGCCGACCAGGTAGCGATCAACTATCGCAAGGCCGACATCACGCCCCGGCAAAAGGCGATGCTGGATTTCGCCATGAAGGTCTCGGCCCGCGCGCAAGAGGTCGAGGACGACGACTTCGCCACCCTGCGCGGCCACGGCTTCGACGAGGACGACATCTGGGACATCGCCGCCATCGCCGCCTTCTTCGGCATGTCGAACCGGCTGGCCAACGTGTCCAGCATGCGGCCCAACGACGAATTCTACACGATGGGCCGCTGAGCATGGCTGTCGGCTACAAGCAGCTGCTGGCCGAGGCCGAGGCCGTAGTGCAATCGGTCACGGTCGATGAGGCGGCCCGGATGCGGGACGATCCGCAGGTGGTCCTGGTCGATATCCGCGACCCGCGCGAGCTTGAGCGCGAAGGGCTGATCCCCGGCGCCTTTCACGCGCCGCGGGGGATGCTGGAGTTCTGGATCGACCCCGACAGCCCCTATCACAAGCCTGGCTTTGCCGAGGGCGGGACCTATGTGTTCTACTGCGCCTCGGGCTGGCGCTCGCTGCTGGCGGCGAGGGTGGCGCAGGAGATGGGGCTGGACGCGCGGTCCCTGCGCGGCGGCTTCGGGGAATGGCGCAGGGCCGGCCAGCCGGTGGCCGAACGCCCGGCAAGGGGATAGGCATCGTCCGACGCATCCGGGCGGATCAGGGGGAAAAGCATGACCGAATACGACGAGGGGCTGGAACGAACGGCGGCCAACCACCAGCCGATGACGCCCATATCCTATCTGCGGCGGACGGCGCGGATCCATCCCGACCACCCGGCGGTGATCCATGGCCGCCAGCGCCACGGCTATGCCCGGCTCTGGGCCGATTGCTGCCGGCTGGCCTCGGCGCTGCGGGGCCGGGGGATCGGCCGGGGGGATACCGTCTCGGTCCTGCTGTCGAACACGCCGCCGATGATCCACGCCCATTTCGGCGTGCCGATGGCCGGGGGCGCGGTGCTGCATTCGATCAACACCCGCTCCGATCCCGCCACCGTGGCGTTCCAGCTGGACCACGCGGAAAGCCGCGTCCTGATCGTGGATCGCGAGTTCTCGGCAATGGCCGCCGAGGCGCTGGCCCTGGCCGGGGTGCGGCCGCTGGTCGTCGACTTCGACGATGCCGAATATCCCGACGATGCCCCCCATCCCAAGGGCGAACCCATCGGCAGCCTGGACTATGAGCAGCTGCTGGCCGAGGGCGACCCGGATTTCGCCGCCACCCCGCCCGGCGACGAATGGGACGCGATCTCGCTGAACTATACCTCGGGGACCACCGGCAATCCCAAGGGCGTCGTCTATCACCATCGCGGTGCGGCGCTGATGGCGTTGAACAACGTCATCCATGCCGGGATGGGCCGGCATCCGGTCTATCTGTGGACCCTGCCGATGTTTCACTGCAACGGCTGGTGCTTTCCCTGGACGGTGCCGGTGCAGGCGGGCACGCAGGTCTGCCTGCGCTGGGTCCGGGCGGGGGCGATCTTCGACGCCATCGCGGATCACGGCGTCACGCATCTGTGCGGGGCGCCCATCGTCATGTCCACGCTGCTGAACGCTGCGGCCGACCGGAAACGCGGCTTTCCGCAGCAGGTGACGTTCAACACCGCCGCCGCGCCGCCGCCCGAGACGGTGCTGCAGGCCATGGCGAAGGCCGGATTCGGGGTCACCCATCTTTACGGCCTGACCGAAACCTACGGCCCGGCCGTGGTGAACGAATGGAATCCCGGTTGGGACGGCTTGCCGCCTTCCGGGCAGGCGGCGCGCAAGGCCCGGCAGGGCGTGCGCTACCTGTCGCTGGACGAACTGGCGGTGATGGACCCCGAAACCCTGCAGCCCGTGCCCGCCGACGGCCGGACGCTGGGCGAGGTGATGTTTCGCGGCAATGTGGTGATGAAGGGCTATCTGAAGAACCCCGAGGCCACGGCGGCGGCCTTTGCCGGCGGCTGGTTCCATTCCGGCGACCTGGCGGTGATGCATCCCGACGGCTATGTCCAGCTCAAGGACCGCTCCAAGGACATCATCATCTCGGGCGGCGAGAACATCTCCTCGATCGAGGTCGAGGAACAGCTCTACCGCCATCCCGCCGTCGCGCTTTGCGCCGTGGTCGCCATGCCCAGCGAGAAATGGGGCGAGACCCCCTGCGCCTTCGTGGAGCTGCGCGAGGGCGGCGAGGAGACCGAGCCCGGCCTGATCGCGCATTGCCGCGCCGGGCTTGCGGGCTACAAATGCCCGTCGCGGGTGGTGTTCGGGCCGCTGCCCAAGACCTCGACCGGCAAGATCCAGAAGTTCGCCCTGCGTGCGCGGGCGGCGGAACTGGCGCGGGCAATGACCTGAAGGGCAATGACCTGAAGGGCGGGGACCTGAAGGGCGGGGGACCTGAAGGGCGGGGGACCTGAAGGGCGGGGCGCCTCGGCCTGACTTTACAGGGCATCGCGCTGTTTCCTTCACAAGCCCTGCCGGTCCAG